>CAIOZU010000021.1 GCA_903862885.1 uncultured Pseudomonadota bacterium
GCGCGCCAGCAGTCGATCCGCTGGCACCACCTCACCCACCATGCCCAGTTCATAGGCGCGCTGCGCAGATAATCGCTCACCGGCGCCCATCAAGGCCATACGAAGCACCGCCTGGATCGGCATGCGTTGACAGAGACTCACCGGCTCAAGGCCCGCCACTAAGCCCACCGCCACATGGGTGTCAAAAAACATCGCTGAGGTCGCAGCAATCACCAAGTCACTGTCCGCCACAAAGTGCAGGCCACCGCCCACCGTCAACCCATTCACCGCACAGATAACGGGTTTCCAAATCCGGTTCTGCAGTGACGTCCAACGAATGGACTCTAAGGTGGCCCTCTCCGCGGGGGCATTGAGTTCGGGTAGATCACGCACATCAGCACCCGTGCAAAATGCTTTTTCACCGGCTCCAGTGATAATGGCAACGATGGCCTCTGGGTCATTCCTGAAGCGTTCCCACGCCAGTGGCAGTTCGCGACTCATCACGCTGTTCACGGCATTGTGCTGACGTGGCCGATTGAGGGTGAGCAGCGCAACGCCATCGGTTACCTGATAGTCCAGCGTCTCAAACATGGAACGACCATCCTTCATCTACAGACGCACCATATCTTGGCGCGCGGTCCGCATCGGCTTCAACCACCAATGAACTTGGGCGCTTCCCGTTTCTGGAAGGCCTCTAGCGCAATTTTATGATCTTGTAACAGCTGCGTCACGTTCTCATAGGCGGCAGCACGGTCAATAATTGAATTGGCGATGACTTTTAGGCCCGCATTGATGGACGCTTTGGTCCATTTAATTGAATGGGTTGCGCCATTCACCAGTCGAGTCGCCATGGCCTGAACAACCGCATCCAGTTCCTCTTCCGGGACCGCTTTGGTGATTAAACCCAACTGCGCAGCATCGGTGCCGGTGATCTTATCGCCTGTGAGCAAGTAGCTTTTAGCGCGCATATAGCCGATCAGTTGCGGCCAGAGCACCGCACCACCATCACCGGCCACTAAGCCGACCGACACATGGGGGTCCGCGAGGACCGCATCGGGGGTCGCATAGACGAAATCACAAAACAAGGCCAAAGAGCATCCGAGCCCAATGGCTGGACCACGCAACTTGGCAATGATCGGCTTTTCAAGATCGAGCATCGAGTTTTGCACGCGTCGATCATTGCGAATGCCTGCTGCCGTCCGCACTGGATCGCCGTGCATCGACAGCAACCAGTCGAGATCACCCCCAGCACAAAAGGCTTTACCCGCACCGGTCAGAATCACGACATCTGTTTGGTCATCCATATCAATGTCGGTAAACACGCGCGCAAACTCTTCGTGCAGCGTGGCATTGATGGCATTTTTGACCTCAGGACGATTGATGGTCACCGTCAGTATTTTGCCCTCACGGCTAAATTGCAATGCGCTGTAATCCTTGAAATTCATGTGGGTCGTCTCTCCAAATAGATAAGGTTCTGCCGCTGGCACGCGCACGGTGTCCGCGCTCAAAAAAAGCCCGTCCATACGACACGGCGAGCTTGAAGAATGAGAGTCCTTCGACTCACCTGCAACTCACCTTAGCTTAATCGGTGGGCGGTCAGATGATGGCGATCTCTTTCACGGCGCTTTCGTGGCGACGCCGACCACATACGAGCACCTAAGTGGATTCAATCAATTGATTTATAACAAAAAATCATGAATCATGCACCCTAAGCCGCGACACCACACTGTTCAGCGTACTCCGCCCACCTCATACCGGATCGGTGCCCGCCGGGACGTCTCAGCGACATCAAGCGAAGCACAATGCCGTTGCCCGCATACCCCCGCAAGGCTAACCTGCACTGAGAGCACGGAGTCCCACATGCGCCCCTGTACTGACGACATAGCAACGAATCAACGAATTGACCAATGGCAAGAGAACGCGCACGGGCGTAGCCTGGCTGCACGGCCATGAGCCGCGCCCCACGGGTCACCGACTATGGCACGGTGCGTCTCGAGCGACGCGACGCGGTAGCCATCGTCACCTTAAATCGCCCAGACCGCTTAAATGCGTATACACCAGAGATGGGTGAAGACCTCGTGCGAGTCTTTCGCGAGACGGCCGCCGACCCCACAGTGGCTGCTGTGATCCTAACCGCTGAGGGACGGGTTTTTTGCGCGGGCGCTGATCGTGCTTGTCTCGCCGGTGAGCGCGGCGCCTCCGGTTTTTTACTGGGAGAGGAACTATTTATTCAAGGTTTCGCCACTGAATTGCACGATCACCCCAAGCTCACCATCGCTGCATTCAATGGTACGGCCGTTGGCATCGGTGTGACCATGAGCCTGTGTCTTGATCTGAGGCTGGCTGCTGACAGCGCTTCTTTTAAGACAAATTTTGCTGAGCTTGGCCTCATGCCGGGCTTTGGTAGCACCGCCCTACTACCTCATCTGCTGGGACTCAGCCGTGCCAAAAAACTCTTACTGTGTGAGGGCGTGATGGATGCGCACGCCGCTGTGCAGGCTGGATTGATTGATGAGGTGTGTGAAGCCTCACTTCTTTTAAGCCGTGCCATCGAACTGGGTATGGCCACGGCGCGCCTTCCTCGTGACGCCGTGACGGGCATTAAGCGGGCACTGAATGCAGGCGCCGCGTTAGGCTTCCACGCAGCCCTTCGCCATGAAGCGGCCAACCGCCTGCGCACCCCATCCTAAGCTTTTCAGCCGTATCCGTCGCTCGATCCATCTTGTGTACTCAGGCAGGCAGCACCGGATAGTCTGTGTAGCCGCGTCCATCCGGCCCGTACAGGGTGGTGGCGTCCATGGCATTGAGCGGAGCACCCACCGCAAAGCGCTTGACCAGATCGGCATTGCCAATAAAAGCACGCCCATAGACGATGGCATCGGCGCGACCACTGCTCACGGCTGCTTCGCCGCTGGCTTGATCGAATCCCCCATTGAGCATCAACACCCCATGAAAATGCTGACGCGCAATCCCCACCAGTTGCTCCTCGGCTGGTAGCACATGAGCGTGCTGACGAAGCTCCAAGAACGACAGCCCGCGACGCTCAAACTCCGCCGCTAAATAAGCCACTAACTCGCTGGGATTCGAGTCAGCGATGTCGTTGTAGTCCACTAGCGGCGAAATACGCACCGACACGCGGCCCGCGCCGATTTCACGGCTTGCCACATCCACTACCTCCAGCAACAACTTGGCGCGGTTGGCAATGGAGCCGCCATAGGCATCGCTTCGGTCGTTGACACTGTCTCGCAGGAACTGATCCAGCAAGTAGCCATGGGCCGCGTGCAGCTGTATCCCATCAAAGCCCGCCTGTTTCGCGCGCCGCGTCGCCTCACCAAACAGCTTCACGATGCCAGGAATTTCGTGCGTCTCCAGTCGGCGAGGCACTTCATAAGGCTGCGCACCCAAACCTGGAATTCGGATGGTGTCATTTTGAATCGCACGATCCGTACTTGAGATCGGTTGGCTGCCCCCATTTAAAGCCGAGTGAGCTGCTCGCCCGGGGTGCCACAGCTGCACCATGATACGTCCGCCACGACGGTGCACTTCATCCGTCACACCTCGCCAGCCCGCCACACAGGCCTCATTAAAAAGACCGCCTTCTTCCACAAAGGCACAGCCATCCGCTGCAATCATTGTCGCTTCAGTGATGATCAGACCCGCTGATGCACGCTGCGCGTAATACTCTGCCATCACTGCGCTTGGCACGTGCTTCGCGCCACCGCGAGCGCGGGTCAGCGGCGCCATCACAATACGGTTAGGTAATTCGATCAGTCCTGCCTTTAAGGGGCTAAAAAGAGAGTTCATCAGTGGCGTCCTGTCAGTTCGTTTAGGGGTGTATTTTAGCGTACATTGACTCTTCTGGCTGACTGACAGGTGGGCACCCGTCTACACAGCGGGCCGCGCTTCGACCACAATCATGGTGGCACTGCCTCGTGCGAGTAACTGGCCTTGATCGCTGATTAACTCGCCTTCTGCATAGCAAGTGCGTCGCGTTCGGGAGATCACCCGCCCCGTGGCGATGATACGGCCACTTTGCACTGCACTTAAAAAATTAGTCTTCAACTCCAGTGTAGGCTGGTATTGGCCGGGGCCTAACGCCGCACGGGAGACTCTCGCCATCACCGTGTCTAGGAGGCTGAGGTACACGCCACCGTGCACCCCGCCACGCACATGCAAGTGCTGCGGCCCGATCGCCAACTCCACCACATAGGCATCGCCGACGACTCCCTTGAGCTCCATCCCTAGTAGCGCATTAAAGCCACCTATTTCCTCACCGTTCATTACACTCTTCTCCATTCCTATTCTGGCCTGATCGAGCACCCGAGCCACCCATCATGCATGTCATACCCTGATCAGTCGATGGCAACCACGACACCCACTTGGCCTATCACCTGAATCCAAAAGCCTCTCTATAGGGTGCAAAGCGCTCCCGGACCATCTCCGCCGTCAGTCCGTAGTCTTCCAAGCGATACACCTGCCGACCATAGCGTCCTGGTGGATGCGCCGCACGATAGGCGCGAATGCGCTCCGTCGACGCCTCATCGAGTGTGTCGCCAAAGCGGCTATGGATCGAGCGAATGGCGGCCACAGGATCGCGTTGGAAATCATCGAAATGCATATCATGAAACTGCGCCGCGTCATGCTCACGACGAAAAGCCATACTTTGCTCTAAGATGTGCGACCACATATCGAGCTGCCATCGGCCGACCGCGTACGGATCGGCATGATCACTGTAGAGGACCCGCAACCGATAAATCAACGTACACAGAGAGGGCAGTACGTCCACCGGATCCCGATGCGTTTGGACCACACAGGCGTCCGGATAAGCTCGGAAGAGCTCTGCCAGATTTCGTAGGTGTGCGGGGTACTTCAGAACCCATCGACGGTCGGGTGCAGTGGATTGCACCAATGCCAAGGCTTTTCGGTGCCAATCATAAGCAGGTGCCATGGATTGTGATCGAAACCACGCCGTATAGCTAGGTACTGCGGCCATCGAATCAAAGGTGTCATCGGTCAAGTGATGTCGGAACAGGTGGCGACATTCCTCGGGCCCATCGGCGCGCATGTCATGCAAGGCGCGAAGACCAGGATCCAGAGCATACAGGCCGTCCAACTCGCGGCGCGCGGCCACCAGTCGCGGGTCATCGTCAGCCACCGGCCCGACGGTGCGTGGACGGGGAGAGGCGGCCATAAAGTACTCAAGTACCTGATGCCTCGGGTCTTCGGCCAATAAATCATGTAGGGCGCTGGTGCCCGTGCGCGGTAGTCCGAGCACAAATAGGGGTCTCTTCACGGTAGCAGTCAGTGCCGACGCGTGCTGCTTCCATTCCTCGATCAGGCTCAATCGCGCTGAAAGAATCCCCAACAATTCATAGCGTACCGCCATGCGCCCAAAGTCATTTAAGCGCGCTTCCTCATCGTAGGCACGCAGCAACGTCTTCAGTCCCTCGACAAAATGTGTATCACCAAAATCACTGAGCCCCGTACTCGCGGCGGCTTCTGCCATCAGCACTTGCTCAGATCCTGCGAATAACACGGACGTCATGAACGCTTCTCCTCAAGCTGTAGGACACCCATCGGTGCGTGGTCTTCAACCGTCATCAATGCGGTGCATTTCTCCTAGACAGCCGCCGACGATCGGTTGACATCAACACGTTCCTTAACGACTCCCCAAAGCAGATCCTTGATTGAAAGCACTACACCCTGAGCTCGTCCGCTCAGACAGAACGTCCTTGGGTCAAAAGACTCTTCAATTTGACGACCCGCGTACGGGGCTTTGGATGATCTGCTGCCTTCACCCACCGCAGTCCCATACCCCCCCGTCGATGACCCGTCGTATCAATCCAATTGGGTAATCCAGGATTTTGGTGGGAAACGATCAACGTGAACGATCTATCGGCATTATAAACAGCCGTGTGCTGATTAATGTCCACTGGGTAGTAGCGATAGTCACCCGACTCTAGCCAGTGGTTACACAACTGGAAATTCCAGTAGTCACAGGCGGGTGGATCGGCCTCAATGATCAGTGCCTCGTCTTCTTTCAAAACCCAATAACCCATATAGAAAAAGATATTGGGATCTCCGTGGGCTGCCTGTTTGACACCCACATCATGTTCCTGAAGCTCATTGGGATGTTTCATCCACCGCTCAGACCACTTAAGAAAGTAGTCCGCGGTACCCGCCACAAACAGCCCCGCTGATCGCAAGGACTCGGCAAAACGGTTGGGATCGAGCGGCAGCGGTGCACTTATTTGACCGACGAGTTCAATCGACAGCTTGGCGATTTCCTCGTTTTCCTTATCTAAGAAGTTTTGACGAATAATGAGTGCTGAGGTGTCTGGATCCATGGGTAGCCAGTTGCCCGCCTTCTTCTGGTGACTGACCTGGAGAGTGAATGAGCCATCCGGACTGATCTCCAATTGGCTAGCTTCCACCAAGCCTCCGCAGCCGGATCGCCCCGGACGACCATAGTCACCATAGTACGTACCGAGGCTAAGGTAATGAATACTCCCACGTTGACCCCGGATTACATACTCACAGTCGCCCCGTAGGGCGGCCATTTGGTAGTAGCTGTCCGGATTATCCACACCAAATTTCTGAGTCTCGTGGACAGGACGATAGAGCACAGGCGCCAACGGATCAGCATACTCGACGTAACGCTCGAGGCCGCAGCGCAGCATGCGGGTGAGGTAGCGAAAGCCCTCCGCGCGCTCTAAAGGATCGCTCTGCGATCGCTCCAACACGATCGTACCGGCTTGCTCTAACGAACGGCAAAACTCTCGCCAGGCTGTCCCATCTATAAGGCGGGTCTGTGCATCCATACGATCTACCATGTCGGCATTACCTCAATGAGGAGGCGACGTCTAAGTCAGACAGACTCTTGTCGTCCGAAGAGAAGGCGGCGCCTCGTGACAGAACCCATCCCCAAGGTGCAGATAGACTCACTTGATCGCACTTAAGAGACTCTCACAACGTTGCCCACTGGGACATCCATATCCGGCTCGCATTCCAAGCCAGCACTCCAGGTGGCCGACCGTTAGTGAGGCCCCAATGCCGCGAGGCCCTTAAAACTTAAACGTATCTGTCAGCAGCTTAGTATCAAGATACTCCCTAAAATCAACGATTTTAGAGTCCTTGAATTTCCATAGCTGCACATAGTGTGAGTTGTAGGGTCGGCCATCTTTTGTTTCCGCCCGACCCACCGCCTCGGTGACCACCCAATCCCCCGCTGCCACCACATTGGTAATGGTCATCGATATCCCGGACTTCAGAGCACTCATAAACGTTTCAAAGAGGGCTTTCATCGCCGGCACGCCTTCCAGCGCCCCTGAACTCGGCGAGCTGCCATTCATCCAAAAGCGGCTGTCGGCGCTAAAGGGTGCAAAAAAATCCTCCGTATGGGCGCGAGACTCCGCTTCAAAAACCGCCTTGATCGTCTCTACATGCTGCTTCAATCGCTCCTGTTGCGCCTTCCACGCGAGAAATTGTCCGTATTCCTGTGAGTCAACTTGCATATTTTCACTCCTACTGCGCATGAATAAACCAAAAAGTTTTGATCACTGTTACAGCTCCCTAAGAGCCTGTCCAGTCTGAGTCGCGCGACTCTGATGGCCGCTACGCCCTAACGTCGGGTAATCCGACTACCCGCTTTATGACCCGAGCTCGCTTCATCGGCTAACGCAGGGCCACTGAGGGCCTCAAGCCACGCATCCGAACCGACGACGTCAATATCCACCGGCGCGGTTTCCAAAATGCGCGCACGCGTCGCCCGACCGCCACCGACGTGCAACACCAGTCCGGTGTACTGACAGGCCTCACTGGCAAGCCATCCGACGACGGGCGCCACTTTATCCGGCGATAACTTGTCCGCCAAACCATCCATCCGCGGTGACACAGCAGCCGCCGAGGTGTACGCAAAAGGCACCACCACATTAATTTTAATATCCGCCTCCGGCGGCACTTCTTTTGTCAGCGCCCGAGCCAAACCAATCACAGCGGCTTTGGTCGCACCATACGTCGCTAGGTCTTTTTCTCCATACAGACCGACCGATGAGGATATCAATACAATGCGTCCGTAGCCTGCCGCTCGCATCTGCTTCCATGCCGCGTGTAGGGGCAGTAGCACGCCCAGCAAATTGATATCAACTAACTGCCGCAACTCAGCAATAGAGACGTCTATGAACGACGCACGCGGTACGATCGCTGCATTACACACCAGCACATCAAGGCGACCGAATTCGGAGATTGCATGTGCCACCATCGCACGAGCGCCGTTCTCATCCTCTACTGAGTAACCATTAGCAACTGCTGATCCACCGCGCGCAAGGATTTCCTCAACGACCGCGTGCGCACTTGAGGGCACGCCCGCATGCTCACGATTATTGACCACCACTGCAGACCCATGGGCAGAAAGCCAAAGCGCATAGGCGCGACCCAATCCCTTACCCGCACCGGTCACCAAGGCCACACGCCTAGTGAATGTGTCGCTCATGAGGTCACTCGATAAAGGCGCTTGGGATGTAGTGTCTTAAGCACTAGGCAGCGACCGACACACCATTCGGCATCGAGCGCTGTGCACTCTTAAACTGAAGAAGCAATTCCGCCTGGTTTTTCTTGACCTTCATCACGTTGCCATCTTTGACAGTATCAAAACCGCGGATTTGCTCTGGTAGCGCAGCCAATTGAACGGCCACCGCATAATTGTCAGCCGTCAATCCTACTAGCACCTCATCGATCATCCGCTCGTAGTCGGTGATCAATGTCCGCTCTAAACGACGATGCTCCGCGTAACCAAATACATCGAGCGGCGTGCCGCGCAGACACTTCATTTTAGCCAGGACATGAAATAAGGGCAGCATCCACACACCGAATTTTCGCTTTCTGTAGCGCCCGGTGGCGGCATCCCGACCGAGCAAGATCGGTGGCGCTAGATTGAACTCGATCTTATATCTTCCTTCAAAAGCGGCATCGAGTCGCTCCCGAAAACTTGGCTCTGTAAATAAGCGCGCCACTTCATACTCATCTTTGTACGCCATGAGCTTAAAGTAGTATTGCGCGACCGCCTCAGACAAAGCGCCAGGCTGACCCATCAGCGTTGCCTCTCGAGCACTCACTTTGTCAACCAGCGAGCGATAGCGCAGCGCATAAGCCGCATTCTGATACTGAGCCAGCGTCTTTACCCGAAGCAGAAAACGCTCTGATGCGTTCTTAGGCTGACGCGAGGCCTCGCGTGACTCGCTTGGTTTCGCCACCTGCTCCACGTAAGCCAGATCCTGCGCCGCAAGCCGGCCCCAGGATAAGGCAGCGCGGTTCATCTCTACTTGCACTCCGTTAAGCTCAATCGCTCGTTCAAGCGCGGCAAGGCTCACCGGCAGTAAGCCACGCTGCAGTGCATAACCTACCAAGAAGAGATTGGCAGCCACCGCATTCCCCATGAGGGCAGTAGCCAGCGACGTGGCGGCGATAAATTCTGCTTTCTCCTCACCGGCCACGCTGAGAATCGACAGTACCATCGGTTCAGCGGACAGATTCAGATTGGGATTGGTGGCAAACGCAAACGTCGGTGCCACATGGCTATTAACGACTAAGCGGGTATGCCCACCACAAATTTTTGACAATGCATCAAGACCCGTCGTCACCACGATGTCGGCACCCAAAATCAGTTGTGCGCCGGCCGCCCCAATTCGCGTCGCATGGATATCTGATGCCGCACGCGCTACCCGCACATGACTTGTGACCGGGCCGTTACGTTGTGCAAGGCCTGCCACATCGAGGACTGAGCAACCTTTCCCCTCTAGGTGTGCGGCGACACCAATCAGCGCGCCCACCGTCACAACGCCGGAGCCACCGATACCGGTGATTAAAATACTGTAAGGCGTATGACAGTCGGCGGTGACTGGCACGGGCAATTGGGATAATCGGCTCGACAGCTCACTGGTGCCTATGGATACGGGCTCCGAGCCACGACTGCGCGGCTTGCCACCGTACACCGTGACGAAACTTGGGCAATAGCCTTTTAAGCACGAAAAATCTTTGTTACAGGCGGACTGGTTGATTTGCCGCTTGCGTCCAAACTCAGTCTCCACCGGTTCGATCGCAATGCAGTTGGATTGCACACTGCAATCACCACAGCCCTCGCACACCGACTCATTGATAAAGGTACGCTGCTCTGGATCAGGTGCCGTCCCGCGCTTTCGCCGGCGACGCAACTCAGTGGCACAGGTTTGATCATAGATAATCGCCGACACCCCAGGCCACTCTCGTAACTCACGTTGCACTTGGTCGAGCGTATCGCGGTGATGTACCGTGACCCCTGGTGCAAACTGCGAATTCCCCTGATATTTGTCCAGATCGCCACTGACGACGGCAATGCGGCCCACACCCTCCGCATGCACCTGACGGCTCAGCGCATCAACCTGCACTTGACCTTCGACTGCCTGGCCGCCTGTCATGGCGACCGCATCATTGACTAAGATTTTGTAGGTGATGCGCACCTTAGCCGCCACCGCCGCTCGAATCGCCATAATCCCTGAGTGGAAATACGTGCCATCCCCTAGGTTTTGAAAAATGTGCTCGGTCTTATTAAATGGCGAGATGCCAATCCAGGAAACTCCCTCGCCACCCATTTGTGCAATGGTCAAGGTACGCCGCTCGGGCAAAAACAGCGCCATACCATGGCAACCAATCCCACCGAAAGCGACGCTGCCCTCAGGCACATTGGTCGAGGTGTTATGCGGACAGCCCGCGCAAAACGCAGGGAGTCGCATCAAGCCACCGGAAGCGGTGGGCGACTGTCCGACGGCTTGCTCTAACGCGCTCACCCGAAGTGCCAGTGCGTCATCGGCCTGCAGCGCCAGCAGGCGCCGACCGATGACGACGGCGACCGCCACGGAAACTAATTCGCCCTCCGAACTCAGCAGCGAGCGGCCCTGCTCATCAAACTTGCCGACGAGACGAGGATGGGTAGGCAGATTGTAGAGCAGCTTAGCGAACTGGTCCTCCATGACCGGTCGCTTTTCCTCGACCACCAAAAGCTCCTGCTGGTCGCGTGCAAAATCTATGGCTTTAGTGGGCTCCAGTGGCCACGGCATGGCTACCTTATAAACCGACACGCCAAGACGCTGGCAGGCCGTCTCATCGAGCCCCAATTTATCTAGTGCTTGCATTACATCGAGAAAGGCTTTACCGGACGTCACAATACCTAAGCGCCTGGTAGGACTGTCACGTACCACCCGATCTAATGCATTTTCGCGCACAAAGGCGAGCGCTGCCGGGATGCGCTGCCGATACTGACGGAGCTCCTGCATAGCGGGTGCCATGCCCCATTTGATATGTACGCCATCTCGCGGCGTCGTCGTAGGATCCGGCAAGCGGACTTGAATACGCAAAGGATCAACGGACACCGACGCACTGCTCTCAATCGTGTCAGTTACACACTTCATCCCGATCCAACAGCCAGAGAACCGTGACAACTCAAAACCATACACACCAAAATCCAAATAATCTTGAACGTTGGACGGGTTAAGATAAGGCATGCCAAAATGAATAAAGGCATGATCGCTTTGATGCGCAGTGGTCGAAGACTTCGCACCATGATCATCGCCAGCCAACACCAATACGCCGCCTTTCGGAGAGGCGCCGGCGTAACTACCATGCTTTAGCGCATCACCGGCCCGATCGACACCGGGTCCCTTGCCGTACCAAAGCCCAAACACGCCGTCGTACTTGGCCCCCGCCATCAGTTCGCTTTGCTGTGAGCCGGATACCGCCGTTGCGCCTAGCTCTTCATTGATGCCCGGCTGAAAATGAATGTGGTGACTTTGCAGGTGCTTGGCTGCCTGCTTAAGAGCTAAGTCATAGCCGCCTAAGGGCGATCCGGTGTATCCGGAAATAAAACCTGCCGTATTAAAACCTGCTGCTAAATCCCGCTCCCGCTGCATCAACGGCAGTCGTACCAAGGCTTGCGAGCCGGTCAGATAGATCCGCCCGGACTGCTGGGTGTAACGATCATCTAACTGATATGTGAGATCGACCGACTGCTCAATCGACTGCCGCTTGGAATCCAATGACATGCCTTAACCTTCCTGCATGAACTCGATGGTATTGCCATCTGGGTCTTCCACCATCGCCACCCGCACCCCCGGTCTCAGTTGGAAGGGTTTGACCGCAATACGGTAGCCGGCGATGCGACATTTCTCAGCCAGCTCGTCCATATTCTTGACCGACAAGGTGCAGTAACGAAAGCCCGTGGCCGCGGCATAGCCACCCCCCTGAACTGCATGCTCAGGCGGCTTATCGAGGATCAATAGCTTGATCACACTGTCGCCACATTTCAGTCTTCTAACGACGCCGCCGGGAACGGGTATGGTCGCTGCCAGCTCAAGGCCCAGGGTGTCGCAATAAAAAGCGAGCGCCGCCTCGGCATTTGCTGTCACCACACCGATATCCAAGCACTGTTTACTTAATTGAATGCTCATGTTTACCTGTCTTTATACCAATGATAATGGGTGGAGACGCGCAAGTTAATCGACGAGGACCCAACCGGGTATAGACACATCCGACGCGTGCTGCCTGAAAGCGACCCGCAGCTTCGCGCCGATCTTAAGACCTGCCTCATCCACACCGGTGATGCCACCGTCTTTTGACATGAGATGGCCAATGATCCGTATATGAGGGTCCTCAGCCACCTGCGCCAACACCACCACATAGGGCAGCAGCAGCTCAAAGGCCGGCAACAACGGGGGCTGTGGCTTGGTATACGACCAGACCGTGGCGTCTCCTGACAGGGGACGCCAACGGTGATCGAGCGACTGACACTGGGGACACATCGGTCGCGGTGGAAAACGATGCGCTTGGCAACCCGCACACTGCTGAACCACCAACTGAGAGCGCAGGGTGGCCTCCCAGAAGGGGGCATCAATCGGATCCGCCGTAAACGGCAAGGGAATCGTGTCGATCATTTATTTTCTCCGCAGCAGCAGCGCCCCGTTGGGCGTGCTGTCACAAGCGGTCACCAGAGAATAGTCGACATCAGGCACTTGGGCGGTAGAGGTACCGCGTACTTGCCGAACGGCCTCAACGATTAAGTTGAGTCCGTGTAAGTACACTTCTGACAAGCTGCCGCCGGAGGTATTCACCGGTAATCGTCCACCTAAGCGTGTGCCGCCCTCAGCCACAAACTGCGCGGCTGTGCCCGGCTCACAGAACCCATAGGCTTCTAGAGAAAACCACACCAGCGGAGAAAAAGCGTCATAGAACTGGGCGACGTCTACATCGTTTGGACCACAATCCGCCTGGCGCCACAAATTAGCCGCAGTGACGCACGAACTACTGCGCAGCGGATTCTCACCGTGCCAGTCGGTATTCACTTGATGCTGGCGATTTAAACCCTGCGAGAACGCATGGATGAAAGCGGGTCGCTGTCGCAAATCCTTCGCCCGATCTGCCCGCACCATCACCAGCGCAATCGCTCCATCGGTCTCTAAACAATTATCGAATAAACACAAAGGATCCGCGATCATGCGGGCATCCATATATTGCTGATGAGTCAGAGACCGGCTCTGCATAAATGCGAGCGGGTTTTTATGGGCATACTCACGCTGCGCGAGTGCCACATGCGCCAGCTGCTCTCTGGTCACGCCATATTCATGCATATAGCGTTGGGTAAACATCGCGCATTCATCCGCGGGACGCACTAGCCCTGAGGGTCTCGACCACTTCCAGTGGTCAGTGATGCGCTCCTGCACCCCTGCCCACACACGCGTACTGCGCGCACCGCGTTTACGCGAGCGCCACACTACCCCGACATTGGCAACCCCGGCAGCCAAAGCCACCGCCACCTGACCTACCGCGCCACAGCCTGCGCCACCGCCCCACGGCGACTGACAAAAGTAGTGCAGCTCGCCCAGCCCCACATTACGAGCGACTTCAAACTCTGGCGTGTGCTCCATCGTGAAGCTGCCTAAGGCATCCACATCGGAGGGCTTAAGACCTGCATCATCAAGCGCCAATTGGATAGCCTGACAGGCCAACTCCAATTCACTGCCCGGCAAAGACTTGGCGAAGGAGGTTTGGCCAATGCCCACAATGGCGGTCTGATCCTTAAACACCTACCGACCCTCCGTCAAACGCAGAATGTCCCGAGGCCCGCTCGGCACTCGTCCCGTCTCGGTGATGACCCATCGTCCCCGCCATGCAAAATACCCCCTATGAGGTGACCTACATTGCGGACAAAACCCACCTCAGCGCCATCTTAATAGGACCTGCACTCGTATACTACTCGCCCCCTGTAAGGCCTCAGCGACCATTAAAAATGGGGTTCCAATGGAGTCTATCCGTCACGCCCCTAGGCGCCCTCCCCTAACGGTCAGGCGTCTGGTCTCTGGATCGGATAATGATTATATTGAGTTGCATGTGAGCCGACGAAAAGGGTTACTGGACTCGTCCGGGGGAGTCCTTATTGAGCCTCATCACAGGGGTGACACGGAGCGCATCGAGCCTGTCAGGGATCTGACGGGTGCCTCTCAACAACACCCGACGCAGGTAGACGCGTAGGCGGACAGTGAACAAGATAGCGCGCTCACGTACGCTCATCAGCGACCGTGACACGCCCGATTATTTTTCGATTAGGACAGTAGGAGTACTCGAATGGACATCAAGGCGCTGGCTTATGTGGGATTTGGATCCACCAACCCGCTCGAGTGGCTACAGTTTGGAACCCATGTCCTCGGCATGATGCCGGCACGGGCCGTCCCCGGTGTAGGCTGGGGACCACCCACCGTACCCCGCCCTGCCAGTGAGCAAACAGGCATCGGCACGGATGGATCGGTGTACCTCAAGATGGACGAGCGCCAGTGGCGCATCGCCGCGCACCCACACAAAAAAAATGGCGCTCTTTTGTACATGGGCATGGAGTTTGATGGACCTGAGCCCTTCGCGACCGCCTTAAAAGAACTCAAAGACGCCCGTATCGAGGTCACCATGGGCACGGAACTCGAGGCGGCTGCCCGTGCGGTCACTGAGCTGGCTCGCATACGTGATCCCAACGGCGTGTCGATCGAATTATTTTATGGCCACACCTGTGACTACATGTTTCACTCACCCTACTACGATCATCAGTTCGTTGCCGGCCATCTGGGTGTCGGCCATATGAATCTCTTCTTACAAAAACAACCCGAGTGCTTCGAGTTCTACACCCAGGTGCTGGGTTTCCGTCTCTCGGATTACATTAGCTTTGGTCCCGGCGTGCGTCTGCAGTTCTTACGTTGCAATCCAAGGCATCACAGCCTTGCAATCGTGGATCTGGGTGGTGTCACCGGAGTTCAGCACTTTTTAGTAGAGATGGCCGACATTGATATGGTGGGCCGCACCCTAGATAGAGCCAAGAAAGCCGGCTACAAGGTGGTCGCCGCTTTGGGCCGACACCGCAACGACGGCATGCTGTCCTTCTACATGCGTGGTCCCGGCGGCTTTGACGTGGAAGCAGGCTGTCAAGGCAAGCTGTTAGACGAGACCTGGAGAGCGAACGAGTTCTGTGAGGGGGACCCCTGGGGTCACGACGGCATCATCGATGCGATGGGAGAATCCTTAAAAGACATGGCGCAGCAACCATAACCGCTCGTCAGCGCGCGCGGCTCTCACAGACCGCGCGTCGCAGTCACTTCACTGTGTAGTGCCAGCCAACTGCAACGCACTGGCCATTTGCTCGCGCAGTTTAAATTTCATGACTTTGCCGGACGGTGTCAGCGGCAAGCGATCAACGAACACAATATAACGTGGCACTTTCCAGCGCGACACGCGCTCTGAGCACCAACCACGGATATCCTCTGGTGAGGGCGCGGACCCCGATGCCAATACAATTACCGCGCACACTTCCTCACCGTACTTTACATCCGGCACACCTACTACAGCGACCTGACTGACATCGGAATGTTGCAGTAGCAAGCCTTCGATTTCGATCGGTGATAGATTTTCACCCCCCCGAATGATCATGTCTTTGGAGCGGCCCACAATCGTCACAAACCCCTGTGGATCCATGGTGGCGAGATCACCTGAATGGAGCCAGCCGTCAGCGTCAATGGTCTCGGCGGTTTGTACCGGGTCGCGATAACCCATCATGCGACCAGGACCCTGATAGCACAGCTCCCCCCGCTCCCCATGCGGCACGATAGAACCCTTTTGATCGACTAACTTAATACTGACCCCAGGCGCGGCCACCCCACAGGTGGTGGCTTTTTTCGCGATGGGATCCCCCGCGGAGGTGCTCGAGGTGACCCCACAGGTCTCAGTTTGACCATAGCCGTTAATCAGCTGCGCACCAAAGCGTCTTTCCCATATCGGGATTAACTCAACCGGTACCTGAGCGCCGCCGATGATCAACAGCTTTAGAGCCGACAGATCACGGCGCGCAAAACTCGGATCCTCTAACATCGCGATCACCATCGTCGGTACACCAGCAAATACCCGACAACGCTCCTGCTCTAGCAGATCCAACGTCCGATCCGCCTTAAAGATTCGCACCGGTAGCGTGGTCGCGCCGATCAACGCAGCCCCCGGTGTGAAGACCCCTGAGCCGCCCACGTGGAACAGCGGAAACGCACTGCAGACTCGGTCTCCTGATTCAATGCCATAACGTCGATGGGCATTGAGCGCCGAGGTAACGATGGCATTGTGCGAGAGCTGGGCGGCTTTCGGCTTACCCGTCGTTCCTGAGGTGTACTGAATCATGAACAGGCTGTCAGGATCTACCACTGGGAAATCACTCGAACCCGGCACCCCGGCCATGAGCGCCCTGACACCGCTTGAAAACGAATAGATGCCTGTTAAATGGGGTAATTGTGCTGCCACTGCATCAATGATCGACCGCAGCGGCACACCACTGACCTCATCCGCATGGAAAATACAGCGCACCTGTACGACTTGCAGGGCATATAACAACTCAGCCTGCTTGTAGAGCGGATTTAAAGTCACGATGACCAAACCCGCCCGCGAGATCGCATACTCAATAAGTATCCACTCAGGATAACTAGGGCCCCAGACGGCCACACGATCCCCCGGTTGATATCCTAAGGACAACAAACGGGCAGCCAGTATGGACGCCTGTTGATCCAGCTGCTGATAGGTCAGGCGCAGCGCCACCACCCCCGGTTCCGACGCAGAGACCACCGCCTCGCGATCAGGCCACTGTATCGCCGCCCGCCGCAGAGCCTCCGACAGCGTCATGCCTAGGCTTTGTGCCTCAGCGGACTCAGCCAGCCACACCGACCCGCGCGGATCCGGACGCAACCCACTCATCGGTTAATACGCTTGAAGCACATGCACCCTACTGTACCGTCGAGCGCACGCTACGTCATCCCTCACTTACGATCTGTCAACAAAACATCTGGCTCAAATCCCACCCTATGCAGAATTCAGTTACAGTGCCTCCCTGAGGCCCATGCCACTAACGCCCCCGCACGGAGTGCATCTCCCCCATGACGACACCCAACAAACTGTCTGGTGTGCAGGCTTTCATTGCCGATCACTTGACGCGTTATCTCGCCACCGACGGCGAGGATGGCTATTGGCTCGACGCGAGTCTCTTCGGGGGTACCGGTAAGCTACCGAGTTTGCTACTGACCACCACCGGTCGAAGCTCCGGAAACCTCATCACCACGCCGATGATATTCAGACCCTTTGGTCCAGAGGTCAATCCTGCCTATATGGTGGTAGCCTCCAAAGGCGGTGCACCCGATGCGCCCAACTGGTACCTAAACCTGCAGGCCAATCCGCAGGTGAATGTGCAAATCAAAGCCGACAAATTTAAAGCCGCAGCACGCACGGCAAACCCGGAAGAACGGGCAGAACACTGGCCTAAACAAGTCGAGTTTTTCCCAGGCTTCGCTCGCTATCAAAGCAAAATTGAGCGAGAGATTCCGCTGGTGATCTTAGAGCGCCTATAACAAGACGCAAATAGACTTAGCCACTCGTGCTAGACGACTTAAGCGCAAGTACTTATGCAGTAAGATATTTAATGATGGCGCTCGAAAGACTGTCGATCATCTGCTCATCGGTGAGCTTAGGCGCCGGATCTTCAAGATGCGCATCAATCACTCCAACGCATAAGTAAGTCGACACATGGGTCGCGGTTTCAATATCGGCGACCTTGATCTCATCGCGATGATTCGAGAAAAATAAGTACGTAGTTGAATATAAAAACATCTCAGGCCTAAGCTGTTCTGAGTCCTGACAGACCTGAGCGGCGTCACGGGGTATGCGTCGAACGACGAATACACTCTTTTTTCTCAGTTGCAGTACTAAACGAATTAGTTCAACCATACAGTCGGCAAGTGGCCTATGCATGGCGGTCAGCATAAACTTACGGACTGGCTCGCTGTTATTGACGACTAAGGTTTCCACCAGTGCCGCTACAATCGCTTCTTTTCTAGGAAAATATTGGTAGACGGTACCTATGCTCACGCCTGCGACCTGAGCAATATGGTTAGTAGTTGCGTACTCATAGCCTTTGGTCAAAATAATAGACTCGGCCGCCTGCAAAATGCATTCGACCGTAAAGCGGGCACGCGGTTGCTTTGGAATCTTAGGCAACAAGGCCGCCGTTTCTATCTCTTGATTTGATTTACCGACTTTTGCCTTAACACGCGATTTAGTGGTTTCGACACCGGTATCGTGCAGCGTCGTCTCCACGTCCGTGGCGTGGCTTATATCGGCCACACTGAGGGGGACGGCATCGGCGAAACGCGGTGCTTTGACTTTACGCAATTCAGACACGCCAGCAGCCATAAAATTTCCTAATTAACCCGCCACCATCACCCACTATTTGGTCAGATACTTAATGACCGCACTCGATAAATGTTCAATCATCTGCTCATCAGTCAGCTTAGGCGTGGGATCCTCAAGATGCGCATTAATGACGCCCACGCACAAG
Source organism: uncultured Pseudomonadota bacterium (assembly GCA_903862885.1). GTDB lineage: Bacteria > Pseudomonadota > Gammaproteobacteria > Steroidobacterales > Steroidobacteraceae > CAIKZZ01. The sequence continues at coordinate 18,905 of CAIOZU010000021.1, forward strand.
TACTCTGACACATACATCGCCATCTCAATATCGTCGACCTTGATTTCGTCACGATGATGGGTAAAAAAAGCATGGATAGTGGAGTATAAAAACGTTTCGGGCGTCAGTTGCTCCGACTCTTCACCTATTTTGGTTGCATCCCGAGGCAGTCGCCGAAATAGAAAAGCACTTTTTTTTCTATTTTTTAAAACCAAGCGAATGAGTTCAGGCATGCACTCTGAAAACGGCTTGTGCATCGATGCCAGTAGATACTTACGAACTGGCTCGGTGCTGTTGACCACTAAGTTTTCAAGCAGTGCCGCAACAATCGCTTCTTTACGTGGAAAGTACTGGTAGACCGTGCCAATGCTCACCCCCGCGACCTGAGCGATGTAATTGGTGGTGGCGTACTCGTAGCCTTTCTTGGAAATAATTAATTCAGCCGCCTGCAGGATGCAGTCAACCGTGACCCGCGCACGCGGTTGCGTGGGCGCCTTGCGCTTCGATGTGGTCTGTTCCAATGCCTTCATATGTATCCTGGCTCCGCCCTACCGGTCGGACCGTTGGCCTATCGTCTTCAAGCGCCATCGCCATACGGCCATCAGGCAGGTTTTGAAAGCGCTGTTTCAAACGTACCACGCCAGACACTCTCCCAGTCCGCGTGGACAGCTCGAGCATGACAGATCATGTTCACTTTGTTAATAAGCTGGCACCCCGAAACGATGCTTAAAAACAACATGCTTTTTGGGAGCAGCGGGGCATCTAGGGCACTTTCAGAGCGGGGGGACGCTCGAGAAATCTTAGGCGCAGCCGGCGCTTACAGAACCTGAACGCTGACTGACCGGCGGACGCTGTGAACAGAGAACCCGCAGCGGGCGCCTTATTAGTCGCGGGCGGCTCGCGCGCGCTGAATCAAGGCACGGGTTTCGTCCGTCACCCAACCCGTCACACTCGCGTGTTCTGGCGACTCCATCGGCGCCTCGAAAATATCGATCAATTCTGCGCGCACCAGGGCGCGCGTCTTCTGATACGCCTGAAGGGGTAAAGCGGCGAGCTCATGGGCCAGTTCGAGCGCGCGCACGATGACCTGATCGGGAGCGGTTAACTCATCGACCAGCCCACAGGCCAGTGCTTGCTCAGATCCCAACATGAGGCCCCGCGTCAGCATCGAAGCAGCTTGGGTGCCACCCACTACGCGTGTGAGGCAGCGATAGAGGCGCTGGCCTGGATAGAGTGCCACCTTCACTTCGCTATAGCCCATATGGAAATCACCCCGCGCCATGATTCGGTGATCACACAGGATAGCGAGTACGGCTGCACCGGCCGGGCATTGGCCGGTGATCGCGACCACCACTGGAAAAGGAGATCGCACCAAGCGCTCCTGCAATGCGCGAAAGGCCAATACCAACGTGCGCACCGACTCATCACTGTCAACGACCTCACGGATATCAAGCCCCGCCGAGAACACGCCCGGCAAACCCGATAACACCACGGCCCGAAGTCGCAGCGGATCCCTTGCTAGACCTTCAGCCACCCGCAGCGCCTCATCGAGGGCTTCGACCAAATGCCGGCTGAGCGCATTCACCGGTGGCCGCGCCAAGCGCACCTCGCGCACCACACCATGATCAATGATCTCCAGCATGGGTCTTTACACCTCTGTCAGCCCGCCGCCTGCCTCGCTATAGTGATGACTTTGCGGCGACACGTCCAGCGCACTCGGCGCCCATGCCTACCGTTCCGACACCGGACGAACTCAATGGCCGCCCGCACCCACACGGTGCTAAAAACGCAAGCAAACTCAAGGCATTTACGGATGCACTGGTTAAGTAAGCGAGTTAATTTCGAGCGCTAATCAGTGCTAGAGTCACCGAATCGGTCGAACGCCAACTGAAATGAGGGAACACGGATGCTGACGGGAAAAGTCGTGGTGGTGACAGGTGCCGGTAATGGCGTCGGTGCAGAAATCGCTAAGCTCGCCGCCCGATATGGCGCTCAAGTGGTCGTCAATGACGCCGGCGTATCCACCGCGGGTGAAGGGCGTGACCCCACCGTGGCGAAGCGCATGGTCGCTGAGATCGTAGCCGGCGGTGGCAAGGCCATCGCCAGTGTCCGCGATGTGGCCGATTGGGACGATGCGTATGGCATCATTCAAGATGCCATTGATGCCTATGGTCGCGTCGATGCGGTCATTAATAATGCGGGCGTCGTACGCGATGCCATGTTCCATAAAATGACGAAAGAGGAATTTGACTTCGTCGACAGCGTCAATCTGCGCGGTGTCTTCTACGTGTCACGCGCCGCCGCACCTTATTTCAAGGAACAAAAAAGCGGCTGCTACGTTCATATGACCTCCACCAGCGGTCTGATCGGCAATATCGGACAAGTCAACTATGGCGCCACCAAAATGGGCGTGGTGGGTCTCTCTAAGTGCATCGCGATGGACATGAACCGCTATGGCGTCACTACTAACGTCATCGCGCCCTTTGCCTGGACGCGCATGGTCGCTACCGTCCCTGAGACACCTGAAAACCAGCGGCGCCTAGAAATGGCGCGGCGGCTAAAGCCCGAAAAAATTGCACCCATGGTAGTGGCATTGGCCAGCGATGCAGGTCGAAACACCACAGGCCAAATCTTCGGCGTACGCAATAACGAAATTTTTCTATTCAGCCAGCCACGTCCAATTCGTAGCGCACACACCGCCGAGGGTTGGACGCCGGAAACGGTCGTAGAACGCGTCCTCGCGTCTTTTCAGCCGAGTTATACGCCACTTGAACGCTCAAGCGACATCTTCAGCTGGGACCCCGTGTAAGCCGTCGAGGCAAACTACCGGCCACTCGAGCAACCCGTCGATATGAACCTGCACGCGCTACAACACCATCAGTTCCCAAGCCAGCGCTTCACCTACAGCGTAAAGGACACTGCCCTTTACGCGCTCAGTGTCGGTGTGGGCGACGATCCTCTAGATCCCCACCAGCTGCGTCTGGTCTATGAAAAAACGCTGCGGGCATTGCCCACCTTCGCGTCTGTGATTGCAGTGCCAGCGCCGTGGATTCGGAACCCCGCCTTCGACGTGCACTATGAGCGACTATTACATGGTGAACAAACACTGACGATGCACGCACCGCTGCCGGCGAATGCTGACGTGGAAGCTCACTACCGAGTAATTGCAGTCGATGACAAGGGTGCCCAGAAAGGGGCGCTGCTACATTTTGAGCGATCCCTTTCCGAACTCGCCACCGGCGAGACCTTATGTACCGTGACATCCACCCTGTTTCTACGTGCAGACGGCGGATGCGGCAGTTTCGGCGTGCCACCGGCTGCTTGGCCAAGTGCGCCCACACACGCGTTTTCCGGCACCCCGGATTTCACTGACGAACTCACCACGACCGCCCGTGCGGCCTTACTGTACCGACTCAATGGCGATCTTAATCCCCTCCACATTGACCCGGCAGCAGCCACGGCGGGTGGTTTCGATCGGCCCATCTTGCATGGTCTGTGTACCTATGGGATCGCGGGATACCTGTTAGTGAGAACCGCCTGTGAGCACGACCCTAGTCGACTGCGCGTGCTTAATGTGCGCTTCAAGTCCCCCGTCTACCCAGGCGAAACCATCCGCCTAGAGGCTTGGCGCGGACCCGAGGGCATTCATTTCCAAGCCATCGTGCCGGAGCGCAATCAAGTCGTTCTCAGTAACGGCTTTGCCCGCATCCAATGACCACCCCGAATTTTTCACCCGCCCTATTTAATTTACTTCTTGACGCGGCCACTAATCAACTATCACAGCGCACCTGATGGAGTCATTGAATGTCTGACCGTGGAATTAAATCGTATGCTGCCTACATCCCGCGGCTACGCATGGATCGTGCCGCCATCGCCGCTGCCCACGCATGGGCAATGCCCAGTTTAAAATCAGCTGGCAAAGGCGAACGCGCATTTTGTAGCTGGGATGAAGATTCGATCACCATGAGTGTCGATGCGGTACGCACGTGTCTACAAAGCCCGCTCGCTAGCTCCATCGGTTCACTGAGTTTTGCTTCTACGACCGCGCCGTTTGCCGACCTGCAAAACGCGAGCGTCATCGCGGCGGCCTCGGGATTGCGTGCGGACATCTCGTCCTCAGACGTCAGTGGCTCACTGCGCGCAGGAACATCCGCACTCATTCAGGCGCTTGAATCCGCGCAGACCACCGACTCGATGGTGGTGGCGGCTGATAACCGACGCGCCAAACCCGCCAGCCTCCAAGAGATGCAATACGGCGCCGGCAGTACCGCTGTTCGCATCGGCACGGGCGATCTGATTGCGCGCTATTTGGGCAGCGCCAGCGCCATCAGTCAGTTTGCGGATCATTTTAGAAGCAACGGGCAATTGTACGACTATCACTGGGAAGAGCGTTGGGTTCGTGACGAAGGGTATCTTAAGATCGTACCGGAGGTCGTTGAGAGACTTTTAAAGAACAGCGGCGTATCGGCGGCCCAAGTCGATTATTTTTGTCTCGCCAGCACCATCTCGGGCGTCGCACCGGCGGTGGCTAAGAAACTCAAGATCCGCCCCGAGGCGGTCGTTGATAAATTAGCCAGTCGCTGCGGTGACAGTGGCACGGCGCATCCTTTAATGATGCTCGCTCTGGCCCTTGAGACGGCCAAGCCCGGACAGCGCATCTTGGTCGTCGGCTTCGGAGCGGGAGCTGATGCCTTGCTGTTTGAAGCCACGGATGCGATTGCATCCTACCGCTCGGCCGCTACGGTCAGCAGCCAAGTGGCGCGTGGCGTCACCGACAAGAGCTATAACAAACTGCTGTCGTTTAGTGGCGAGCTGGCCCTCGATTGGGGCATGCGCGCCGAGTTTGATGCAAAAACATCCCTCACCCAACTGTATCGTTCCAGCGATCAAATCATTTCTTTTATCGGCGGTCAGTGTACGGCATGCAGTGCGATCCAATTTCCGCGCATGTCAGCCTGCGTGCGCTGCGGGTCGGATGCCCTCCTCACTCCCATCCCACTAGCCGATGAAGCGGCGAAAGTCGCCACCTTCACCGCCGACTGGCTGCAGTACTACCCCGCACCGCCGCTCTATGTGGGCTTAGTGCAATTTGACAATGGGGCGCGGACTTTAATGGAAATGGTGGACGTGGTCCCAGAGCAATTTGACGTGGGTCTCGCACTTCGCATGGTATTTAGAATCAAAGAACGAGACGGTTTACGTCACCATCATCGTTACTTCTGGAAGGCAACGCCGGTAGGCTGAGCTCGTTTAAGGAATCATTATGGCAACTGGCATTAAAGATAAAGTCGCAATCATTGGTATGGGCTGCTCCAAGTTTGGAGAGCGTTGGGATTGCGGTACAGAGCACTTATTAAATGAAGCGTTTCAGGAAGCGCTGCTCGATGCGGGTATTGAAAAAAGCCGTATCGGCGCGGCGTGGTATGGATCGGCCGTGGATCGAGTTAATGTGGGCACCTCGGCAATCCCGGCGACCACTGCGCTTCGTTTGGGTGGCATCCCTTTCACCCGCGTGGAGAACATGTGTGCGACCGGTACCGAGGCACTGCGCGGAGCCGCCTATGCGGTGGCAGCAGGCGTTGTCGACATTGCCTTAGCGATTGGTGCGGAAAAGCTCAAAGATACCGGCTACGGTGGTCTACCGATCGGCACACGCGGCACCTTAAATGACTTGGTATTACCCGCCACCTCAGCACCCGGTGGATTTGCACAATTAGCGGCGGGTTATCGGGCGCGCTACGGCGTGTCACGACAAGATCTTAAAAATGCGATGGCACGAGTCTCTTGGAAGAGCCATCAGAATGGCGCCAAGAACCCCAAGGCACATCTCCAAAAAGAAGTCGACCTAGATACCATTCTCAATGCCCCACTGATTGCTGATCCGCTCGGCATTTATGATTGCTGCGGTGTGAGCGATGGCGCTGCCTGTGCGATCGTCACGACCCCTGAGATTGCTCGGTCTTTAGGAAAGCGGGATTTGGTCACGATCAAGGCGCTGCAACTGTCACTGAGTGCGGGGGTGGAGATCGGGACTGCCGATTGGGATGGTAGCTACGTACTTAATACCCGTATTGCTGCACAAAAAGCCTACGCTGAGGCGGGCATTCGCAACCCCCGCAAAGAAATCAGCATGATGGAGGTACACGATTGCTTCTCCATCACGGAACTGGTGACCATGGAAGACTTAGGGATCTCCCCCGATGGTGGGGCAGTTAAGGACATCATGGATGGCTTTTTCGATGCGGACGGCGGCGTGCCGTGTCAGATTGATGGCGGCCTAAAATGCTTCGGTCACCCCATCGGCGCCACCGGTCTTCGAATGGCCTATGAGAACTACCTTCAGCTGCTCGGGCGTGCGGGTAAGCGTCAGTTAAAAAATCCGGTAGTCGGTCTCAGTCACAACTTAGGTGGCGTGCCTTACAACTGCTTAGCCGCCATCGCGATCTTGGGCCTGGCAACACGTTGAGGGACACGCATCAGAGCCTCACACCGGCATGGGGTTAATCAAGGCACAAAGAGGCGCTCAGTGGATGTGTTAAACGCCATGATCATCCGGGACGCCTGCCGTTACCTGCTGATGCAGCACTTGACGGCGGTCGATCGAGAGCCGACTGATGTGGAAGCGTTTGTGGGTGTGTTTGCAGATGAATTCATATGGAAGCGGCCAGGCACCCCCCACATGCGAACACCCGCTGATGGCCGCGCGTATATCGAGCGAGTGCAGGCCAAACGCCGGGGAAAAAACCCCCACGGCTTTCTGCAACGACACGGCCTAACCACCGTATGCATCGATTCCATTGATGAGCAGACGGCAAAAGGCGTCTCTTATGCCTTGATTTACACAGACCCCCAGTACAGCGGTACCCAACCCGCCCCCATGACACCGCCTGAGTCGGTGGTCGAGTACCGCGACCTCTTCAAAAAAACCCTCAAGGGCTGAAAAATTGCTCAGCATGAGGCAATTCATGTATTTAGGGGTGACTGGGCCTTCGTGCAGTTCAAGAACAAGCCACCGGTCTAGCGCGGTATCATAGTGATCCATAGAGGATCGCACGCAAGGCCATCGTCAAGACACATCATGAAGCATCATCCGCATCCACAATTCCTTGAGCCCATCGACTGCTGGCCATCGCAGAGCTTCACGGTGCAGAGCGTTCGGCATGGCTGACTTACCTGAGCTCGTTAAAAGCTGGATAGGCAAAGCCGTCGTGGTGGTTGAGCGGACCGTCACCGTAGAAAAAGAATCATGGCTTAATTTCTGTGCAGCGATCCAAGACGGTAATCCGCTGTATTGGGATGAATCCTTTGCCCAATCGCATACGGATCACACCATCGCTCCTTTCGCGATGCTGCCGAGTTGGGGCAGCACGCACCCTTGGTATCCCGGCAAGCAAGGCGATGGCGTCCGCGCCATGGAATTGCATTTTATGCTGAAGGAAGCGTTGGCTTACCCAAATGGCATCGTCACCAGTGTGGAGATGACCTATCACGAGCCGGTGCGCGCGGGGGACTCGGTGCGAGTGGAACAGATTTTACGAAACGTCAGCGAGGAACGGGCGACCCGACTGGGACCCGGCCGGGATTGGACGATCGAAGTGGTTTATCGCCGGCAGGATCAGGTCCTGCTGGGCTTGGAATCTATGTCATTCCTAGGCTATCGCCGCAGCTAAGCCAACAGGATCGACCATGAACCCCACCCTTGCTCTGCACGCCCGCTTACCTACCCGACGCATTGAGGTCACCACGAAGTCCATCATCATGGGCGCGGTGACGAGCCGTGATTGGGCCCCCTTGCACCATGATGTCGTGTGGGCAAAGAGCGAGGGCAATTTACCTAACATCATCATGAACAACTACACCCAAGCAGGCCTTATCAACGCCTATGTAACGGATTGGTCGGGACCCGCCGCTCGGATCGGTCGCTTGCGCTTTTCAATGCGAAGCCCCATTTGCCCGGGCGATGCCTTAGATCTATCCGGCGTCATTGAGACCATTGACCCTGAGCCTGAGCTCATCTGGGTGAGTCTTGCCATCGAGTTGACAGTCGGTGACCGACTGGCCACCCGATCCACCGTACGCGTGGCCTTACCGGTGAGCGAGCAATCGCCCTCGCTGTGGCAGCGTCGCGCCGATGCGTGGCAGCCCTAACCGCCAACCGGTAGGGCGACACGCCTCCCTATGAAAGCCATCCTCTGTCACGCCTTTGGTCCAATCGACACGCTGCGCTGCGAAGACATCGATGAGCCCTTGTGTGGGCCCGGTCAAGTGCTCATCGAGGTCATGGCAGCAGGCGTTAATTTTCCTGATGCCCTGTTGGTCCGCGGTGAGTATCAAAGCAAACCGCCTCTCCCCTTCATTCCAGGCAGCGAGGTCGCAGGCTTCGTCGCAGCACTCGGTGTGGGTGTTGAAGGACTCCGTATCGGCGACCGGGTCGCTGCTTTTTGTGGAACCGGCGGCTATGCCACCCGCGCTGTGGCGCCTGCCTCTCAAGTCTTCCCGCTACCCGCCCAAGTGCCTTTCACCACCGCCGCCGGCATGGTCGTCACCTATGGCACGTCCTACCACGCACTAAAGGATCGCGCGCAGCTCGCGCCAGGTGAGCGACTGTTGGTGCTCGGTGCAGCAGGCGGCGTGGGTCTAGCCGCCGTCGAACTCGGCAAACACCTAGGCGCCTGCGTCATTGCCGCCGCGTCGACCCAATCCAAACTCGCCATCGCCACCACCCACGGGGCGGATGAAGTACTCGACTACGGAACTCACGACCTGCGCACTGAGCTCAAACGGCGCTTCCCAAAAGGGATCGATGTGGTGGTCGACCCAGTGGGTGGCGACTACAGCGAGGCGGCGCTTCGCAGCCTCGCATGGACTGGTCGCTATCTCGTGGTGGGATTTGCTGCCGGGCGCATTCCTGCCATCCCGAGCAATCTCTTATTACTCAAAAGTGCCGCCCTCCTGGGCGTCTTGTGGGGTGCCTCGCTAAAAGCCGACCCCGTGCAACAGGCAGCCCATATGCGCACGCTGTTCTCACTGGTGACAAACGGCTCAATCAACCCTTTAATTGAATCCGTACTGCTTTTGAGTGACGCGCCCGCAGCGCTGGCACGACTGATGTCGCGACAAGCCACTGGCAAGATCGTATTGACGATGGGCCCTTAAGCGCCAACAACAGGGTCGCCCAGCCCGCGCGCCGGGCCGCATCGTACGATCGAGACTAACGTGGCCGGAAGGTGATCGGTACGTGGCAGTAACCCTGTAGGAATTCCGTAAAGGTTCGCTGACAGCGATCTATCTGGACTTCATACTCAGGGATCGCTGCCATGATTTCCTCAAGGATTACTCTCCCCTCCATGCGCGCCAGATGCTGTCCTAAGCACGCGTGAATGCCTGCGCCGAACGACAAGGTGCGCGCTGGCCGACGTGAGATCTGAAACTGATCCGCATCCGGAAACTCTCGATCATCACGATTGGCAGAGGCGAAGAGAAAAATCACACTCTGCCCCGCTTTAATCTGCTGACCATGCAACTCATGATCCTGAGTGACCCGACGTCCTAGCACATTGGTCGGCTGATCATAACGGGCGGTCTCCGCGAATGCATGTGGAATCAAGCTATGATCTGCACGAACCTCTGCGTATTGCGTGGGGTGCTTCGCCAAATAGTAAATGGTGCCCGCTGCGGTCAACGCCACGGTGTCAGAGCCTGTGATCACCAATGAAAATATGGTGAAAAATACCTCGTCATCACTGACCAGTTGCCCATCAATGGGCGTGGTCATGAACGAATGGATATGCGTACCAGGGGGTGGCAGTGTCACGCGGAATTGACGCACCAGACCCATAATAAAAGCATGCAACTCCCCGAAGGCCTGCATGCCTTGGGGTGTCATACCTTTGATGCCAGGCTCACGGTGGAACCAGACATCGAGTAAGGCTCGAATGTGCGTGATATCGGGGTAGGACAGACCGATGATATCCGCTATGGTGTATAGCGCGACTTTGGACGCGAAACTATAAATCTCAAGCTCGCCACGCGCCAAATGCGGTGCCATGAACTCTCGAGTGCGCTGACGAAACCGCTCCTCCAACAAGGCCGCTGCGCTTTTACCATACGGCGGATTCAATATATTGCGACGGCTGGTGTGTACGGGTGGATCCATGAACACAAACGCGGAGGGCTTAGGGCCCTCGGTGATGAGCGCATCGATCGTCGTTCCCATCGCCGCGGTATAATGGGTTCGATTCATGCTGGCCTGCATCACGTCCTCAAAGCGCGATAAAGCCCACATGTTGAGGTGTTCAACGAAGTAAGCCGGCGCTTCGTCTCGCATGCGCCGAAAGACCGGCCATGGGTTAGCCAAGAACACTTCATCATGGGGGTCGTAGTAATTAGGCACGGCGGATGTCCCGTTGAAAATAAGGGCTGCCAAACCGCCGATCGGACGGCGCCTGCAGCCGGTTGTAAAAACCAATGCAGCCAGCCCATCCTAGGGGCCCCGCCGACTCAGTTTATACTCGTTTAGGGATCCGCCTGAGCACCCAGGTTTGGTGGCGCCAGGATTTTCAATTATGAATAAAAATATATATTTTTCAATAAGTTATGATTTAACGTCGCGTGCCCTGAGAGCCACCGCCCCAGTGCCGCGCCCGTACGACCGACGCCCACGGTACGAGTACCAACTGAGTACCCACCAACGCCATGATCAACCCAACCTGCACCCCCCTCCGAGTTGATCAAAAGCGGTGTGTGGAGAGCATCGAACTGAGACCACTGGAACGGATAGATTTTATGGACTTTGATTTCAGCGCCGACGAAAAACGATTCATCGAGGAGGTACGCGCCTTCCTCCGCGAGCAGGCCTTGCTGCCCGACGCCGCCGATGTGATGGCGCCCAATCGTGATTCTGACTCGATGCTCTCCGATACCCCCGCACGGCGGCGCTTCAACCGAGAAATGGCTAAGCGCGGCTATCTCGGCATGTCATGGCCCAAAGAATACGGGGGCAGCGAGAAGAGTGGTATCTACGAGTATCTACTCAATGAAGAATTGGCCCGCGTCGGCGCTCCTCTCATCGGTAAAGGCATCGGCATCGTTGGCAAGACGCTGATCCGCCATGGATCAGACAAGTTAAAAACTGAGTTCTTACCCAAGATTCGCAACGCCGAGATCGAATTCGCACTCGGCTACTCAGAGCCCGGTGCAGGCTCTGATCTTGCCTCACTTAAACTCAAAGCAGAGCGAAGTGGTGAGGGTTGGCTATTCAACGGACAAAAAATCTGGAACACCTCAGCACATTTTGCCGACTGGTATTGGCTGGCGGCACGCACTGATCCCCAAGCAGCCAAGCATAAAGGCATCAGCCTGTTTCTCGTACCGATGCATGAAAAAGGCATCACGGTCTCCGCTATCCATACACTCGGCGAACACCGCACCAATCATGTATTTCTCGATAATGTCTGGGTGCACGATGATTACCGTGTCGGGGAACTCAACAAGGGTTGGACGTATATCTCTGAAGCGCTCGACTTTGAGCGCTTTACGATTTATCCGTTCAGCCCCCTCGAGGCCAAGCTAGAACAGATGTGGAAGCATATAAAAACCACTCAACGTAATGGCCAACGTTTGACAGCTGTCCCCGAGATACGCCGCCAAATGGCGCGCCTAGTGGCCCAAGTAGAGACCGCGAAAATGCTACAGCGCAGTGTGATTTTCTCCGCGTCTCAAGGAGGCGTTCCCACGGTGGAAGCGTCGATGTGTAAGTTATATACCACCGCGCTTTCGCAAAGACTGGCCAACACCATGATGGATATCCTCGGTGCAGATGGGCTGCTGCATAAGTCATGGCCCGATGCGCCAGACGCGGGCAAGTGGGAGTGGCTCTATCGCTCCAGTGCACTGGAGACGATTGGCGCAGGCACCTCAGAGATTCAGAAAAACATCATTGCTCGTCGCGGTCTCGGCCTACCTCTAACTAACTGAGTGAACCAATGCACGTGATCTCTTTCTGTCAATGTCCAGCGCCTAGGGAGCTTCAAGACAGCTTCCGCGCACATCGTGCAGCACCGTGTACGTCTCGTATTTTTCTGTGGAGTCCTGTCTGATGGATCTGATTTTTAGTGAAGAGCAGCAGATGCTGCGCGATATGACCCGCCGCCTATGCGAGGACTTCGTTCCACTGACTGTACTCAGACAGCTAGAGGGCACCGAGCCTGGTTACTCCGCTGATTTTTGGACAGCGCTGATCGATGCCGGCATGCCGGGACTCACCATTGCCGATGCCTTCGGCGGTTTAGGCTTAGGGGCGACCGAGACAATGATCGTTCATGAGGAGTTTGGCCGAGCACTGGCATTCTCACCCCATTTTGTAAGCTCAGTGCTCGCAGCCCACCTGATTGGGGCTGCAGGCGACACCACTCAGCGCCAGCGCTGGCTCCCCGCTATGGCCAGCGGACAGTCGATTGTCAGCGTTGGCAGTCTAGAGCCAGGAGGCGGGCATTCGCTGTCCGACATCCAATGTGCGGTAACCCGAACCGCCACCGGCTATCGCCTATCCGGCACGAAACACTTTGTGGCCTACGCGGCCCGCGCCCAGACTGCGCTGATCTTAGCCCGCGTCGGCACCGCCTTAGACGATGTGATCGGCTTGATGGTTGATCTAAAAAGCCCAGGTGTGACCATTCAATATCAACCCAACCACGCGCGTGAAGCCGTCTATCAAGTCACCTTACACGAGGTCGATGTCCCCTTGGAGGCCGCACTCAAAGGCGGTCAACCCATAGCCGCGGAATGGCGGGACGCCATGTATACGGGGCTCATCGCACTCGCCGCGCAAGCGGTCGGCGGTGCCGAACGGGCCCACGCGATGGCGGTGGAGTACGCCAAAGTGCGTGAAGCCTTCGGTAAACCGATCGGCTCCTTTCAGGCAATCGCTCATAGCCTAGCGGATGTCGCCGTCGACATTGAAGGCTGTCGCATGCTGGTTCGTCAGGCGGCCTGGGCAAAAGATAGAGGCTATAACTTTTACCGTTTTGCAGCGATTGCCAAGCTGCAAGCCTGCGAGATGTATCGCCGCACGGCCTCTGTGACCATCCAGGTACACGGCGGAATCGGCTTTACCAATGATGCCGATCCCCAATTATTCTTTCGCCGCGCGAAGCAATTGCAGCTACTTCATTGGGACTCAGACTACCTCGAAGAGCGCATCATTGAGATGGCACTAAACGAGACGTCGGAGCACAGCGCCTAGCGGGCGAGGAGACAAGCCATCAAGCGTAGAGGGGTACCCAACGGTCCAAAAACCAGATACCGTTTGCTGTGATGTATCCGCCCCTCGACTGAGCCCCCTATGCTGAATTCTCATGAACCTGAGCACCTGACCCTACTGCGCGATACCTTGCGACGGTTCATTGACAAGGAAATGCCGCGTGAGCTGGTCCGAAAATGGGATCGAGAGGACCATTTTCCAACGGATGTGTACCAAGGATTAGTGGAACTGGGCTTAACGGGCCTGACCGTCGCAGAGGAATACGGCGGTACGGGTCGTGACATCACCGCCATGATCATGACCATTGAGGAGCTATCGGCCCGCAGCATGGCGGTGGCCACTGGATACATCCAATCGGCCTGCTACGCCGGACTCAATATTGCCGATGTCGGCAGTGAGGTCCAACGCAACACATTACTGCCGCGTGTGGCAGCCGATGGGTTGAAATTTTCTTACGGCTTCAGCGAACCCGACGTCGGCGCAGACATCGCAAGCGTCCGAACGACAGCGGTGCGCCGCGATGGTAAAATCATCATCAACGGACAGAAACGCTGGTGCTCTGGCGCAAAAATCGCTCAATACATCTACGCGCTGGTGAGAAGTGGCCCAGTAGAGGACCGCTACAACAACTTATCTCTGATCCTTGTCCCAACGGACGCCCCCGGCATCACGTACCAGCCACAGGCAACACTGGGTCTACGTGGGGATGGCACCTATGATGTCAACTTCGACCAAGTGGTCGTCAGCGAAGACGATATTGTGGGTGGCCCAGAGGGCTGGAACGCGGGGTGGAAGAAACTGGTCGGGCCTGGCCTCAACGTAGAGAAAATTGAAGTGGCCGCCATGGCGCTTGGCATTTCACGGGCAGCAGTCGATGACGCCTGGGCTTATGCCCAAGATCGGAAACAGTTCGGTAAGCCAATTGCCTCTATCCAGTCCATCCGACACATGCTCGCCGATGTCAAAACTAAGTGGCAGGCTTGTCATTTAATGACCTATCACGCAGCCTCTGTTGTGGAGGGGCAGCAATCCGCTGACGTTGCGACCGCAATGGCCAAGCTGTTCGTGTGCGATACCGCACGCGATGTGGTGCTGACCTGCCAACAGATCATGGGCGCTTACGGCTATGCCGATGGTTTTGACATGGAGCGGTATGTCAGGGACATTCTGGTGATGCCCATACTCGGAGGTTCCTCCGCGATACAGAAGAACAACATTGCCAATCGACTCGGACTGCCGCGCTAACGACTTACCAGCGTGGGAATGCTTCTATACTGATACGCCTTGTAGCGACCGACGACTGAAATAGACATAAGGAGAGAAAGATGCCCGCCAAACCATCACCCGCCCGCTGTCTTGTGATTACAGGGGCCAGTAAGGGCATCGGACTCGCTACCGCCACTCGCTTCGCAGACGCTGGATATCGAGTCGTCAATTTATCCCGCACGCCGACATCGGTTGCGGGCGCTATCCAGATCACCGTAGATCTCAGTGACATCGCGTCGATTGAGACCGCTGCAAACTCCCTACTTCGCGCTGTAGATGGCTTTCCGATCCTAAGCCTCGTACACAACGCCGCACTTCAAAGCATGGGCGGCATTAAAGAGGTCACCAGCGCGCAGTTGCGGGCTATGTTCGAGGTGAACGTGATCGCGCCCTCGGTTCTAAATCAGATGCTCTTACCCACCATGCAGGCTGGCTCATCGATTCTCTACATTGGGTCGACTATGAGTCACCGAGCCACCAGAAATCTCACAGGCTACATCGCGACTAAACATGCCACGCTCGGTTTAATGCGCAGCACGTGTCAGGACTTGGCGGGCTCAGGCATCCACACCTGCTGTATTTGCCCAGGTTTTACAGAGACAGAAATGCTACGGAGCTTTGGCGGTGAGGTGCTAAAGCATCTTGCCTCATTAACCACGCAGCAGCGCATCGCCTCTACACAAGAAATTGCGAATTTAGTGCACTTTGCTGCGGAAAACCCCGTCGTGAATGGCGCCGCGCTTAATGCAGATCTTGGGTTTATTGAACCCTAGGGTAAGTGAGCGTCTGCCACCCAATCACGCTACAGAGGCCAATTTTATGTCAAAAGACGAACAAGAAATCACCCGTGTGCTCGGTCACTTTTCACGTGTGATAGACAGTAAAGCATGGGAGCGTTTAGAGGAGGTGTTCGCAGCCGATGTGAGTTTTCACTATGGAATAGGCGAGGACCAGCACGGCCTTGAACTGATGCGATCCCTGTTCCGTCATTTTCTGGATCGGTGTGGGGGCACGCAGCATCTACTTGGCAGCGTGATCATCGAAGTAGATGGCCATCAAGCAGTCAGTCGCGCGTATGTGCAAGCCCGCCATCAGCGCCGCAACGACCCGGGTGGGCCGATCTTAGATACCAGTGGCGAGTATGTCGATCGTTGGGAACGCCGGCCACAGGGCTGGCGCATCACGCGTCGGGACGCCAGTTGGTCCGTGTTTTCAGGTGACATGACCCTGCTTCCCAGCCTGTCAGAAGCAGATTACGTCAAAAATGCCGAGTGAATCTAAAAACGCTTAGCTCGGAGGACTCGGCAACACGTCACTATCGCTACGCCCTACCCGCGTGATGGCGTGCCCTAGCGCCCCTTCGCATCCCTTCATAAACTAGGGGCAGCTTACGCCGCCCCTAGGCTGGGTCTTAATAACCCATCAAAGAAAACGACTCAGCCAACGGCGGTCCGCTTCTTCTTCTCTGGATCATCGAACGGCAGAGTGTGCGCGGTCGCGGGCCCCTTGACCGTCTTGCCGCGCACTTCAAGCTTGGTGCCATGAACCGCCAATGGCGTCTCGATACGCATAATCGCCATGGATTTCTTCGTCAGGCTCGAGTACATGCCAAAGGTAATTACGCCGACCTTCTTGCCCGCTGAATACACTTCATCACCTAAGTCAGCCGGCACGTTGCCATCTACTAAGAGACCGAAGATCTTGAAGCGCTCTTTGCCCTTCAAGCGCCAGTGCTGATCGGCACCCCGGAAATCCGTTTTTCCTGGGCTCACCGTGAAATCAAGGCCCAACTCCCACAAGGAGTCGCCTGCAGGATCCTTATCAAAAGGATACATCTGCGACATATCGTAGGGATAAAACAGCAAGGAACTCTCGACGCGCAACATATCTAATGTCGAGAAGCAGGCGGGCACAATACCCATCGACTTGCCCTCGCTCAGGATGGTATCCCATACGACGCCGGCATCGGCTCCTTTGACAAAGATCTCGTAACCGCGTTCACCGGTATAACCGGTACGCGAAATCGTCACCGCACAGCCAAACAACGTCGCCGGTGTGTGATGAAAGTACTTCAAATCACGAATACCGGGCACATGCTTCGCTAGGAAATCCACAGCCACGGGCCCCTGCAAGGACAGATCGTGCAAATCATCATCGAACAATAATGACGCATTACGACCCGTCACTAAAGGCGCCAATGTCTCGTGCCCCGCTCCACTTCCATGCACGACCATCCAGGCATTTGGGCCTGTGCGATAGAGGACACAGTCCTCAATAAAGTGACCGGCGTCGCTCAGCATCGTGGCGTAGGCTGATTTACCTGGGTAGATCTTGTCAACGTTGCGGCTGGTCGCATATTGCAAGATTGCCGCGGCATGTGGACCCACTAAATGCAGCTTCTTAAGACCCGACACATCCATCAAGCCAGCTTTGGTGCGAATCGCAACGTGATGATCAACCATATTGCTGTCATAGGTCCAAGCGGTACCCATGCCATTCCAATCTTCAAGCTTTGATCCTAACGCGCGATGTCGGTCAGCCAAAACGGTGGTGCGCCAACTGAGTGCCATTTTCCTACTCCTTCGATGAAAGCGCGTCACCGCGCCTATAATTGTTAAAAAACGAATCTTTACTCGGGCGAATTACCCGGTGTGGTCGGTGAACCATCATCTAATGGCGCCAACCAATTCACAACATGATCTCTGTAGCGGGTCAGGCCCTTATAATCGACTAATGCCGGATGGAGATCGCGCAGTGCGCGATGCGTGCGTCGCGCCCACTTCGGGATGGTGGCCAGTTCGCGAATGCTAATCAGATAGCAACGAACGCCAAATAACACTGCGTTACTGCGTGGCAAGCGCCAAAGGCCCTGCAGCTCGACCCGCACATGGGCTTTGTCGGCGACATTGTCAGGGGTAACCGTGGCGCGATCCGAACCCCAGCGAGGATAAAATTCTGGGGAGGTGTCGAGTCTAGGATTCACTGTCATGGTCCAGTTCAGGCGCCGCACGGGCTCATTTAGCCGCAGATTAAGCAAGAACTTCAATGCGCGATCAAATACGTTGAGCTCGTGAGCCAACGGCACGGGACCATGCCACTCCTTGAAAGTCATACCCAAGTCAAAGTCCATAGACCAGTCCGCGGGCGTGGTCACCATGCCCGCCTCCAAATACAAGTCACCATCGCGTTGATCCATTACAACAAAATCACCCTGCGCCTGGCGAGTAATATAGTCTAGTGGCTCACGGGGCAAGGTACTGGGGTCGCCAAAAGTGAATTCATCTTTGATGCCCAGCAGCTTGTTGTGCCAAGTCCATCGATTACCATGCTTACTGAGTGAGAACTGGCCTGGATAGTCTCTGGACATGCTATCCATCAAAAGTTCCAGCACATCCCACTGCGCACTCATCATGTGAGGTAATGCTTGATACCGGAGAGGGTCTTCTTTTAGAACAATCTCTCGATCGCGACACTCACCTATATAGTGCTCATCCACATCAAATTGAAATTCCATGATCGATCCCTTCGGACCGGCTTCATGTGGCTCAATATTTACTGAGTACATGTACTTGTCTTCGACGAACGGCAACGGGAATCGGCGAATCGCTGCGGGGCTATTGGAATACTTAAAATCGCCGCGAAACGTTTCATCGGTCTTAAATACTGCACTCATGAAGTTCCCCTACTCCGCCTACAGATCAATCACTAGTTTCTTGCCCTGCGCTCGAGACACACACGGCATGATCAGAGCACCCGACGCTTTTTCTTCGCTCGACAAGTAGTTGTCATTATGGACTAAGACCCCATCGACCTCGAGCACCCGACATTTACATTCACCACACACGCCACCGCGACATAAATAAGGGGCGTCTATACCCGCGTCCTCAATCGCCTCCAGCAGACTCTGATCGGGCGGAACGCTGAGCGTAATATTCGATCTCTGAAGGAACACATCAAACGGCTCGCCCACCGGCGGTGCACTGAACTGCTCCCAGTGGATGTGACTGTTTGCCCAACCCGCCGCGCGCGCGCTGGCGATAACTCTATCAATCATCGGGGTCGGCCCACACACATACACATGGGTTCCAAGCGGCTGCGCGGCGACCAATCCCTCGATATCAATACGCTGATCTGCACTGTCGTGATAGATCCGCACGCGGTCGCCATGCCGTTTGACCAACCGGTCGGCAAATGCAGCGTGCTCCGGTCCACGCACTGAATAATGTAACTCGTAGTGCACCGAGCCCATCTTGAGATCCTCAAGCTGCGCAGCAATCGCGGTGATGCCCACACCACCAGCAAACAGCACATGTTTCCTGGCAAGCTTGTCTAGCTGAAATAAGTTAACTGGGTGAGCAATCTCTAGCTGCATGCCGACAGTCACGTGATCGTGCATAAAAACCGAACCCCCGCGAGTCGGGTCAGCACGCCGCACCGCAATCTCATAGCTACTGAGGTCACTCGGCGAACTCAACAGAGAGTACGGATTTCGATGTACTCGGCTTGCGCCTTTCATCACCACAATGACATGTGAGCCACCAGAGAAAGCGGGCAGTTGAGAGCCATCGGAGGCTTTCAGCACGAAATGCTTAATCAGCGGAGTGACCTGGGTAATTGCTGTCACGGTAACTGCAAAGGTGTGACTGTGACTGCGGCTCATACGAATACCTCTTCAATCGGGGGTAACTCGCCGGGCACTTCCGCGTCAATCATCACCCCCATATAAGCAGCCAGGCGTCGCGAATAGTGGTCACGCACGACCAACCAACGCTGGCAACCCACACATTGAACAATATTCGTTGTGACATCCTCCGTCGCCGCCCGACAGTGAATGCAGTGCACCCGACGGGCGGGTGAGCCGCACTCTTCTGCTCGAATTTCATCACGGTTGAGATTAAAGCGATCAGCAATACGCATGACCAGCCCCATAAAAGCCTCAGGACCCGATACATACAGGCGTGTCCCCATGGTCGCCGCCTGCAGGATCGCCTCAAATTGAGTCAGTAAGGACGCAGAATCAGAAAACAGCCGCACTTGCTCCACGTCGGCGTTCTGCATAGCCTCGCGCATCTCAGGTGACGCACTCTTGTCGGTCACATACAACAGCTGCCGCGAGGACTTCTTGACACCGGCAAGTGCACAGTCCGCAATTAAACGAGCCAACGGCTCGGCACCAACCCCGAAACCCACCATCAGGTGGGTACGCCCACCCAAATCCGGTGCCAGTGGCGTGTACACCGGCTTGCTTTTAATGCCCCTGATCAACATGTCAACATCTCCCGCACAGCGCCTAAGCGCCGGCGCTTGTTTAATAGACCGCTAACTGGTGAGTGACATAGACCACCACCACACCCAGCGCCAACACGACAAAAGGCCATATCCCCGCTCGGGTGAGCGCTTTACCATCCGCCTGAATTTCCAGATCTGCGATCATCTCAGGTGGGAATGAGCCCTTGTCCTGAACATAATGCCGGTAGACAAACACCGGAACAATCAAAGCGGCGAAGCACAGACCCGCGACCAAGGTACCCGAACCATAGACATCGGCACCAAAGCCCATAAAGGCCAGATTGGCGAAGGCAAACACGGCACCTGCCCCAAGGATGAGGGTCGGTGCGCGCCATGGGCGCTCCTGAGTGGGTCGATCCACGCGGTGCATCCAGCCGGACTGCAAGTTTAGGAAGTTAAAAATAAGGTAGCCCACATTCGAGGCGCCCAATACAAACACATAGTCAGACATCATCAGCAGCAGCAGGTTAAATCCCAAATTCGTCATCGCCGCGTTGACCGGCGCACCATGACTATTCACCTTAGACAAGTACTTAGGCAACCAGCCATCGATAGATGCCTGATACAGCGTGCGTGAAGAACCGGCCATGGAAGTGATCAGTGCCAACACCAAGGCAATAAGCAGCATGGCAACAACCGCCACACCAATCACCTTACCACCGTGCAACATATTCGACATCACCGCAGCAACACCCATGCCGCTGTAGATCTCCGGAGACAACATACCGCTATACACTGCCGGTGTGGTGATAGCACCAGTCGCATCGATTACCGCCGGAGTCTGCAGTGTGCCCATCCCAAGGAAGCCTTGGAACGCGAAAGGCACCAGTGTAAATACCACCAAGCACAGCAGACCCGAATAGAAAATAGCTTTAAAAGTATCTACTTTAGGATTTTTAAATTCACCCGTGTAGCACACGGCCGTTTCAAAACCGTAGGTCGTCCAAGCGGCCAGATACATGCCAGCGGCCACCACGGTAACACCTGCCATATTAAAGGTGCCATCCGCAACGGCACCTAACTTGTCGTGTACCAACGGCACTAAGGGAAACAGATTCGCCTGTACCACATCGCCGGTCACTAGCGGCACCACACCAATCAGTAGGAGCGGGATAATGGCGGACAGCCCCATGATCTTAGTAATGTTGGCGGATCGTAAAATGCCGCCATCCTGGATCCACTTAACACCCAGCAAAATCGCAGCACCCAATATAAAGGTCGCGTTAATGCGAAGAGACAAGCCCGCCTTAATAACCGACAGGTCTAATAAGGTGATATGCCAGGTGCTGATCACCGCATCCGGTGCAAAAAATGCATTCAGAATGTAGCCCGCAGCAAGCCCTGAGCCAATCGCTTGCACGGGTGACCAGGCAAACCAGTTACACCACACCGAGATAGGCGCCACTATCTTGGAATAGCGCACCCAAGCAATCGCACCATACACCGACGTGCCACCGGACTTATTTGGGAAAAGACCGGCGATCTCCGCGTAGGTAAAAGACTGAATAAAACCCATTAAGATCGACGCGATCCAGATCACCCATGACATCTTTCCAACGGTCGCAGCGACTGCACCGATATTAAAGAGCACGAGCGGCGGTACGCCGCTCGCTACCCAAAAGGCACCCGTCCAGTCAATTCCCCGCTCGAGTCCACTGCTTCCAGGTACCGTCTGATCACTCTTGCTTTCAGTTGTCATGCGTTATCCCCTGCCATAGAGACTCGAGCTAAAAAAATCAAAGCCTAGAACAATCCAATGACTTTACCCTGATCATCGATATCGATCTTGTCGGCTGATGGGATCTTAGGCAGGCCCGGCATGGTCATCACATCGCCACACACCATCACCACAAACTCAGCACCCGCCGCCAATCGTAC
>CAIOZU010000022.1 GCA_903862885.1 uncultured Pseudomonadota bacterium
ATGCAGATGTTCGTGGCGGTATCACGTGGTCGGGAATGGGTCAGTCTTGTGGATTCCGGTCGGCAAGCCCGGACCGGAAAATATTACGATTGTCTGCCGGGCGAGGAGTTCCTCGAACGAGAAAATCCCGCACAGGCTTTGAAGTCCGGGAAATCGCTAGCCAAGCCCGCGCAGCCTGCAGTTTCCAAGGCATCGGAGAAGACGGGCGGAACGGGTTCCGCTTCGCGAGCGACTTCCGACTGGGAGTCAGTGTTGCTGAAACTGGTAACAGATGGGATTTTCTCGCTCATCGATAATCGCCCGAAAGGCGGTGCTGTCTGGGTAAAAGGCGGAAATGAATTGGCACCGCGTTTGGAACCGCTGGGGTTCGTGTACTGCGCAAAACGTGCGGGTTGGTGGAGGAAGTAATGAAAACAATAGAATTGAATATAGTTCCGCCTGCTCCGGTATCTGATGCCGCCGAGACGAATGCTGCCGTTGATGCGCGCGTAAAGGAAAAAGGGACCATTCAGGAGCAGCCTGCAACCGTAGAGAAAGTCGCCAGCGCGGATGCAGAAAGCAAGAACATTCGCCTCTTCTTTCCTTGCAATAGGGAGGATGCACTCCTGCTTCTCGGCAGCCTATGCATATCGGAATGTTTTCCGGTCAACTCGATAAATCTTGCGGTTCAGCCGGAAGGTGTTGCGCTCCTGAGTTCCGGATTGCGGCATTCCGAAGCGGAGGCGCTCCGAGCTGGACGTCCGGAACGGTTTCCGATTCTTGTAGAGGTTGAACCGGAAGCGGTTCTTCGGATGCCGAGAACAGTGGGATACGGAGACATCGTCGGTTTGACTTTCCGGACACAGTCGGAGGCGGACGATTTCAGGTTCAGACCTGTGGACGAATTCGATACCGAGACATTCCCATGTCGAGTGGAACAAAATCTCTTCGACCACGAGGGTGACCCCAGATTTTCCATTCGCGCCCCGTTTGTCGAATCGACTGTCGACATCGGCCGAGTCGCAGACCGCCTTTCCGCGGGCGTGAATTGCCTTCTCGAGCTAGGACAGGCCAAAGAAATTTGTCGCTATGCGATAGCGTGTTTTCTGGATGAAACATTGCACGCGCAGCTGGGTGGCGAAGAAATCGACTTCGTGGCCGCTTGCGAAATTCTCCTGGAAGGCAATGTCGAAGTTTCTCGTTCGAAGCATCAGAGTGCTGTTGTGGCTGCTTTTGCCGCGGATGAAGGTGCCGGGCCGCGTTCGTTGATCGACGAAGTTGTGAAGCGACATTCATCTCTTGCTGCTCGTGACAGCGAGCTACCGAAGCAGCTAAGCGCGTGGGCAGATATCGCACGAGATGTAATAAAGGGGCGGATTGCCCTGAATGGCGATCACCTTTCGGACGACAAGTCGGTGATCTTGAGAGGAGCGCTGCTCGGAGTTGTTACGGACAGGGTCGATGCGTTGTCTACATTTCTTGATGTTGAAAAGCCCTCGGGACCCAAAGTGACTACCGAGGCCGCCTTTCTGATAGGCCTGAAGCGAGGAATAGTCAATACATCCTGGAAGCAGAAGAAGAATCAACTGCCGTTGTTGTCTACCCTCACAAGAATCATGGTCTCGGCGTTGGCAAACCGATCTCCGGGTTTCGAAAAGATATTTTCGGTATCGAGAAATGAAACCGATACAACATCGACCGTCGTCATTTCAACTGCCGGCATCATTCTTGCGGAGTGGACGGAAAAAAAGGACGTGGTCTCCGATGCGCTGTCTATGGAGTGGCGCAAGGAGCTAGATCAACTCGGGTACGAGATCGAGGCCACGGGGCGCTCGCGCGATTCATGGGTGGTGCGACTGTCTCCCGGGCACGTGGTCGAAGTAACGCCTTGCGCATCCAGAGAAGTCAGGTTCCCGATGCTCAGGTTCTATTTCGGGGAAGATCAGAAGCTCAGGAGAACCAAGGCACTGGACGAGGCATTCCGCAAGCGAGGAATGTTCTGGTATCCGACTATGGACGAAGCCGGACTCTCCTGTCTTTCGTGTGAATTGCCGTCGATGCCGGACAAGCACGGCAGGGATTTGATTGCCGCCAAGCTCGCCGAGGCAGTGGAGCTTTGCATCATCCCGAAGAAAATGCCTCGTAAAAGAAAGAAGGAGCCGACCGAAAGCCCGGCCGGTTCACTTGCGCCGCCTTCGCACACTTAGCCGCGATCCAACCCTTTTCATGAAAGAAGTTGAAAAATACTCCTCGGCGCATCAGTTGTTGCCACAAGATGCAACCTCTGACAGTAGGGTGGTGCGCATCCATCAAGCCTTCCCCACGAATGCCGACAGATGCACTAGGCGCCCATCATGCACCAATGCCGCCCCGAGAGCTCGCTGACCGCGTAACCGCCAGTCCTCACCCAGCCCCACAGCGGGATGCCGCTCAGGCTTCATCTCCATCAGGGAATTCATAAATTCTTCTAGGCTGTCACCCGACGCACTTGATTGTGATCGATTGCTCCGCTTTGAGCCTTGGTCAAGCGCATCAAGCCCGTAGCTTCGCACCAGTTTCGGTAGGAGCCGCCCTAAGTGTGCGGGAGAGGAGAAGAGTTCTACGCCAACCAGACTACCGCGAATTAAAAACCCGGCTCCCACTTGCCCAGGAACAGGTCGAACGATGTTTAGCATGCGCTCGAAGTCATCGGTACTTTGCTCATACATGGCTGAGGCAGCACCGGTGGTGGAGTGCGCCTCCATTCGGGCGGATTTTGATGCAATCCCTTCCCACAGCGCGCTCTGGTCCGAACTCCATGAGCCATGCCGCATGGAATCTGACACCTGAGCCATTTTACTACGGCGTGCCTCCGCATACAGTGCCCGATCAGAGCCTGCAAACTCCCTAGAACGCCACGACCAGCGACCGCGTTCAACACAAGACACCGGAATCCGAATCTCTGAATAAGCCGGTACCAAAATCGTGAGATTGAGAATCCGATTCTGCTTGGCACCGACCAGTTCTTCGCCATCTAACAAAAGCACTGGCTTAGCGCCTTTATTTAAAAACAACAGTTCCGGCACTTGGCCGCCCTCGGACACTTCCGTGATCCGAGCGGTGCCAGATGCTAAGGCGTCATCGAGCAGTGGGTAATCCAGAGGTGGACTATCAGATGAGCCTATGATGGGGACCACCGCGAGGGCGCCAGCAATTTGAGCCTCTAGCAGACGGAGACCCGTGAGGTCGGAGAGATCGGCAAGTTTGGAGTGATCGGAGAGCATGTTATTTTCCTCTAATGAAGTGATCGTTCACCCCATAAGACGAGTCATGCCATCGATTTCTTACATGTCATCCAAAAATAAATTGAACAGGCGGTTAGCCTTCGATGTTTAACACGTAGGTAGAGCCAGCCTGAAATAGCAGCTGAGCCCCCTCATCGCGATAAAATACCTCAAAGGCACCCGGAGAGCGTGGCTCATAGGACTTAAATGAGTGACCTGGTACCATCAGCGTCACTTCAAAGTCGGCCAGATCAACCCCACGCGCGGCCACAAGCGTAAGTTGGAGTCTGGTCCCGCTTGTCCTTTGGCCTGTGATGGTTATCGTGAAGGCACCCGCCTCGAGTTCAACGCTATCGTCCCAGCCGTCGCGCCGCAGCCGTCGCAACGTGAGTTCGTCACGCTGTTGCTGACGGGTCTGATTAGCCACTTCACCCGCGGCACTGATGCGGCGGTCGAGCTCGCTGAACGCGTTTATCAGCTGACTAAACTCCTCACGGAGCCGGGTCAATACCTTTTCTAGCTCGTCAAGGCTTCGGCCGTTACGCCTGTCATCCATACTGCGTCGGGTACTCTCCATCTGCTCAGTGATGCGACGCATCACCATCGCAATCTCATCAATGCGCGCTTCCAGTTCACGTACATTAGGGGAGAGGGGTTCCTCTCTACCTGTACCGACGTCGTGCCTCATCATAAAGTCACTCGCGCTCGAGCGACTTGCAGCCACTAGAAAGGTATCTTGGTCTGTGTCCCCTGGCTCGTGCTGAAAAAGCAGCTGGCCATCCACCGCCTGCATGCGGAGCATTCCCATCTCTACGCGGCGAGTAGGGGTCGGAAGTCTGGTTGGCAATGGTAAGGTGTCATGGTTGTCAGACCACGCATCGCGTAGATCCAAAAGCAAAGCGAGATCGCGTGGATTTCGGCGCAGACGATGTTCCAAAGCACGAAGCTCTCGAGCCGATAGATCCTGTTCTAGATAACGCATCAGCACATCAGCCGTGATCGGAGCAACTGCTCTTTTTTTCACTGGTTTGCTGGGTAGGGATGAAACGGACAGAAAGAGCGGAGGTATTGGCAGCAAAGCACGATGTCGCAGTGATAGCACGAGTGCGAAAATACGACACTCGAGCAGACGACGACGCGCTTCCGGGTCTCTCTCAAGCACAAAGGCCATATCATTTTGTGCGGTGATGCCATCACGCATCCGCACAAAATCTTCCTCTTGCAGTGGCGGTGGCGCACCCATCAGGTCCTCCGCTTACCGAGTATGTGATCTAAAAGTTCCGCACACAGACCGGTCATCATGGTTTTAAGTGCAACTTCTGCTCGAGCCAGCGTACTGCCCACATAGCCGATGGACTTTTCGAGCGCTTCTGCAATCGCTGCGTGTCCGAGTCCTTGTTCATGCCGCAACCTCAGAATCTGCTGTTTCGCGGGACTGATGGCAGCAAAGCCTTTATCCAGGCACTCAGTGACTTGAGCGAGCATCACTTCACGCTCACCCTCGGCTTCACTGCGAAGCCCCCGATGAATCAGCGGCACCGTTGGATCATCTGCTAGGTCGTCGCGCCGACGGCGCATCGCATCGTTGCAGTGGTTACAGGCGATCACCGACAGGTAATGGCGCAGAGGTACGTCTTGTCGCCAGGCCCGCAGCTTTCGCCAGCCATCGTTCCACAGAGCCTGTAGTAAGTCGGCCAGCACATGCTCGACCTCATCCACTCGCATACGGCCTCTCACGATAATCCGTAGGGGTGGTGTGATCTCTCGCAGCAAGCGATCAGCGGCACCGCGTTCATTGGAGAGTACGGCGGCTAGCAACTGAATATCGTGCTGCAGGGTATTAGGTACAGTCGGTGGCATGTCACTGAATCATAGCGCGTGGCTTAGGGAGCGGGGTGTTGCACATGCTCACCACGCGGTGACATCGCGGGTATCGGGGTCATTTTTTGATCTTGATACGACAGCGAGCCAGAGCGCTCGCCCAAGGTTCTGGTGTTCACTTGACCAGAGACAGTAAAACGCGTCTTTGCGGGCCTTGGCTGCACTGCGACGTGCACCGGCGCCGAGCATAAGGCTCGCCACTGGGCTAAGTGTCGATACTCGAGGCAGGGCTCGGCCACGAGGGTGCGAAGGATCAGATCGCCGCTAGTCGGCATAGAACCCCACACCAAGCCACCCTGCAAGGCGATGGCCACCTCACCACAAAGGGCCCACTCACAGCCTGCCCTATTCGCTTTAGATCGGTTCCACGGGGCCACTGGGTAGATCGCGTCAGCGCAACCTATGAGCACATCGAGCAGGGAGCCGACGCCGTGGCCACCGGCCTGCATGACCCGCTCCACGAAGTGGGCGGTTATCACCATAGGGAGCCTAGAGAGTGAGGCCTCAACCACACCGTCTTTCCTGACCAGACGCCGGGTTGCCAGCCGATACGTATCATCTGAATCAAGTAGCACGAGCGCCCACATCGCCTCCCGCTTGGAATTCTTAATTTGTCGCGCTCGCTCGCCATAAGCTGCCTGAAGTCGTTTATTCTCAGTGCGAACGTGTGGGCCAAAGCGGCGTGGCCCTTGGCCTGGGGGATTTCGTTCTAGGCGTTCAGCCAAATACTGATCCGCTTGCCGGCGTAGCCCGCGGGCATGGCTTAGGGTCAGAACCGGTGCTTTGCCGGTCGATGATGGTGCTGGCAGGGGAGGCGTGAGGGGATAGGGCATGTCCGTGACTCCAAGTTGGGTTTACTAGGGATTAGACGGATGCGCGGGGGGCTTTCTTACAATTGGTTACAAAATAACTTGTGAGGACCACGCACGCTAGGGGCCGTCCGAGTACGAATGCTGAAAACAGCCCCCTAGGGGAGTATCTCGATCAGCGTCGAACACTCATAAAGCGGACAGCGGACCGGCACAGCCTTCAGTGACCCCGGTGAGTTGGCAGGCCCGACGACCCGGAGGGTGTCGTCATCACGGTGTATAAGTCTTTGTCTTCGTTAAAGACAAGACCCATTCTTTGTATCTCGGAACTGTTAACCGCTCCTTTCCTGCAGCCTCAATATGCGAGCAGCTAAACCAAGCGACTCTAAGAACTTTAGCTCTTCACATTGATCGGGACTGACAGCCTCATCTGGTCGTTTCACTTCAACGAATCTAACGTTCGAGATACGGCCAGTCCGCAGTTCGACGGAAAATAGAAAAAGATCTGGTGTTCCAAACTTTTTTTCCCGCGCGGGTGAAGAGTGCCTACTGAGAAGCTTATTAAGTCGCTCAGGCCCGCACGCTTGGCACAGAGCGAAGAAAATCTTCGGCGTAGGCAGGGCACTCCAGAGCACTGACTTGGTAGCTCGGGCGCTCTGAATTTTTTCCGCAATGGCTTTTTCATCATTCATCCACCAGGTTTCTGCCTTATCGGGAAATGCGCTAGCGATAGCTCGCCATACGTGTGGAAGTAAGCGAGCTCCGCTGAACACATGACCTGTCAACTTTCGATGACGCCAGCGATGAAGCACCACAGCCTCAGAAACCGCCTTATTTAGACAGCGCGGATCCGGATCTTTACAGTAAACAACCCGCTGTCCACGTGTCTCACGTCCATAAACAAGGTGGCTGACTCGCAGCGCAGGTTTGGTAGCCGCGGTGTCTTTCTTGAGTTTCCGAGGCCGCGGAATCTCAGATTTAGCCTCTACTGTCAATGATGTCGCTCCCAATAGACGTTCAACCATACTGCGAAGGTAGGACACCCTACGTCAAGCTCAATAAACCCAATCATCTCCAACGTTCCCTGAAAACGCTGAATCCAGATTCGCCACCAGACCGCTTTCCGATTACACTAAAAGCGCCTTAAACTGTATTCGGAAATACGCCTTCTGACCGACGCGCATCGGTCGCATCACAAGTCGAAAATGATCGCACTTGCGTTTTAGAGGTCCGTCCGTGGAAATAAAGTTAGCATCAACCTCGCCTCTTTCCTTCTCCGAGGTTAAGGAAGGAGACATGGTCACCTTAAAGCTCAAGATTGGAGACCCACGGGAGTACCGATCTAGCATCGGGCCGGCAAAAAGTGGTTTTCTAGTATTTAAGGGACAGCTTAAAATCGGCATGGTGCCCCTAGCTATCTCAGAGGCCAATCCGGCTCTGTTCAGTAAAACAAAAGTAGGGCGTGTAAAACATCTCCTCCCAGAAAAGAAGACTCTTACAATTGAGATATGACTAGAACCGCTCAACAACACACGCTCGAACTAGACGCTCCCCGCATGGATCAGACACGCAGCCCCACCTTCATCGACATGTTTTGTGGATGCGGAGGCCTATCCGTTGGATTTAAGTCCGCGGGATACCAGTTGTTACTCGGCATTGATCATGATGAGCCATCACTAAAAACGTATAGCAAAAATTTTGGCGCCGATCGAACATCGCTCATAGACCTATACGACGAGGAATTTTGCACTCAAATAGCCAAAGCCGTCGGAAAACAAGGCATAGACGTCGTCATCGCTGGCCCACCATGCCAAGGATTCTCGTTGACAGGCACTCGAAATTTTGATGACCGGAGAAACCAACTCTATCTTGCAGTCATAAAAGCAATTTCTCGTTTCAAACCACGAGCATTCCTCATCGAAAACGTCAAAGGAATGAAGACACTGTACGGCGGCTCAGTTCTGCAGGAAGTCGTTTCAAGACTTAATACATTAGGTTACCAAGTCACGACCCCAAGAGTCCTATGCGCAGCTGATTACGGCGTTCCACAAGTACGTGAGCGACTTTTTATTGTTGGGGTACGCCAAGAATGTCCTCCGTTCGAATTTCCCCTGCCCACTACCGCTGAGGACGCATATGTCACCTGCGAACAGGCTATCAGCGACCTGCAGGCACGTAACGATGAACTGGGCGTCGAAAAAGATGCCTATATAGGTGAGGCAACATCAGAATACCAGGCGCGAATGCGAGCCGGCTCGAGCGTGCTCTGGAACCATGTCGCAACGCGCCATACGGACTTAGTTAAGTCAGTAATATCTTTAGTGCCAGAAGGCCAAAATTACAAAAGCCTCCCCCCAGGCGTCGGTACGAGCCGTACATTCAACGAAGCTTGGACGCGTTACCACAGCCAAAAACCGTCTCGCACAATCGATACTGGCCATCGGAATCACTTTCATTATAAGTGGAATCGGGTACCCACCATTCGTGAAAACGCGCGCCTGCAGTCATTCCCTGACACCTTTGTTTTTGAGGGAACGAAAACTCAGCAAAATCGGCAAGTCGGAAACGCGGTCCCCCCACTATTAGCCGAAGCCTTGGCACGGCATTTATTGAAATCAATAACGTAAATGTACAGCTATATTGACTTATTCGCGGGCTGTGGCGGCCTGACGGATGGCTTTGAGAAAACACGAAAGTTCAAAGGCCTAGCCCATGTAGAGTGGGACAAGCCGTCCAGTCTTACGCTATTAAACAGATTGAAGAAAAAATGGCGCATCACGGACGCCGAGACACGCGTACTGCGCTTTGACATCCAACGCATCGACGAACTATTTAAAGGTTGGGACGATACGGAATTTGGCACGAGCAGAGGCTTAAATGCATTACTACCATCCAGTAGAAAAATAGACGTCCTAATTGGGGGTCCGCCCTGCCAAGCTTATTCCTTAGCAGGCCGTATTCGTGACGAGCACGGAATGCAGTTTGACTATCGAAATTACCTGTTTGAAAGCTACATATCTGTGATGCGGCGCATCAAGCCAGATGTATTTGTGTTTGAAAACGTTCCAGGAATACTAAGTGCGGCGCCCGGCGGGCTACCAATTGTAAGTCGAATTCGAGATGCTTTCAGCAAGGCTGGCTACGAAACGCTAGAGAACTTTAGCGATGCAAAATTTAATCTCGACGAGTATGGCGTGCCTCAGCGACGGACCCGCGTCGTAATTGTAGGTCTCCGTCGACAGGCCTTTGGCGGATCAAGACAAACGAAGGAAATCTTGTGCGATTTCTACCACCGATTCCGATCTGACACCTCGCTAATAGAAAAAGTGACCGCCCGTACGGCACTTAGGGGGCTCCCAAAGTGTTTCCCGAAACCATGTGTTGTAAAAGCTGATGATGGGCTATCCCACACGGTCAACACTGCTGCCGCGCTAAACCACGTACCGCGCTTTCACAGCAGACGGGATATTGCAATATTTCAACTGTTGGCCCGCGATCTTATGTCGGGCGCCAATAAGTATCACTCTATAGATTCGTTGAAAAAACTGTACACCGAGCGTACTGGTAAAACGTCAGCCGTGCACAAGTACCACGTTATCTCCCCCAATGAGCCAAGCAACACGATACCTGCTCATCTATATAAGGATGGCTTAAGACATATTCATTGGGACGCGCTGCAGGCACGATCAATAACGGTTCGAGAGGCCGCTAGGCTTCAGACATTTGCCGACGACTTTGAGTTTCTCGGAGGCATGGGCAGCCAATTCAAGATGATTGGCAATGCAGTACCGCCACTATTCTCTTTTAAACTTGCGGGTCACATAAGCAAATTGTTACAAAAACATAAATAGAACACTTGCCGCGCTTACCCATCGCTACCACTGTCTGAATATCTGTCGCGCCAATTTCTTGGCCCGCTTAACTACACAGCATTCATTAATAGACATGTGGCCTAGTTTTAGAGAGATTTTCGTCACACGTACAGCTCGCACAAATCTTAACCACACCCACTTGAGAGGCGCCGGAAACACTAGCACTCTGAAAAAATAATTTCATTGCAAGTCATGTGAGCAATGCCTCACGACGACTCAGCGCTGCCTAAGCTCGAACCACTATACGTTCGAAAGGCGTCGAAAAAAGCCAAACGTATTTTCCTGGTGCCATTTGACGTAGCCAGCATATGGCGCAAACGCGATATTCTCCTTGGGGACTGCTATACGTTTCCCATGGAAATCTCTCAAGAGCCCATCACTCACATCATCGTGCACCTGCACCTTCAAATCATCAGTGAGGGTCCACAGCCCTTCGTCAAAAGCACGATGAAAATCGGTGGATAGCAGTATCCCATTGCTTGGTAGAAAATTACCAGCATCAGCTTTAGCACGAATATGCGCAGCATCTAGGCCAATAGGATGATCTTTGTAAACATAGGATTCCCGGATCGCGCACCGATTGTTATACACCTCTCTCACTGCAGTAGAGAAATCCGTTTGCGTCTTGAAACTTACACCAAGTGCAAGGAGCGGATCGTCATGCGCAGTAGGGTCCGCACTTTGGCTTGCGAGATGCGTGTTTCCCTCTTTTATTATTTCTGAGGTATTTACAACGGATGGACCCTGATTAGTAGCTTCCCTATACGAAGTATCTATTAGTAATTTGAGATGGGCAGTCTTTACTGGGGCGGCGCTGCGCAGTGCGCTCAATGACGTTAGTTTATTCGTTTTTCCACTAAGGAGGGCCTCAACCAAGCGATACTCTGGATCACTCTGAGTTAAGGACACTGCACAAATATCTAATCGCTCGTCGTCAGTTGGTGCAAATAGCACAATGGCACCACGATCCAATGATAAGCTATAATCTAAAGTGTCATTTCGATATATGCGTCTCTCGTTGTGAGCGCGCTTCATCTGCAACTCTGGAAACAATGCAGTATTGTGCCAAACGTAGTAGGCACCAATCCAACCACCAGACGGATCGTATTTTAAACGAATGGTTCGAAATGAATTTCTTCGAGCCGCCGACATGTCAGGAAATAACTCATATGCCTTCTGCGGAATCAAAATGTATTTTCCGCGTTGACCAGGCTTATCGCCACTGTATCCAGATTCTTGACTTTGCAATTTTTTGATGAGTACATTCATAATGTCTTACCACAAGGCGTAAGGACTCTAAACCCGTCGGGGTCAGGACCAGTTTAGTTAGGCACAAAACCGCTACGATAATGGAGACTCGTTCTCACGTTAGCTTTCGGCCTTCATTCTAGCTCTCGTATCTAAATATTGCGAGGCACAAACCAATAGGCTCAGATGGCTGAGGACCGATGCAGCTATACACTTCCTGCATCGTGTGGGTTTTAATATTTTTTGGTAAGACTTTCGGGCTCAAGATTTCGTAGTTGGTCAGCGCGGCGTCACCCTCGGTAGGGTAGACGCTAAGCAAGACTACAGGCATCACTTGTTTAGCGCAGTCTGTAGGTCTGTAATGAATTGAGGTGTGCATCGGGGTGGCTTAAGGCAGTAAGCCCTACGGGAGCATCGACTGTTCGGTATTGGTCAGTAGCACGTGCCATTGCCCAACGAGCAATCCGGTGGTGTCCTGCGCGACCCAGACGGCAGCTTCGGAGAAGCTCGTCCTCGTATAAGCCCATTCGGCTACGCGGACCGTACGGGCAAGGTCCACCACGAGACCAGCTTCGATGCCGGCCGTTTCGATTGCGATTGCCTGGCGATCGTTTCGTATCAGCCAGCGTTCAAGATGGGCTTCTGCCGCTAATAGATCTTTTTTATTCTGATTGCAGCTACGACAGGCGAGCACCAAGTTGTATGCCAGATCGGCCGGGTAACGCACCCACGGAACGAAGTGATCAACCTCGGGCATCGCAATGTTGCGCGAGCAGTAGAAGCACTGACCGTGTTGAACTTCCGATAGGGGAGCAACCATTTCAGCGAGTCTGCCGCGGTCGCTACCAAATAGGAACTGCTCTAGGTCGGCAGTGGGACCGAGCACATGTGCATTGCTAGGAAGCGACTGGATGAATCGCAGCCATTCCGACTCAACCATGCGTACTATGAATCCGTGGAAACGCCTGAGGTTGGCGGCCACCCCGGGTTTCAGTCGGATGCAATTTTTTCTAAGCATTCTGGGATAGAGAAACGCGCAGTCACCACTCCGCAGGTGCTGTAAACGCCATAGCGGCATGTCCTCGACGATCTTCATGACCGACCTTATCGTGGGTTGCCATAGCGGCGACTTACGGGCGTTGCCTAGCGATGGACATGCGACTCTCAGTGCGTCAACCACAGTGATAAGCTTAGCTTGGCTCCCCGTATTCTGCATCAACATTCCAGCGTCACCGTCACGGACCCCAGTGTTGTAGGGTGCACACTGTCGCCAGTAGAGCTCTATGAATCCTTGAGCAATGTCATCAAGCGGCACGTCGAGCTCGGAGCTATCATCTTGCCCAAGTCGGACCGCGAGGTCGACGAGTGCTAGCAATAACGCGTACTTGTAGGAAGCGACAAATTGCCCCTCAAGCAGTAGTCGCTCAATGTTGCCGAGGAATGCGAGCTGATCCTCAGGCGTCGGCCCGGCGTTACTCATTGAGCAACTCGCCATTAGTATCGGGAGTAGAGCCCGCCGCTCCCGTCAAGTAGTTCGCCTTTTTAGGGATCACGTGACGTACGCCACCACGCGGATCCGGGACATCGTGGTCATAGCGTGGAATTAGGTGAATATGCAGGTGGAAGACCGTCTGTCCGGCTGCCGCCCCACAGTTGATGCCGATGTTGTAGCCGTCGGGGTGATGGGACGCATCGATTCGCAGCTTAGCCTCATCGATGGCATCCACTAACGCTGCGCGTTCTCTCGCAGTCGCGTCGAACCAGTTCGCTACGTGGCGAACCGGAACCAGCAGAGAGTGCCCCAGAGATACTGGATATCCGTCCCAGAGTCCGATGACATCGGGGGTTCGCAGGAACACCCGTGACGCAGCTAAGTCGCAAAAAGGGCAATCGGTAGTCATATGCCTATCTTTTGGTTAAGGTCCTAACCGTAAAGGGATACACCGTCACGAGCAAACCTACCGTGATTACCAATCGGCAACCTGGTACCCTTATCGTTCGTTCTACTAGCAACCCGGACAGGCCCGTGAAACAGAAGATCCGACCCATTCCGATCATAGACCTGTTTGCTGGGCCCGGCGGGCTGTCCGAGGGATTCAGTGAATTATGTCACGCGGGACGGCATCCATTTACCGTGGCCTTATCGATCGAAAAAGATGAGATCGCCTGCAGCACCCTGACACTGCGCAAGTTTCGCCGCGCCTTCACTGAAGCTCCCGATGAGTATTTGGCGTATGTGAAGGGGGAGCTATCACTCTCAGAACTTTATGACGCTCACCCCATGGAAGCGAGGGCGGCACAGGCCAAGACATGGCAGGCGGAGCTAGGCGTCGAAAGTTCCTCGGCAGTGACCCGCCGCGTGCGCGCAGCGCTTGGCCACACCGACCAACCTTGGGTACTGATCGGCGGTCCTCCGTGCCAAGCATATTCGCTCGTTGGACGCGCACGCATGCGGTCGACACGTCCTAATTTCGAGGATGACAAACGCCACTTCCTGTACCGCGAGTACCTGCAGATCGTCGCGCGACACCGGCCAGCGGTATTCGTAATGGAAAACGTGAGGGGCATCCTGTCATCCAAACATGACGGGAATGGGATATTCGAGCGGATCATCAAGGATCTTCGTCGACCTACATTGGCGCTCGGGCTTTCCGGCCACCGCTCGCTAGTTTACCGGCTATATGGTCTTGGTGCGGCAGGCGGGCGTGAATTCATAGACGGTAATGATCCGGCGCATCATTTTCTGCTGCGCGCGGAGGATCATCATATTCCTCAGTCGCGTCACCGAGTCTTCATCGTCGGGGTGCGGTCGGATGTGAAAGGGATTCCGGAGCCGCTAGACACGTCGCCTCGTCATGTGTCAGTGGCGAGTGTGCTCGGCGACCTTCCGACCTTAAGAAGCCGCCTGTCGAAGGCACGAGACTCTAGAGAGACCTGGATAGAGGCCGTGCGCGAGGCGCGACACGCAAAGTGGATGCAGGGGGGGCGAGCATCTACGCTCCATCCGATCGTCGTAAGAACTGAACGTGCGCTCATATCCCTCGCGGCAGCCTCGGGTACTGGTGCCCAGTTCGTGACACATCATCGCAACGGGATACGGGATACGACGCTAGCCAAGTGGTACCGAAAGGGAGCAACAGGACTCACGCTTCATCAGACACGAGGTCACATGCAGGCAGACCTTCATCGGTATCTGTTTGCATCGAGTTTCGCAGACGTGACGGGCCGATCGCCCAGTCTCAGGGATTTTCCGGTGGAACTGAGGCCGCGTCACGCGAACGTTGAGGCCGCCGTCAAGGGAGAGATGTTCGGCGACCGTTTCCGGGTCCAGACTGCCGACCGGCCGTCTAGCACCGTCACTTCCCATATATCGAAGGACGGGCACTACTTCATTCACTACGGGCCGGAGCAGTGCCGCAGTTTGACAGTGCGGGAGGCCGCCCGTCTTCAAACCTTCCCGGACGACTACTTCTTCTGCGGAAATCGCACCGAGCAGTATCACCAGGTAGGGAACGCCGTGCCGCCAATGCTTGCACTACAAGTTGGAACAAGCATCGCCGCAATAGTCAGCAAAGTATAAAGATGCCGCGCAGTTAAGACAGACGCAAAATCAATTCGGACGAATGGGTCGCAAAGCACAAATACACAAAAAATGCAATAGGGGGTCTAGTAACTATAATTACGAGAGTTGCGACTATTAGTGATTTTTTTTTGTCCTCATGACACACCATAAACTGATGCGGTCAATTAATATAATGACTGGCATCGCTCAAATGCGGCGCACGTTTTCTAGCAAAGATCCCGTCCGGGTTATTCGAAGTGTCTAGACTCACAAAATTGAAACAAAACGGATCATCGAGTATGCCTACAGATTACGAGATAAGCGCCCCAAAGCCTAGCGCCTTACTTGAGTCACTGCGATCGGTAGGGTATTCGATGCCGACCGCTTTAGCAGATATACTCGATAATAGCGTCACAGCAAAAGCGAGATCGGTTTGGATCAACTTTTACTGGGCGGGGCCTGCATCGACCATCTCAATTCTCGATGATGGCATCGGCATGAACGAAGAAACGCTCGTATCCGCAATGCGGCCAGGTAGCGCAAATCCTCTTGATCAACGAAGTTTTTCTGATTTAGGCCGATTCGGCCTTGGCTTAAAGACCGCATCTTTTTCTCAGAGTCGCAAGCTGACCGTGTGGTCTCGCACGATCGGCTCAAGCATTTCCGGCAGGTGCTGGGATTTAGCCTACGTTGCCCAACACGACGAGTGGCGGCTAATGAAGGCGGCGCCAAGCGTGGGGAGCGAAGCATATGACCATCTTAGCGACCTAAAATCGGGAACCCTTGTGCAGTGGCAGTCGCTCGATCGGATCGTAGACGACTCGGCTGTGGATTCAAATGAGGCACACCAACGATTCCTCAGCCTAATAGAAGAGGTGCGAGCACATCTTGGAATGATATTTCACAGGTACCTTGAGGATTCAGGATCCCATCGTACTACGCCGCTAAAGATATACATCAATGGACGATTACCAGGAAACCTAGTAGCGCCCTGGAATCCGTTCGCCTCGCATGGCGG
>CAIOZU010000023.1 GCA_903862885.1 uncultured Pseudomonadota bacterium
CTGCGCGAGGCCTCGCGCAGCTTGTGGATGATCTCTTCTGTCGTAAACCGTTGTTTTGGCATGATCCTTAACCCTCCGTTCCTCTATTTTAGGGAACATCAGGCTGGACCAGTTATCTCAAGGCAGGTCAGTGGTTATTGGCAGGATCCAGAGTTTTTTCCGGAACGCGTGCGGTACGAACCGGTCTCGTCGGTGCCTTACTGGAGTGAGCGCTGCGGTATTAGGTTTTCTAATCTAGTCGCATTTGAGCACGCGTTAAGTGACTTTCTCTACAAGCAGCAGCAGGGATTTTTTGATTCTAGGTCATTTGTCTTAGAAAATTTGTCGCTAGAGAAATGCGCTAGTGCATTCTACGGCATTGTGAACGGGGTAATGCAGGGCTTGGGTTAGTGGGGGCTTTTGTCGTTTTGGTAAGTATGTGTGCGTTAATGCGTTGTTGAATCGATTTTTTATAGCGTGAACGGGGGTCGCTAAGGAATGTCCAAGGTGTCCGTATTGATTCCGTGTTTGAACGCCGCGCGATGGGTCGCGGACACGATTGCTTCTGTCCGTTCGCAAACCTACAGACGTGTTGAAATGATCATCGTGGATGATGGTTCGACGGATGGTAGGCGCGCTGTACTACAGCGACTGAATGGTCCGGATATGAAGGTTCTGACGCAGGACCATCTTGGGGCGGGCGTGGCGCGCAATCGTGCGCTCGAACACTCGCAAGGTGACTATATTCAATTTTTGGATGCAGATGATCTCCTTGGGCCGACGAAGATATCAGACCAGCTGGTCGCTTTGGCCGACTGTTCGGCGAATACGCTCGCTCTATGCCCCGTAGTTTATTTTAAC
Source organism: uncultured Pseudomonadota bacterium (assembly GCA_903862885.1). Lineage (GTDB taxonomy): Bacteria > Pseudomonadota > Gammaproteobacteria > Steroidobacterales > Steroidobacteraceae > CAIKZZ01. The sequence continues at coordinate 841 of CAIOZU010000023.1, forward strand.
GACGGACAGTCGCGAGATGCCGGCGTGCGGCATCAAGGGTGGCCGTTTGTCGATTCGATCGATCCGGTTAATTGGCTGGTGGAGTTGCTTGGACCGGATAAAGGCTCTATGGTGCCGCTCCATTGTTGGTTGTCGCCACGGTCCGTTATTAGTCGGGTGGGCGCCTGGAATCCCGTCCGTAGTCCGATTGACGACGGTGAGTTTTTCGCTCGAGTGGTTCTTGAAAGTGATGGCATTAAAAATTGTAACGACGCGCTGTGTTTCTATCGTAAGCATCCCCGCGGTGGTAGCTTAAGCGGGCGTCGTGACGCCATGCATAGAAGCGGACACTTACAGCATTTGAATAGTATTGAGTCGCATTTGCTGTCTCGAATAGATTCATCGCGTGCAAGGCGGGCGTTGGCTAGGATTTATTTTGACTTTGCGGTTAACGCGTATCCATCGCAGGTAAAGCTTTCCAGAACCGCGATGCAGAAGGTACGTGAGCTTGGCGGTGCGGCGAGGCCTCGGTTCGGAAGCGTCGCATCGGAAACGTTGGCTCGTTTGGTAGGTTGGCGCGGTTGTCGTCTCGCGCAGGAGCTTTCGCGTCCAATTATGAGCCGTGTGCGTGCTCGTCGTCATGAAAAGATTGCGACTACTCGTTAGATATTGGTGGTCGACGATTCAAGTTTTCTGTTAGATAGTTGCCGTCAAGGAGCTGCTTGCGCTTGGGAATTAATCGCATAGCGCGGAGTAAGACCGCCGATTTTGATCGCGGTAGTAGGGTGCGGGTTTGTCTGATCACGCAGAATCATTTATCAATGAACCCGCGGCTTGTGAAAGAAGCCGATGCGCTTACCGAGGCGGGTTATTCCGTACACGTGGTTGCAGCTGACTTTGTTGGTTGGGCTCGTGTTGCCGATCAGGCGTTTCGTGATCGTCCATGGAAAGCTATTTCGTATGTAACTTTTGGGCCTACTACACGGTTTTTTCTGCGTGTGTTCCGCGGTCTCCGGCGGCGCCTAGCGTTCTTTCTTTTTCAAACTGGCTTCCGCTGTCGTCGCATAGCGGAGTCGGCGTGTCATACCATCGGGCCGGACCTGATTAAGGCTGCGGTTGGAGTTAAGGCGGATCTCTACATTGCACATTATCCTCCTGCACTACCGGCGGCAGCGCTGGCTGCTCAGCGCCACGGTGGCGTCTACGCTTTCGACGCTGAGGACTTCCATCTTGGTGATCCGCCCGAAGGTCCCGAATATGATGCTCTCAGAGCGTTGATCCGGGCCGTCGAAGTGAGATACCTCCCCGGGTGCGCATACATCTCCTCAGCGTCACCGGGCATTGCCGCCGCCTATGCGGCTTCATACGGCGTCAACCAGCCGGCCGTTATTCGAAATGTATTTCCTAAATCGCATGCACCTTTAGGCCCGACCCGAGCCGGCACTGCGAGGCCGGGGCCATCTTTGTATTGGTTCTCCCAGACCATCGGCGCCGATCGCGGACTGGAATGTGCCGTCATTGCTATAGGTAAGGCGCGGTGCAAACCGCATCTATATTTGCGCGGAACACCACAGGCCGATTATCGTATGCAACTTGAGATGCTGGCTCATCAGGTCGGCGTTCCTGACCGACTGCATTTCCTTACGCCAGCGTTGCCGGGTGATATGGAGCAACTTGCTGCGACCTATGATGTAGGCCTTGTCGGCGAGACCGGTCGAACTCCGAATCATCGAATCGCACTCGCCAACAAATTATTCAGTTATCTGTTGGCGGGTATTCCGGCCTTAATCTCTGATATTCCCGCGCATCGGGAGTTCGCGCGCGATGCGGGAGACGCTGTTTGGGTGTATCGGGTTGACGATGCGGATGCGCTTGCAGGCCAACTTGATGCGCTGCTCGGAAGCGACTCGGAAATTCTAGCGAAGGCGAGGCAACATGCGTATCGGTTGGGTGCAGAGCGCGATAATTGGGAGCAGGAGAAAGTAATATTGCTGGGTCTGGTTGAGCGCGCGCTCAGTCACTTGTCTGGTTAATGACTGTTAGCTTAAATAAGGTTCGCATGTGCTTATATCGCGAGGTGATCGAGATGCCACTCTGTGTTTTCTTGCGGTTTTATTGTGAGAGGTCTGAATGACTTGAATACGCCTTTGCCAAAACGTTTGCGTGTGCTGGTGCGAGCATCGTGAAAGTGCTAATAGTTTCTCCACGTTTTCCACCAACGAACGCGCCAGATTGTCACCGAGTCAGGCTGCTAATTCCGTACCTCGCTGCGGCAGGTTTTTTAATTGAAGTGTTGGCGGTGGCTCCGGAGGCAGTGCGCGCGCCGGTCGAAATCTGGCTAGAGGAAGGACTCCCGAAGACGGTCCCGATTCATCGGGTGAGATGTATTAATTCTTCTTGGGTTCCTGGTCTTGGGGGCCTGAGCGTACGGAGTATTATAAGTTTATACCGTGCTGGACGGCGTGTTCTGACCGATACGTCGGTACCGTTCGATTTGGTGTTTTTTTCGACGACGGAATTTCCCTTGCACGTGCTGGGCCCGCTTTGGAAGAGCGCTACCGGCGTGCCGTTTTGCATGGACTACCAAGATCCGTGGGTGACAGATTACTACACGACGCGACCGGAGGTGGCGCGCCCTGGTGGGCGATTTAAGTACGCCGTCGCGAGTTGGTTTAACAGAAGACTGGAGCCTTGGGTGGTACGAGACAGCGCGGGGTTCCTTGCTGTGTCACGGCGATACCTTGAGTCGCTGGCGTCTCGTTACGGCGAACGGCTTAGAGCGCCTCCGGGGCTGATCGAGCCCTTCCCGGCCGAGCGCCAGGATTTTGATCGGGTCGCCGTCGGCGAGTCGTCACCGTCGAACGAGTCGCGGCGCGTGCTTCGGTACGTTGGAGCTGGAGGTGACTATATGAGATCCGCGGCGAGTTTGTTCTTCAATGTGTGGAGAGACTTAGCGGCCCACGCGTCAAGTAACGGGCTGATCTTGGAGGTGATTGGCACTTCATACTCCGGTCGCGCTAACGCTGCGAAGGTGTTCGAATCGGTCGCCCGAGAATTTGAACTTCATGAGCAGGTAACGGAGCAAACAGCGCGGGTACCTTACAAGGAATCGTTGACGCTGCTGGCCGGAAGCGATGGGATCGTCGTGTTCGGATCCGACGATCCGGCATATACCGCCTCAAAACTTTATCCCTGTCTGTTGGCCGGCCCACCACTGCTCGCGATTCTGCACGAAGACTGTCCGGCGGTCGCTTTTCTGAAAGAAGTGGGTGGCTGTGACTTGGCGACATTCGGTCCGGCATCCGACCTCGCGTCAAGCCATGGGGTCGTTCGACGTTTCTTCGAACGTGTCAATGGTCGGTTAGATCCCGTAGCACTCGTAGAGCAGGCGTTCGTCCGGTATACCGCAAAAGCTCAAGCGGAGCGCGTCGGCGACTGGTTGTGGAAGGTCAAGCAATTCGCCGAGTTACGTCGGACCGGACACGTTCATACTTAGCGCCGATAGACTATGTCGTTCTTCGAAGTTTTCTGTTGGTGGGACGGTTTTTGAACATAGCACTGAATTGGGGCGCAACTGAGATTTCGTCATGCTGAGGATCGCTGTGGTCGTTTCGCACCCCATCCAGTACTACGCACCGATTTTCCGCGAATTGGCGGCCCATGTTGACCTCAAGGTGTTCTACACACAACAGGCAACGGGTGAAAAGCTGGCTACCGGGGGCTTCGGCATGCCTTACCTTTGGGACGTCGATCTGCTTTCAGGCTACGAATATCGATATCTAACCAACATTGCTAGGACGCCAGATTTGGCCGCTTTTTGGGGAAGCGACACGCCGGATATTGGTAGTGAACTCAAGTGCGGTCACTTTGATGTGGTTTTGGTCTTTGGCTGGTACCTCAAGTCCTTGATGCAGGCGATCATTGCTGCAAAACAACAGCGGCTGCCTTTGATGGTGCGCGGCGATAGTCATTTGATGTCTCCGCGCAGTATCCTCACGCGGGTGACGAAAGCAATGGTTTATCCCTCGTTTCTCAGGTTATTCGATGCTGCGCTATACGTCGGTCGATATTCAAGACAGTACTACGAGCATTACCGCTATCCTGATTCAAGACTGTTTTTTTCTCCACATTGCGTGGATAACGCCTGGTTCGAGTCGAGGGCCACGGGTGCGGCTCGCAGCGAGCTTAGAGGCGCTTTAGGAATTGGTGCTCACGAAAAAGTTGCCTTGTTCGCTGGGAAATTGGTGCCATTCAAACGACCCATCGACTTGGTGGAAGCGGTGGCTAAGTTGAATATCGATCGACGGGTTCACGTGATGATTGCAGGTTCTGGCGTGCTCGAGTCTGCGATTCGGGTGCGTGCATCGGCGTTGGGGGTCTCACTTCATATGCTTGGGTTTCAAAATCAGTCGCAGATGCCGCGCGCATATGCCGCTGCAGATGCTCTTGTACTATCATCAACTTCTCGTGAGACGTGGGGTCTGGTGGCTAATGAAGCCTTGGCTTGTGGACTTCCTATCGTCGTGTCGGATGCCGTCGGTTGTGCGCCGGATCTCGCAGGCGATGGTGTTGCCGGCGCGATCGCACCCATTGGAGATATTGACAGTCTGTCGCAAACGATAGCCCGCGTGTTGGTGGCGCCGCCCGCGCCTGCAGCTATGCGCCGTCGCTCGAGGGAGTATTCGGTGGAGCGTGCGGTGAGTGGGATTTGTGAGGCTGCCGAGTTCGTTTGTGGGCGCTGACTGGTGAGTCGTTCTTGCGACATAAGTAGGGCGCATCGCAGAGTGAGCCCTAGTGCGCGGGTGGAGCACTTTTTACTGTGGGTGCCCCAATCGGTATCGTCTCGATGGTGATGAGGCCAGCAAAGTCAGCTGGCCTGATGCACGGACATCGCACCGGCGTTCGTGTCATTGGGCTTCTCACCTGTATCTTTTTTTTCGCAATAGCGGCAGGGACGAACTGGCTGCTCGGTGGTCTCGCCGGCGGCATACTGTTTCTCGGGATATCGATGTTGTGGCGACCTGGCGAGTCTCCCGTATTGTTGATGATGTTCACGTTCCAATGGTTAGAAGTAAATCTTATTTTATATCACGCCACGATTGTTGGCTTACCGATTGAGGTACTGGGCTCTTACGCTGGCTCAAGTGGTGATCTGCCGATGGCCATTAAATTGAGCAACATCGCATTACTGTTTTTGGCGATTGGTTTTCGAGTCGGGATGGGTCCCGCGTCCCCTAGTCTGGTGCGGTCGGCAGTGGATCAGGCGCGCGCCGAGCCACTTAGGGTGTGGGTCAAGTTGTATCTGCTCGCATTGGCGCTTTCGCTCGTATTCTCTTCCATAGCCCATCTATCTGGTGCTTTCTACCAGCTTTTCTACAGTGCGACGCAATTTTTCAGATGGGCATTCTTTTTCATGCTGACGTATGTGAGTTTTCGACGACGTCCGGCTTGGATTTACTGGTGGCTCTTCTTTGCGTTTGAAGTATTTTTTTCGATAGGCGCGTTTTTTTCAGAATTCGCGACCGTATTTTTTATGACGCTGTTCGCATTAATCGCCTCGGTGGGCCGCATAACAAGCCGCTCTATTAGACCTTTTGTGGTCGTATTTACTCTGATGCTTATGTTTGCGATGGTGTGGACTATGATTAAGGGTGACTACCGCGCGTTCGTTAATAAGGGAACGGGTCAACAGGTGGTGCTGGTCGATCGTACTCAACAATTGAATAAGATTACAGAGCTCAGTTTAGGTGGTGCTGTCGTGTCAGTCGAGGCACTAGAGCGACTGGCGAATCGTATTGAGTATGTGACCTTTTTCGGTATCGTGCTGGACGTCGTTCCAAAACTTGTGCCCCACGCAAACGGCCAGATCTGGAGCGATGCTCTTCTTCGGCCGTTCATGCCGCGACTGCTGTTCCCGGGGAAATCGGCGATCGATGATTCTGATCGCAGCAGGGAGTACACCTTGCGCAATATGGCAACGGCGGCGCAGGGAACCTCAATCAGTTTGGGTTATGTCGCCGAAAGTTATATCGATTTCGGAATACCATGGATGTTTTCACCGATTTTTATGCTCGCGGTGGCGATAGGCTATATGTTTCGTTGGCTTCAGCACGCACCTTTGAGGCAGGGTGTCTTGCGAATGGGGCTAGCATCAGTGGCGGTGTTTCCATTCTTTGATTTCGGGACATCGATCACCAAGTCGGCCGGAGCTCTCGTGCTGTCCGCGCTGATCGGTTGGATATTCGTGCGCTTTGGTTTGCAGGCGTTGATCCTGTGGGTGGGAAAGACGGTGCGACTTTGATCGTGTTATGCGGTTGCAGCAATAAACGACTATTGAGCCCGGCTAAGTTGCGCGTGCAGCCAGTGCGTACGGTCAGGGTTCAACCGTCGCGTGAAGAACCCGCGGGTGTGGATCTGCTGTGATCGTACCTGCTTGCCGTAGTGAGTCGTACTGTGCATTCAGTGGGAAAGTTTTTGCTGCGGATCCTATGCGGCCTGCTCGAGCAATCGGAAGATGTTCTAACTCATGAAAGTTTTACAAGTCATACCGTCGCTTTCGGAATTCGCGGGAGGACCAACGATCGCTCTTGAGGAAATTGAGCGGTCGCTTACGGAGCGAGGCCTTCGAGTCGAAACGGTGACAACAGACGATGGCGGACCAGGTACGCGAAACGGCAAAATTTGCGGCTCGCCAATCCTAGAAAATGGAGTCCAACGGCGTTACTTCCAAAAACGCACCGAATTCTACAAAGCTGCCCCTAGCTTAGGTCGGTGGCTACGAAAACACATCGTCGACTATGACATCGTGCACGTTCATGCGCTGTTCTCGTATGCGAGCGTCTCGGCATGTCAGTGGGCGCGTCGCCGAGCGGTTCCCTATGTTGTCCGGCCGTTAGGCACTTTGGCGCATTATGGCATTACACAGCGACGACCGTGGCTTAAGCGCTTGTCCCTCGATGTCGTAGAAAGGCCGTTACTTGAAGGGGCCGCGGCCGTACATTTCACCAGTGGCGCAGAGCTTATCGAGGCTCAACGTTTGAACATGGCGATGCGGCCGGTGGTCGTGCCGCTTGGGATACGGAAACCGCAGGCGGGAGATGCGGCAAGATTGCTGCGCGACTATCCTTTAATGGCGGATGCGCTTCGCATAGTGTACTTATCTCGATTAGATCCGAAGAAAAACCTAGAGGGTTTAATACGGGCGCTTGGGATTACGACGCGCAGGGGCTTAGCGGCGGCAGTTTTGGTCGGCGGATCTGGTGAGCCGGGTTATGTGGCGAGACTTAAAGCACTCGCTGTCGCCGAAGGTGTCGCCGACCGAGTCGTATGGTTGGGGCATGTACAGGGCGCACGGAAAGCGGATCTCCTTGCGGCGGGCGAAGTTTTTGCGCTGCCGTCGATATCAGAGAACTTCGGCATTGCAGCGGTCGAAGCGCTTGCTGCCGGGCTGCCCTGCATTTTAGGCGACGGCATTGCTCTTGCGGTCGAGGTAGAGTCGGCTGGTGCCGGTATAGGAGTTGCGCCGAGCGCCGATGCTATCGCCGCCGCCTTGGAGTACTACGCCAAGGATCCATCCTTGCGCATAAAACAGGGGCTCGCGGCCCGTCAGCTTTATGCGCGGTCATTTTCCATAGAGACAATGGGCGCCAATCTCGAGGCGCTTTATTGCCGAGTCTTGCATGAAACGGGCCGGGTTCAGGCGCGCGCTTAGCAAACGCGGCGCACACAAATTTGTTAACCATGAGCTTAATCACTAATATTGACGTCGTCATTTTGACGCTTAATGAAGAAAGAAATATCGGCCGTGTCTTAGAGGCGCTTACGAAGTTTTCGTCGATCGTTATCGTCGATAGCGGGAGTTCCGATCGAACCCTCGAGATCGCGAGCCGGTATCCATCGGTCAGGGTGGTGCAGCGGCAATTTGATAGTCATTCAGCGCAATGGAATTATGGCATTCATGAAACCGGGTTAACGCGAGAGTGGACATTAGCGCTTGACGCCGATTATGTGTTGAGCTCTGCGCTGGTCAGCGAGGTTGAGCAGTTGGTGCCTAGTAACGAGGTATCAGGATACGAAACGTCGTTTGTGTACTGCATAAACGGGCGCCCCTTACGATCCGGTTTGTACCCGCCGGTCGTTACCTTGTTTCGTCGCGATCGGGCTCGCTATGTCCAGCGCGGTCATACCCAGAAAGTGGCTCTAGATGGAGTAATCAAACGGTTGCATGCGTTCGTTTGCCACGACGATCGCAAGCCACTCGGTCGTTGGCTTGCTGCGCAAAGGCGCTACGCTTCTGCAGAGGCTGCGTGGATTGTGAGGCGGCCGTGGAGCGAGCTACGCCTTCAGGATCGCGTGAGGCGGCTTGCATTCATTGCGCCATGGCTAGTGCCGCTATATTGCCTGACCGTGCGGGGCGGAATTTTCGATGGGTGGGCTGGTATTTATTATTCGGTACAACGCGGGATCGCGGAAGCCTTTATCTCTTTACGACTGATTGAGCAGATATTTCGGCGCCCCGGAGCGGAGCATCAATGACAGTTATTCTCGGTCTTAACGCCTACCATGCGGACTCCGCGGCCTGTCTTTTGGTGGACGGGAAAGTGGTCGCAGCTGCAGAGGAGGAACGTTTCAGACGAATCAAGCACTGGGCGGGCCTGCCCGAGGAGGCAATACGCTGGTGTCTCGCAGACGGCGGTATCGGGCTTGATGAGGTGGATCATATCGCCGTGAATGCAGACCCGTCGGCGCATCGTCTTCGAAAGTTCGCTTATGTGCTTTCGTATATGCCCGATCCGCGGTTTTTACTTCAGAAAATCATAAATAAGCGTGAGCGATCGGGCATTAGCGGGGATCTGGTACAGGCTTTTTCCACTGTAAGATTGCGGGCTGAGATTCATCATATTGAGCACCATTATGCACATCTGTGCTCTGCGTTCGGTTGCTCTCCATTTGAGCGGGCGGTCGCGGTCTCAGTAGACGGATTTGGTGACTTCGCCAGCACCGCATGGGGCTTCGGCGATGGTGCGTCGGTGCGCGTTGATGGGCGCATATATTTCCCGCACTCTCTAGGGGCGTTCTACACGGCGATCACGCAGTATCTCGGGTTCCCTCACTATGGGGACGAGTACAAGGTTATGGGTTTGGCGCCTTATGGTGAGCTGACGTGTTTAAACGAGATGCGTCGTATTGTGGTGTTGCTGCCAGGGGGCGAGTACAGGCTAAATCTTAAGTATTTTCGGCATGCGCGCGAGCGGCTCCCGCACCAGTGGTCAAGCGGTGCGCCTGTTGTCGGCAATCACTGGTCCCAGGATCTAGAGAGGTTATTGGGACCGCCGCGTAAGCCGGACCTGCCCGTAGAGCAACGCCATAAGGATATTGCCCGGTCAGCACAACGAATGTACGAGGAGGCGCTTTTTCATCTGCTTAATTCGCTGCATGCCAAATACCAATTGAGTGATCTCGCGATCGCCGGAGGGTGCGGCATGAATTCCGTCGCGAACGGCAAGATAACTCAGGAAACGCCTTTCCAGCGGGTTTACGTTCAGGCAGCGGCGGGCGATGCGGGAGGGGCCGTCGGGGCCGCAGTGGCGGTTTGGCACGATCTTAAGGGGGAACGGTGTATACCGATGCAGGATGCCTATCTCGGCCCACAGGCATCCGAAACGGAAATTAGTCAGCTATTGAGTACTCGCGTGGCCGATTTGGCGGCGGCTGGCTGTGAATGCCGCAACGTTGCAGACGAAGACGCGCTCTGCGCCATTGTTGCGCGGGAAATCGCGGACGGCCGTGTGGTCGGTTGGTTTCAGGGACGGATGGAATGGGGGCCGCGTGCACTAGGCAATCGATCGATATTAGGTGATCCGCGTCGACCGGATATGAAAAATATTCTGAATGCGAAGATCAAACGGCGGGAGTCGTTCAGGCCATTTGCGCCGTCCGTTCTGCGCGAGGCGGTCCCCGAGTGGTTTGAACTAGACGGCGATGTGCCGTTCATGACGCACGTCTTCCCAATCCGCGCCGAGCGGCGAGCGTTGATACCAGCGGTTACCCACGTTGACGGTTCGGGCCGTCTGCAGACCGTCTCTCGCGGAGGTAATCCTCTGTACTACCGACTTATCAAAGCTTTTTTTGATTTAACCGGCGTGCCGATGGTGCTCAACACCTCATTTAACGAAAATGAGCCGGTCGTATGTCGACCTGCGGAGGCACTCGACTGCTTCCTGCGCACAAAAATGGACGTTCTTGTGCTCGGGTCTGTCATCATTCGACGAGTAGC
>CAIOZU010000024.1 GCA_903862885.1 uncultured Pseudomonadota bacterium
CGAGGTCAGGCCACACTCAAGCCATGGGTATCTGACTCCGGCTGAGTTTAAGACGATAGAGTTCGAGAAGAGGAAATCATCAACCAACCAATGCGGGGCCAATCTCTAGCAATGGATGGTCCGAAGAAAGCCGGCAGGTCAGATCGTCGTGCTGAGTAGATCGACGCGCTGAGTTAAGCGATCATTATCAGTCTTGATTTGACGATGACCAAGACCGTATCGTCTCGGATAGACCACAAGGCTCGCGTGGTGCGCAGCATTCTTTTGGGAAAGTGGCCTCGCGTCGGCCGTGCACTCGCGATTTATATATCGATGCGGATCCCTAATTCGGCATATTGGCCGGCGGGTAGTTTGAGGGCGCGATCGAGGCTTTGGTCTTGGCGGTGCAGCCAGAAGAACGGCCATTTCAACAGCATGGGCCAATGGGTTTGGGTGCCCATTCGGAGATCTTCACGACCGGAGTAGTAGACGATCTCCTCCGGCGCCTGCCACCAGCCTTGCTTTTTGCCGAACTCAATGATGGGTTCGATATGGGGAGGCTCCGCAAAACCAAAGGATAAGCGCAACGAATAGATACCGTTTCCAAACGCCCGCATTTGAATTCGATCCTCGTCGGCTACACGCGGTGCGGTGTGGGTTAAAAATTCAACGATGACGGTCGGTTGATAGAGCATGGAGGTGAGTTGTACCTGCCGCAGCAGAGCGTTCGGCGTGATCTCCATGTCAGGTGGAAAGGGCAGGTGCTGAAAAAACACTGCCGGTCTCGCTTGTCGGTGCAGATCGGTCCGTTCCGCCGCCATGTCGGCAAACAGAGTGACCGGCATGTCTAGCCGTTGGGCCCGTTCCATCAGATGTCGGTTACCGATCCGCCACACCACCAGTAAGAACACGACGCCCAATGAGATGAGAAGGGTTAAGTAATGGCTGTCAGGCAGCTTTCGGATCGACGCCGCTAAAAAAAGACCATCGAGCGGTAACGCAAAGGCAGCGAACAGAGTGGTTTTGAGTGCAGACCAGCGCCACACAAAGAATGCCACCAAAGTAAAAGCAACCGTGGTGATGGTCATGGTGGCGGCGACCGCAAAGCCATAGGCAGAGGCCAGTGCATCTGAGGATCCAAAGCCGATCACTAGCAGCACGCAGCCAATGGCTAATACCAGATTGATTTTCGGTAGGTAAATCTGGCCACGCTCGATCGCGGAGGTATGTCGCACGGTGAGGCGCGGCAGGTAATGGAGTGTGATGGCTTGGCTTGCCATAGAGAACATGCCGGAGATAACTGCTTGGCTTGCGATGATGCTGGCGAGTACTGCGAGCATCGCTACGGGGAGCATCAAGGCGGTGGGCACCATTTGAAAGAAGGGGTTAACGTCATGGCTTGCAAAAGCGTGTGTGCGAAGCAGCCAGGCGCCTTGCCCAAAATAGTTGATGAGTAGTGACCAAAGCGCAAAGGTGTACCACGCCCGTGCGATGGGGAGGCGACCAAAGTGGCCCATGTCGGCATAAATAGCCTCCGCCCCCGTGATCGCAAGCAAAATGGAACCCAGCAGGCTCATCCGCTGATTCCAGGTCAGTGCCTCGAGTAACTGTAGCGCAGGCAGCGGGGAGAGAGCGGCCAGAATATGCGGTGCGTGATAAATTTGTAGCGCGCCTAGGACCGCTAACACTAAAAACCACACGAGCATGATCGGTGCAAAAATGCCGCTGAGAAAGGCTGTGCCGAAGCGCTGTATTGAAAAAAGACCAATCAATACCACGATGGCCGTGCCCGCCGCCCAGTGCTCAAGTCCCGGGGTAATGAGAGCGAGCCCTTCGGTCGCGGCCATCACCGACAGAGCCGGCGTGATCAGCGTGTCGGCAAACAGCAAAGCGGTGGCTGCAATGCCGATGGCCAACGCCATATGCAACATACGTTGGCTGGCACCGGCTACTTTTGATTTAAACAGGGAGACGAGCGCGAAGATGCCGCCTTCGCCATCATTATCGGCGAGCGTGATGAACTGTAGATACTTGACCGTGACCACCAGTAACAACGACCACAAAACGAGCGAGACAATACCGAGGACGGATGCAGGCGTGGCCGGCAGTCCCGGGGTGTGCAGCGACTCCTTGATCGCATACATGGGGCTGGTGCCGATATCGCCAAAGACCACGCCGATGGCGCCGAGTGCCATCCAAAGTAAGTGATTTTTTCGACGCCCGTGGGAGGGTACGGGCGTGGCAGCGTCCGCGTGGGTCGGTGGTGAGTTCACCGTCGGTCCATCCTATCTCGTGTCAATGCGCTCTTCCGTTGATGGCCGCGTGCGATGGGGTGGACAGCAAAGGATCTCTTAGCCGACGCGCGGAGAGGAAGATCATAACCGATGTGAGGGCCGGAGCGTGGCGTCGGCTGCTCGCGCCGCAGAATGGGGCGAGCGGTGATTGGTTAGCCGGCAGCATTTAGCCGTACGGTCGCACCCACAGTGCCTTGGGGCCACGCATGACGCCCCCGGTGATTTCGACGGGACGCCCGGGCGCCAAGGTCATGCGTGGGAAGCGCTCGACAATTAACTTGATCGCGGTCTCTAGCTCGCGACGGGCGAGGTGTGAGCCGAGGCAAAAATGCACGCCATGGCCAAAGACGAGGCTGCGGTGCGTGCGGGTCGGATCGAAACGGCGCGGGTCTTCGAACACCGTAGGATCGCTGTTGGCGGCGGCGATACCAAATAGAGTCCAGTCGCCTTTTTTGATGTCAATGCCGCCTAAGGTGACATCTTGACTGCAGATACGAGGCAGTAGGGCCACGGGCGGCTCCCAGCGTAAAGCCTCTTGCACGATGCCCTCGCGCGCCTTGTCACTCTCTAGCACCCGGCCACGCAGCGTGGGATCCGATAAAATCGCATAGAGCAGGCTGCCACCATTTTTGTAGGCGGTGTCGGAACCCGCCGGATAGATCATGCGGGCGAAGGAATAGATCTCCTCATCCGACAGTCGCTGCCCCTCAAATTCGGCTGTGGCCAACATCGAGATGACATCACTGCCCGGATTCACGCGACGCTCATCAAGAAAAGGCTTCAGATAATCGGCGAAATCATGGCGTGCTTGCACGGCCCCTTTCGGATCCCACGGGTAGTCGATGAGTTTGAGTGCCCAGTCGAGCAGTCTTTGTTCATCCGCTAGCGGAATGCCGAGAAAGCGCGTGATCACCCGAAAGGGGAAGGGGCGGCTGAAGGCGGGGATGATATCGAGCTCTTCTTGTCCTTCGATGGCATCTAGCAGTTCGTTTGCAGTGGGCTCAATCAGCGCTTCGATAGAGGCTCTGATTTCTTTTGGGAAAAACGTGCGCGACACGAGCCCCCGGTTGATGCGGTGTTCTTCACCGGCCATGGTCTGCAAGGTCAGCCCCATCGAGGGCTCAGCATGAATTAAGTAGGTGGCGGCACTCTGAAAATGCACTTCATCCGAAAAGGCTTGTGTCAGAAGCTCGAAGCTATTGATGAGCCACGTGCGTTGGCCGTGATAGCGCACCGGCACCACCGGGCCATGTGTTCGAAGCTCGGCGAGCAGCGCATGCAGATTGGGGACGGGGTCGTGCGCAAAGTCGATGTCAGACATCAGCATGTACAATCTCCTACGGTATCCCTATCCGGCGTGGTGCGGTCATGATCGCCCGCCACGCGTGGCGCGTCACGTCGCAGCTACTGATTAAATCGATCCCCGTCCTTGCCCCACCACTTCAGATGGGTGGGGACAGAGCCACTCCACCACACGATGCCGCCAGACAGCTTCTGCACGCGCCACCCGGCGGGTGTGCGCGTGAACTCGACATGGTAGTAGCCGCCATCGCTTAGGATATGGTCAGTGCCACCCGCCACCGTGATCATCTGGGTGAACACATAAAATCGCGACTGGGCACGGTCGCCGGTGACGTCGGTGGCGAAGTTCGACAGGTAGTGCTGACAGGCGGTGAATCCTGACATGGCGGGTATGAGCCAGTCGCCGAGGGCAGGCCACTGGCCTTTGATGCCACCGTTGGCGACGAAGTCGATCTCAGCACCCGGTAGAAATACCTCATTGAGCAACTCCCAACGTTTGGCATCCACTGCGTAGGCGTAGCGTGCCATCAGGTCCTGGATGGCCACGCGATCGGCGCCAACCTGTAATTCGTTGGAGTTGCTCATATTTTCCCTTTTTTATTGTTGAGGTGTGATGCTCTGCCGCTCTTTTATCGTTTAAGCTAATCCCGCTCGGAAGGCCTTGAGTGGGTGCTGGCCGAGCATAGCAAACCTTGGCCAGCGGGCGTTGACGCGGGAGAATTCATGATGGGTACGAAGCCTCGTAAAGTATTGGTATTCGGTCTTGATGGCCCGGTGGCGCCGGCCCTTTTGAAATATTGTCGTGAGGGTAAGCTCCCGGCGATGGCCCGACTCATCAGTGGGGGCGTGCTAGCGCCCAATGCCATGGTGCCGTTGCCGACCGCGACCCCGGCCAACTGGACGTCCATCGGTACCGGTGCGTGGCCGGGTACTCATGGCATCTCTGATTACAATATCCACGTGCCAGGCACCCCACTGGATCGCGCCCACATGGCGTTTCATAGCCCCGATGTGAAGGCCGAGTACGTGTGGAACGCCATCGCACGCGCGGGCAAGAAATCGATTGTGGTGAATTTTGTCACCACCTGGCCACCGGTGGTGGATAACGGCATCCAAATCGGCGGCTCTGGTTGCGATATCAATCAATGGTTCTATCCGAACATCGCGGTAGAGAGCCGTGACGCGGGCGTATCTAAGGAGTCTGTGCGGCTCGATGAAGCGGGTCTTGGCACAGGTGAGGCGGCACCGGGTTTATTTGCAGATTGTGCTTATGCAGGTCTTTTTAGCACCGCCGAGTTCAAGCCCGACTCGAAGGCGCCGATGCGCATCACGCTGAGCGCCGTGGACGGTTGGCGCAATCTGCCGGCGGCTCAGCGGCTGTTGGCGGCCGAACTGTCGTTGGTGCCCACCGGCGGCCGCTATGCGGTCACCGGTCCCACGTGGCAGCTGCTGCTGGTGGATGAGGGGCAAGGATTTAATCAGGCATGGGTCTGTGAGAGCAAAGACGCAGCCCAACCCATGGCGCAGCTACGGGTCGGTGACTGGAGTCCGATTATTCAAAAAACCTTTGAGACCGCGCATGGGGCGATGCCTTGTGCTTTTGCGTTGAAGCTTTTGCATCTGACGGAGGAGGGTCAAAGCGTCCGTCTGTATCACAGTCCGCTGTGTGCGTTAGATGGTTGGTCTGAGCCTAAACCGATTGCTGCGAAGATCCATTCACCAAAGGGGTTGCCGGATCCGGATGGCGGATTCTACGGCTACAACCAGGGCTGGTTCGGTGCGGACACTTTGCTTGAAGCGATTGAGATGCAGCGCCAATGGTATGGCGATGCCTGCACACAGTTGATGAAAAGCGAGCCATGGGATCTCTTTTTCATGCGCTACCATTTGCCTGATACGTCTTGGCACTCCCTCTCAGAGGTGCTCGACCCCACGATGGCGAAAGACCCAGAAGAGCGTCGTCGCCACGAGGCGATCGAGCTTGGCATCTATCAAGCCTGCGATCGCTTAGCGGCGGATCTCATTGCCGGTATCGATGAGCGCGATACGCTGCAGGTGCTGATCTCCGATCACGGTGCTAAGCCCGCGGGCAAAGCGGGTATTGATACCAATGCGATTTTGCAGAAAGCCGGTTTACTGGTGCGTGACAGCGCAGGCCAAGTCCTCTGGTCCAAGACGCGCGCGATCTCGCGCCCCGTGTGCTGGGTGCATATTAACCAAAAAGGCCGTGATCCGGACGGCTGCGTGGCGGCGGGTGAGGAGTACAGTCAGGTGCAAGATGCGATCATCAGTGCGCTCACCGATTATGTCGATCCGGTGTCTGGTCGAAAGCCTGTATTGTTTGCACTACGTAAAGCGGACGCGCGCTTTCTTAACATCTATGGTGAGCAAGCGGGTGATGTGGTGTATGCGTTAAAGCATGATCACGGCTCTCAGCATGGACCCTTTTTACCTACCGCTGATTATCAGGGCGGATCACTGCGTGGTCTGCTGGCTTTTAGTGGGCCTGGCATTCGTAAGGGCGCGCAGATTGAGCGCAACGTCTGGTGCATCGACATGGTGCCCACCATCTGCCACCTCACTGGATGGCCGGTGCCGCGTGACACCGAGGGCGCGGTCATCTATCAGGCGTTTGAGGAAACCCATTGAGGCGAGTCGTCTCTTCATTATAGGAAAACGTACGTGGAATATCGAAATTTAGGCCGCTCGGGACTCAAGGTGTCCGCCATTGGGCTTGGCACGCACTATTTCGGCTGGCTGCATGATGAGCCCGCCTCACGGGCGGTACTGGATCACGCGCTTGATCTCGGTATCACGTTCATTGATACCGCCGATGTCTATGACATGGGGCGCTGTGAGGAATTTGTGGGTCGCGCCATCAAGGGTAAGCGCCACGATCTGGTGATTGCCACTAAGTTTGGTTGGCCGATGGGAGGCGGACCCTCCGGTGCGCCGGTGGATCCGCGTCCGAACGCCCGCGGTGGTTCACGCCACAATGTCATACGTGCGGTAGAGGCGAGTTTGAAACGCTTGGGTACGGATTACATCGATCTGTATCAGATTCATTTTCCAGATCCATCGACTCCCGTCGAAGAAACGATGCGCGCTTTTGATGATCTCATCCGGGCCGGAAAGATCCGCTATACCGGCTGCAGTAATTACGCCGCGTGGCAGGTGTCCGAAGCGATGTGGACCGCGCGCCATCACAATCTCAACGCCTTTGCGACTTCGCAGCCTTTGTATAACTTGCTGCAGCGGGGCATCGAGAACGATCATTTGCCTGTCTGCGATGCCCATGGCGTGGGGATCATTCCTTGGGGTCCGCTGGCAGGCGGCTTTCTGACCGGTAAGTACCGACGGGGTGAGTCTTACCCGGCGGATTCTTTATTGGCGACCAAGCCGATGGCCTACTTTCAGATCACGACCGATGAGAACTGGACCAAGCTCGAGCGCTTCCAGGCGTTTGCGCAGGCGCGTGGCCATACGGTGGGGGAGCTTGCGGTCGCGTGGTTGCTTGCGCAGTCACGGGTGAGTTCAGTGATCGCCGGTGCCAGTCGGCCGTCACAACTCGATGGCAACATCGTGGCGGCCGACTGGAAGTTAGATGCCGCTGATCTGGTTGAGATCGATCGCATCTGTGCGGGCGATGCGGAGGGCGGTCCGCGCTTTTCACTGCGCTAGGCGCAGCGACAAGCGACTCGCACGACCGGACGTCACCGTCTGATGTCGTGTGTGATGTCCTCGATAAAAGCGCCTTAAGTGGTGCGATTATCGAGACTTCGCATGGGAATCGCGATTAACGCGGTGAGAAACGCCGCGACCACAAAATACCACGCAGGGGCTAGTGGGTTGCCGGTCGTGGCGGTTAACCACACCGCCATCAGTGGTAGGGTGCCGCCGAACAGTACTGCGGTGATGTTCAAGCTAATCGCGAGACCCGAGGTGCGAAGATGAGGCGGGAACGACTCGACTAAATACACGGTCGACCCACCCCCCATGCAGGACATGAGGATCACTAAAGCCACCTGTCCCACGAGCACGATCGCGGCGGTCGCGCCTTCCATCAGGATGAACAGCGGCACGGTGAGCAGAGCCACCAACAGGCTACCAATGATCAACAGCGGCTTTCGTCCCACCCAGTCGGATAAGCCGCAAAAGAGTGGATCCGAGAACAGGGCCACACTGAGCGCCAGCGTATTGATGAACAAAATCTGCGGTGCCCCGAGCCGAGTGTTCTCGATGAGCCAGGTCACTAAGTAGACATTGCACAGATAGCCGCCAATGAAGCCGCTGACCATTAGCGCACTCATGGTCAGCACGGTCTTCCAGTGGTCACGAAAGATTTCAACCACAGGTGCGGTACGCGATTTGGTCACCACGGCCACCGTGGTGTCGTGGGGTAGTTGTCGGCGGATCGCGAAGACAATGAGACCGAGGACAAGCCCGAACAGAAAAGCCACGCGCCAACCCCAGGTGGCGGGCAATAGACCCATAATCAGCGCGCCCATGCCCGAGCCGATCATCATGCCAAAGGTGGCGCCCATGCCAGAGAGGCTACTGATGAAGCCGCGTCGACCGGGCATGGCCGCCTCCACCAGCATCACCGAGGAGCTCGCGTATTCTCCGCCGACCGCGATGCCTTGTAGAAAGCGCATCAGCAGTAAGGCCAGTGGCGCAAGGACGCCTACGTGGGCATAAGTGGGCAGTAGGCCCATCACCAGGCTTGGGATCACCATCAGTAACACTGACAGCATGACTGCTTGACGACGGTTGATGCGGTCGGCGACGTGACCGATGATCACCGCCCCAATGGGTCGGCCGATGAAGCCGACCGCAAACACACCAAAGGTTGCCATCAAGGTGACC
Organism: uncultured Pseudomonadota bacterium; assembly: GCA_903862885.1. Lineage (GTDB taxonomy): Bacteria > Pseudomonadota > Gammaproteobacteria > Steroidobacterales > Steroidobacteraceae > CAIKZZ01. The sequence continues at coordinate 8,442 of CAIOZU010000024.1, forward strand.
GCGGCATTGCCGGAGGGGAAAAAAAGCGGTCCGATCACGGTGGCAAAGTAACCGTAGATACTGAAGTCATACCACTCAACCACATTGCCGGCGATGCCACCGAGAATGGCGCCGCGCTCGGCTTTCTTGAGTTCCGCGGTGAACGCGCGCGCAGCCTCCGCGATGCGCCCACCAATCATGTCGAACTGGGACAGCTGGTGGATGCGTGTCTGCACGTCGATCCGCGTGCTGGGCGTTAAGATCCGTTCGAAGACCAGGCAGGAAGCGGCCAAGGACACCAACGCACAGTCGCGCGGTGTGGGGATCTCGTCACTGAAGATCAGGTGCATCAGGCGTCGCTTGGCCTCGACCCGGTCACTGCCTTGGCTGATGGGATAGCGTCGCGACTTCATGACCCACAGAAAACCCGTCTTACCTTGGGTTAAGACGCCTTGCTCACAGAGGCGACGAATAGCGCTCTGGCGATGCTCGAGTGCGGTGAGCGCAAGCTTTCTGAGCCACGTGCCGGTATCCAGTCGCTTCGGCTCGGAGGCGAGCTGTGCGAGCACTCCATCGAGGATCGCATCCCCTGTGGGGCTGGTATCGACCACCCACACGGCTGTTAGGTCTGAATCAATGCGGCCTTGCAGCGAGAGGTCCATGAGGAGAGCGCCCGCCACCCCGCAGGTCAGGAAAATCTCAGGGACCGTGTCAAACTGTCCGCCCTCATCCTCGAGGGTGAGCAGCAGAAACTCTTCTAATAAGCTGATGGCCATTCTCGACTCCTGATCTTTCCCCCCACCCCATCGTAGCGTCGGGGTGCGGTGCGGGTGTGGCATTCGATGCATGGGTCCCAACGGCTCGTGCGCAACGTCAGGGGCCGCCGTCCTTCGCTGTCTTAAATGTCTTATCACGATGAGGTGCCACCCGAGCAAGGCCAGGTGCCCTGTTGAGTGTACCGGATGCCCGTGATCTCGCGACGGGCATTGATGCCGGGTGAGATGCGTTGTGGGGAGGCCTCCCGTGGGTCGCGAGGTGGGGGTCTGAGCATCGCTTACGGGGTCGTTTTGGCCCGTGGTGAGCTAATCCTTCGGCGTAGCCCATGGACTGTCTCTGGCATGGGGGGCGAGCAACGGTGCAGTTGGCAGGCCCTATCGTCATAAAAGCTACATTTTTGTTAAGATGCGTCAAATGGCATACATAGCCACTTCGGCTCAGCACAGAGGCTGAGACGTCAGACAATACAACTGCACTAAGGGGAATCTCGCATGACGGTTTACGTTGCGGCCTATCGCCGACTCGCGCTGATGACAGTGGCACTGATGCTAGCCGCCAGTCCCGTTGGGACCGTGTGGGCGCAGTCAGCAGAGGCGAATTTGCGCGGTACCGCACCCGCCGGCAGTACAGTCACGGCGCGTAATCTCGCCACGGGTCTGGTGCGACGAACCACAGTGTCAGCTGATGGCAGCTATAGCCTGATCGGGTTGCCCTCAGGCACCTATGCGGTGGATGCGGGCAGTGGCACACAGACGCAAGTGGACTTGGCGGTGGCCTCCACCACCACTTTGGTGTTGGCGGGGTCACTCGGTGATGTCTTAGTGAAGAGTGGGCGAGAGGCAGGCCCTTCCCCGAGTGAGGTGAAAACCTCTGAAGTCGCTTTTGTCGTGTCGTTACATGACATTGAGACGATCCCGCAAGTGACGCGTAACTTTTTAGAGTTCGCAGACACGGTGCCCGGCATGCAGTTCACCGTGGATTCGGATGGCAATACGCATTTGCGTGGGGGTGGCCAGAATCAAAATGCGATCAACGTCTTTATCGATGGCGTTGGCCAGAAAAGCTATGTCAAAGATGGTGGCATCACCGGCCAAGTGCAAACGCAGGGTAATCCCTTCCCACAGTTAGCGATTGGATCGTATAAGGTCATCACGTCAAATTATAAAGCGGAATACGATCAAGTCTCGAGTGCCGCCGTGACGGCGGAAACCAAGTCAGGGACAAATGAATTCCACGGCGAAGTCTTCACTGACTTCACCAATCAGAATCTGCGTGCGCTGACCAGTTCGGAGGCAGCCGCTGGCGTCAAAGTGAATTCGAAAAATAACGAGTACGGATTTTCGTTCGGTGGACCGATTATTGAGGATAAAGCGCATTTTTTCATGACCTATGAGGGCAAGCGCTTCAAGACGCCTGCCTCCATTGAGCCTGAGATATCGACAACCGACACGAATTTGCCGATCAATTCAATACTGCCGTCTAGTGTGACCTCTTTGTTTGGTCCTACCGAGCGGCCCTTCAGTTCAGATCTTTATTTTGGCAAGGTCGATGTGGAATTGACCGATAACGATCGTCTTGAGTTATCGGGTAAATGGCGCAAGGACAACCAGGCCGACTTTGGGTCTGGCAAGTATGCCGCTGAGCATGGGACTAATCAGATCAATACGGATAATCGTTTAACCGCTCGTTGGCAACACACGGCGGATCGATTTACCAACGAGCTGCTTTTGACCTATGAAGACGCTTTCTTTGAGTCGCGTCCGCGCATCGGGGGCAATGGGGCGATTTACGATTATTATACGTGCCCCAGTGCGGCTTCCTGCGATCCCGGTCAATATAACGCTGAGTTCTTCGTTGCCGGTTCGGCGGGGCCACTCGATACGCAGGATAAAGGACAGCGTGGCGCAGCCATTCAGGATGATGTGACCTTCAGCAACTTATCGTGGCACGGCGATCATGTGGTGAAGCTGGGATTGAAGTACAAGGACATCCATCTGAAGGCGATCGATGCCGGCGGTTTAGGGCCGCAGTTTTATTACATCGTTACCGATGCAGGTGTTGACCCGCAGCCTTATTACTTAAGTTTCGGTTATCCAACCGCCGGTCAGACGCCGGTGGTGAATACCACCGATCACCAGTTAGGACTTTATTTGCAAGACGATTGGGCGATCAGCAATCGCCTCACCGTCAATATCGGCCTGCGCTGGGATCAGGAGAAAATACCGTCTTATCTGAACTACGTGACACCCGCCGCTGTGGTCAACGGCATCAACAGCCAAGACCCGAGCGCGCCGCTGGGTCAAACGTATGCGCAGACCTTGGCCCTAGGCGGTATTAATATCGCCGATTACATCTCGAACGGACACAATCGCAAAGCACCCACGAATGAGTGGCAGCCGCGCTTAGGTTTCTCCTTTGATGTCAATGCTGATCAACGACATGTGGTCTTCGGTGGCTATGGCCGCTCATATGATCGAGATTTATTCGATTACCTGCAGCTTGAGAACAACAAAGGCGCGCTGTCACAATATTCGGTGGCTTTTCAGACACCGGTGTTTGGTGGTCAGTGCTATCCGGACGCCCCGTGCTTCGCCTGGGATCCCAACTACCTTAACGGCCCACAGACTTTAGGCGCCTTGGCCGCTGCCGCGGGTCCGGAAACGGACTTGTTGCCGAATCGCTTAAAAGTCCCTTATTCGGATCAGGTGAGTGTGGGTATGCGAAACGCCGTGGGTGCGTGGTACACCAGTGCGACGATCTCCTATGTCCATTCAAAGGATGGTTTTGTCTTCAGTTGGGGTAATCGTGACGCTAACGGCACCCCGTTCCCGGGTGGCTTTAAGTCTGGCAATGGCATTCCAGAACTGGGTAATTTGATCTTGGGTGATCATGGCAGTGAGACTAAGACCAAGCAGCTGCTGCTCTCGATTGAAAAACCCTACAGCAAAGTCTCGGGCTGGGGAGCGTCGATCGCGTACACCTATACGGATGCGACCATGAATCGCAGCATCAATGAACACTATTCGTTCAATTATGCAACGATTCGTGAGTATCCCTTCATTTTGTCTGATGCCGCTTCGAAGTCGCGCTTGGTGGCAACGGCGAGCCTGAACGGTCCGTGGGACACGGTGATTGGTGCCAAACTGACCTTGGCGACGCCGATACCGATTTCCTATGCAGCCAATTTACCGAGCGTCTCGGATTATCAATCTGGGTATCGACCCGTCTCGCTGATGCCCGCCGGTGGCGGTTATAAAGACCTGGATCTTCAGGTCACCAAGAATTTTGCGCTTCCTCGCGGGCAGCTGTTTTATCTGCGCGCCGACTGGTTGAATGTCTTTAATACCTTCAATCCAGATGGCACCGGCAATGGCTATAACCTAGATTACGGTAATTATGATGGAGCGCCCTTAGCGCGGCCCACCGCCAATCGCTTAGGTAATATTTTAGGTACGCCGGCCACCTTCAAGCTGTCGGTGGGCTATCGCTTCTGATGGTGTCCCCTGAGGGGAGTGGGTCGCGCGCGGTGGGGCTATCCCGCCGTGCGCAAGGCCTTCGGTGAGCGGCCTTTAATGCGGGTGGGGCAATGGCCCTACGCAGCAGCCGATGATGCGTGAGATCTAGCGCCCGGCCGATAACACACCTTGTGTCTTCACGCACTCGTGCCAGCCGCTTGAGTGCAGTTGGCTTTTAGTGCGTCTCGTGATCGGCCTTGTCGCGATCAGATCCATTTCGGGGCGCGGGTCGAGTGGGCGCAGGCGCAACGGCGGGGGCGGGCGCTCTGACGGCCGGTGCCATCGGTCTCGGTGCCACCATCTCTTGTCTTGGGGCCGGCCTCTCGGGTTGAGGTGCCGCCATCTCGGGTCTGGGCGCAACCGCCCCTTGCCTTGGAGCTTGCATCTCCGGTCTGGGTGCGGCGGGTGGGCGTGGCGTGGCCATGTCGTATCGCGGCGCGGACATCTCCGTTCGGGGTGAGGGGTCCAGTCTTTGTGCGGGGGCGGCCATCGGCGCATTGGGTGGGTAATCGGTGTGCGTCGTCGGCGCGGCCGTTGGCGGCTGATACGTGGGTCGCGGTGCGGACGCCGGCTGTGTCGGCTGATAACGGTTGACGTTGGGCGCGTAGCGCTCGCTGTTGGGATGCTCGTTTGCGTTTGGCAGGTAACCGCTGGCCGGCGTATTGGCTTTGGGTGCGATCGGTGCGCGAGCGGGTACCACCCCAGTTCCGGTGAAAGCGCCGGGATGGGCGGTGGCCGCAATGGCCGGGTGCCCTTCATTAAAGCGGGCGAAAGCCGCTTGATTCTGGCTCGCTTGGGTGATGTGTCTGACTTGATCCGTGGTGGGCGCGGCGTGCTGTTCGCGCTCGACCTGACGTTCGTTGGCGGTGGGTGTGGCGAAGGTGCCGCGCGGTCCGCCGAGATGGCTGACGCGTGGCCCTTGCGCATTGTTATTCACAACGGTGACGTTGTAGGTGTTGTGAATGATCGTGGTGTTCACATTGGTGACGGTGGTGTTGTAAGCGAAATGACCGCGATCCCAGCGACCCCCATAGTAGCCCGAGCCGCCATAACCACCTCCGTAGTTAATGCCGCCATAGAAGCCGACATGGGTCCCCCAGTAGCCGGCATGAAAGACATAGAAGCCCCGGTCATAACCCCAATAGGCTGGGGTCCACAAAAAGCCCACGACCGGTGGCGTCACCCACGTCCCAGGCACCCAGTAGTAGCCGCCACTCCACGCCCAATAGCCCGGGGTCCATAAGTAGCCATCTTGCGGGCAGGGGGGCTGATCGTAATCTGGCAACAGGGGTGGCTCGGTTTGGACGGTGATCACGCCACTGGCCGTTTGCTCATAGACCGGGGTCGCCGTTGAGGGTGCATCGTAGAGGGCGTCGGTGGGTGCCGCGCGCTCGTAGACAATGGTTTCCGTGGCGCAGGCCGCCAATAGGGCGCAAAGGCTTGCGCTCAGCGCCAGTGGGGCGATGCGGGTCGGTGTTCGGTGGCGGGTCAATGTGTTCATGGCGAACCTTGAGTGGTCTGAAAGGACGTGGGGTGGCCGATAGGGTGTTTTGGGATGGCTGTTATCTGCGGCAGTCATCTAAAACCGTGGGTTCACTTTACTGCGTCGCTGGGTCGCTGGGTACTTCGGAAAACCAAAAATAATCTTCTGTTTGCAAACATGAAGCGAAGTTCATCTCATCCGGGCGTGGTATCGGGTTTCATGGGGTGGCTGGGATGCGCCTCGGGCGCGCGCCCTTGGTTCAGTGCGCCGGAATCCGCAGGCCGTCACATTTCGTCAGCGGGTCCCGGTGCTAACGTTATAGCGGTGCCCGATTGCGTCTCGGGCGGGTGCGTTTTGACGCACTGGATTCGCGTTCCTAAGTATGAGGATTTCCACTTGAGCGCCATCTGTCCTGGTTTGTTGTTAGGGGTGTATCGGACGCTGGCGCTGAGCCGCCGTGCGGTGGTTGCGTTCGCCGCGATCACCGGGACGACGATGCTCGCCGGATGCGGGGTGAGTTCAACGGACCTTCAGGTGCAAGGCGTGTTGCCTGGACTGCAAGTCACCAACACCGTGACCTTTGCCGCGCAAACCCTAGCGGTACCGGTCAGTCAGTCCATTTCGATCACCAATACCGGCAGTGTGCCGCTGCTGATCACCGCGATCAGTCTGAGCGGCGCCAATGCCGCGGTGTTTTCTGAGACCAATCACTGCGTGAATGTGCAGGTGGCCGCCAGTGCCTCTTGTACGGTGACCCTGACCTTCGTGCCGGCTGCGGTGGGGACGGCCACCGCGACCTTAAGTATCACCAGTAATGCGGTGTATGGCACGGTGTCCGTGGCCTTGACCGGCACTGGCGTTGCCCCCACGGGGGGCTTAATCATTAATTCGGCGCCCTTTCTGATTGCGTCCTTCAGTGCGGCGGATATTGTGACGGCGCTGAACACAAGCCCGGTGGCTGCGCAACTGGCCAATGCCGGTGTGGTGCCGCAGTGCGGCGTCGATATTTACTCAATGAGTTATTGGACGGTGGGTGGTGCCGCGGAGTCCACCACCGCCACCGGCGCCATCATGGTGCCGACCGGCAGTGGTACATGCTCCGGTGCGCGACCGATCGTGTTGTATGCGCACGGTACGTCCACGAGTCAGAATTATAATCTGGCGAATATCGTGGATTCGAATAACCCGGCGTATGGTGAAAGTGCTGCGTTGGTTGCGATTTATGCCTCACAGGGGTTTATTGTGGTCGCGCCGAACTACGCAGGCTATGACGCCTCGACGTTAAGCTACCACCCGTACTTGAATGCGACGCAGCAGTCTCAGGATATGTTGGATGCGCTGACTGCGGCGCGCAGTGCATTGCCGCTGGCATTGACACCCTCCACCACGGCCAACACGCAACTGCTGGTCACCGGCTATTCAGAAGGTGGCTATGTGGCGATGGCCACGATGCGGGCGCTGCAGGCGGCGAAGCAACCGATTACCGCGGTGGCCGCCGGGTCAGGTCCGTATGCACTTGAATTTGCGGGTGACACGTTATTTAAAGGCCAAGTCAACAACAGTGCGACCATCAATTTGCCTTTGCTGACGGCCAGCTATCAACGGGCATACGGCCTACAGGTTGCATCCTCAGATATTTATTCGGCCACTTACGCGAGCGGTATTGACAGCCTATTGCCTGGCACGCTCTCGCACTCAGCGCTGATCAGTCAGGGCTTGCTGCCTGACACGGCGGTATTTAACAGTGTAGCCCCCAATGACGCCGATCTCGCTGCAGCGATCGCCCTGGTGCCGAGTGCGCAACTGGCGACCGCCAACGCGACCGGAGCCCAGGCACTGCTCGTCTCCTCGGTGACGACCGGTTTTGGCTTTGGATCCCCGGCTCTGGTGAACAACTCGTATCGGCTGAATTACTTGCTGGATGCGCTGTCAAATCCTGATCCGGTGCTTGTGCCCAGTGGCTATTCGGCCGCAGCCACCGCCCCTGCGATCAATGGCTTACGGGCTGCGCTGTGGCAAAATGATTTGCGCAATGGCGACTGGACACCGAGTGCGCCGCTGTTGATGTGTGGCGGTGGCAATGACCCCACCGTGCTGTTCCAAAACACCACCATTATGCAGGGGCTGTGGACCGGTCATGCGAACGTGACCTTACTAAACGTCGATCCGGCGGCGAGTCCGACGTCGCTTGTGAATAACGCGCCGACGAATTTACAGCTTGTCTTTGTGGCAGCCGCAAACGCCGTGGCGAGCTCCGCCGGTGGCGGGGCGGCGGGTGTGGCAGCGGTGACCGAGGCCTACCACGCCGCTTTGGTCGGGCCGCTGTGCGCGCTGGCGGCACTGGATTTCTTTAAGACAGCGCTCAGTGCTCCCTAATGCCGGCCGCAGGGGCGAGCGGCATGGAGGGGGTGTTTTTTTTTCTTGGCTCAGCGGCCGCCGATGCGCCCGATCGGCTCTGAGCGGCGGTCATTTGATGGGTTTCGCTGATGGCCTTGGGTGGGATCAGGGCATCGGCGCGTGTTGTGTCGCATCATGTCTTTGGATCAGCTAATGTGCTCGCAACAACCCAAGGTGATCACCCCATGCGGATGACGGTATACGGAACAATGATCGCGACGCTGCTGTGGGCGCCGCTCAGTCAGGCGTCGCCAGATAATGTGGTGTGGCCCTTGCCGAGCACCCCGGTGGAAACCCCAAGGGACCATCTAGAGGAGCCCGCACCGCGCTTGCCGCCGAGTGTTCTGACCGACCAATTTGCCATGAGTGTGATCGCACGCGCGAGTTCATTCGTGTCAGGTGGACAGGCCGGTAGTACGGCAGGCGCTATGGGTACGGTCTTTAGTGGCGAAGGCGATCTGGGACTTCAGTCAAAAAAATTGGCTTTCCCTGCGCTCGAGTTAAGTTTTCGTTTGGGCGATCGCCAACGTCTTTTGCTCGAGTATTTTGATTCTGATCGGGTCGGCACCGTGACCTTAGATCACGATATTAATTACCTCAATAAAGTCTTCCATACCGGGGATCGTCTGCAGGGCGAGCTCAATTGGCGGGTGTTTAGCGGCTCCTTTTTGCTGGATATCTTGCATGGCGATCGCTATGCCGCGAGTTTTTTGGCCGGTATTCAGGTCGAGCAGGCACTGTCCGCTATGCAGGTGGATTTATTAAGTATTCGTAGTTCCGTCAGTGCCACGGGGGTGATGCCGGTGGTGGGTGCTGAAGGCACCTGGCTGTTCGGTGACCATCAGCGCTGGTCGGTGGTTGCGCGCGGTAAGTATTTTAATACCCAGCGTGTGTACTTTGTGTACAAGCCGAGCCAGTTTGGCGCCACGCGCGAATTGCATCTGGATGTGCAGTATCGCGTGCAAAAAAATATGTCGGCAGGTATTGGCTACACCAATTTCCGAGCCACTTCCGAGTTACAAACCGACGTGGCAGTGCCGGGTGCTGCGCACTTCAATTCAACCGGCCAACTGCAATTCGCGGTGCGTGGCCCAGAAGCGTTCTTTCGAGTGAGCTTTTAGCGGCTTAGAAAATGAAATTGACGCCGACGCGAAGCTCAATATTGTTGGTGTTTTTGCTGAACCCCAAGGCGGTCGAGGAAAACATCCGATCGTTGACCTCAAAATTGACGTTCAGATGATCGGTGGGGAACACTTTAAAGCCGGCACCGAAGTTTTCGGCAAGGCGGGTTTGGCCTAAGAATTTCACCGAACCCACGCCGCCAATGATGTAAAAGTCACTATTGAGTGCCACATTGCGACCGAAAAACACTTCGCCGGGTAAAAAGTTATAGCCTAAGGACACGGAGTCAAAATTCAGTACCCGAGCCGAGGAGCTGGTGAGGGGCACAAATCCGTAGGCCGCGACCTGAGCGTAGTGGTTGTTGCTCAGGGTGGTCTTGCCGAGGTCCGCTCTTAAGAAAAAGTCCTCTGATCGATACAGACCCACGGCCAGTCCATAGGAGGGGTTGGTTGAAAAGTCCTCAACCGACGTTGCTCCTAGCCAGCCACCCACTTCGACATTGCCTTTGTCCGGCGTGAAGCGCTTGACGATGCGCCGCAGGACCTGTGGATCCACAGCGCTCGGTGGTGGACTGCTGTCGGCAGGCTCGGGGGCCTCTGCCTTGCGGGGCTTAGCGGCGCAGGCGCCAAGGCTTAAGCAGGCGATCATCAGGGCGAGTGGCAGGTGTCGTGTGGATAGATTCATCTGTCATATTACCGATGGCTGACGGTGGGGGGTGTGGCGGGTTGTGCGGCGGCTAAGGCCGCCGCCTTGACCCAGCCTTCGACGGTCTTTGTTTCGATGTCCTCGACAGTTCGCACTTTAACGTAACCGGCGCGCTGGTACAGCACCTGCACGCGTTCTCCTTTGAGCACGGAGTGAAGCACAGGATAACCCCGACCGGGGCCGGTCTGCAGGTCCAAATACGGTGAATTGACCTGCACCAGGGTGACGGTCGCGGGTGCTTTGGTCGCGCCCCCTGCGCTGCAGCTGACCAAGAGGACGCAGCTCAGCCAAGTGGCTGCCTGTAAGAGGGGGCGAGGGGATCGCCTCGCGCCTGGGGCGGCTGTTGGTGCCCCGTCGCATCTACCGCTCGTTGAAGGTAAACTATTTTTATATGGCATAGGTTCGTGTCCGGGACGACTTTTCGGCAGGCTTTGGGATGAAGATTCTTTAATCGCAAACGCTATCATAGAGCCTCTATCGTGACATGATAAAGCCCATTGGCGATGGGGGCCTTGGCGCGTGGGGCGCGGTCTCCCAATCTCGGATCGGTGGCGGTTGGAAAACGGTGAATTCATGGCTGTTTGTAAGACGCGTTTAGCATCGCAGAGACTCGCGGTGCGGGCCCTCGGGTTTGGGCCTTGCAAAAGCGTGCTGGCCAGTGGGTTGTTGGCCAGTGCGTTGATCGTCAGTGGGTCGCTGGTCAGTGGGTCGATGGTCAGTGGGTCGATGGCCTGGGCGGACTCGTCCCCATCGGTCGCAGCGCCATCGACCGATCCTAGGCCTGCGCTGGATAGCGGCCTTCAGGGTCTTAAAAAAGACGCGCTGGATTTAAAAGTCGAGCTGTTTTCATTGCGCGAAGATCTGTTATTCCCATCGAGCAATCAGTTGGCGGTGTTTGTGTCTATGGACGTCGGCGAATTTCTGTCGCTCGATTCGGTACAGCTGCGTGTCGATGAAGTCGAAGTGGCGAATTACTTGTACACCGCGCGCGAAGCGAGTGCTTTGTTGAAAGGCGGCGTACAGCGACTGTATCTAGGTAATCTTAAAACCGGTGAGCATGAATTGGTCGCTGTGTTTATCGGGACCGGACCGCACCATCGCGAGTACCGCCGCGCGGCGACCGTACGCGTCACTAAAGCGTTAGTCCCTAAGTACGTCGAGCTTAAAATCACCGATCGTAAGGTGCGTGCCCAACCAGAATTTGAGATTAGGGACTGGGAGTGACGGCAGCGCGTATGAAGAGCCTGAGGCTATGCTGGCTTTGTTGGGCTGCGTGCGCGCTGTGGGTGTCATCGGCGGCGCTCGCCTCGACCGAGCGTTGGGAGCCTTTGCGCCCCGGTGCGGTGCCGATGGTTGTCAAAGATCTGTTTTACGGGGATGTGCTCTACGAGTTTTATCAAGAGCACCCGCTGGATGCCTTAACGCGCATTTTGGCTTATGAGCAAGCCGGCCGCATGGATGGGCAGCGGGCTGATGCCGATCTCATGGAGGCGGCGCTTTGGCTACAGTTAGGTCTGCATGCGCAGGCGACTGAACAATTGAATCGTGTGCTGGCGTCTCCGACGTCAGCGTTTAAGAAGAATCAGGCTCGTCTTTATCTGGCGCAGGTGTGGTACGTGCGTGGTGAGGACGCTAAGGCGCAAACCCTGCTAGAACAAATGAGTGGCCGCTTGCCTGCTGACATGGAAGCGGAGCGCGTACAGGTGCTGTCCAATGTGCTGATTCGACAGGGCCACTATGCGGCGGCAGCGTCGTTGCTGCGCAGTTGGCATGGCTTCGGTGAATTGGTGTCTTATGCGCGTTTCAACTTAGGCGTGGCGCTGCTGCGCGATGGCCAGTTGGCGGCGGGCAAACCGATATTAGAAGAGCTGGGGCACTTGCGCTCAGCCAAGCCTGACTTATTGGAGTTGCGCGATCGCGCCAATCTGGCGCTGGGTTTCGCGCTCTTAGAGGCCAATCGCCCGGCAGAGGCTAAGCCGCTGTTTCTGCGCGTTCGCTTAAAGAGTCAGTTCGCCTCACGCGCCTTGCTCGGATCCGGTTGGGTGTTAGCCAAACTCAAAGACACGCGCGGTGCGTTAAGTCCGTGGAGTGCGCTGCAGGCACAGCCTAGAGTAGATACGGCGGTCTTAGAGGCGTTGTTGGCGGTACCGCGTACGTATCTGTCGCTTGGCGCCCCCGCGCAGGCTGCTGAGCAGTACGAGCGTGCGCTGCAGGTATTGGGCGATGAGCGCGGCGCACTCAATGCGGCGTTGCTGCGGTTGGCGGAGCCTGATTTTTTTAAACACATCGTACAGCCGATTGTGGAGAATCAAGACGACGGCTGGTTGCAGGCATTGCGAGCCCATCCCGAAATGCCGGAGTCGCGATATCTTTATGATGTATTGGCCAGCCACGACTTTCAGGAAGGGCTGACCATGTATCGCGAGTTGCATTACTTGGATAAGACCTTGGGTAGTTGGCAGCCGTTGGTCGAGTCAAATCAAGCCATCATGGCATCGCGAGAGGATGCGCTTAAGGACAAGGCGCAGGTGGCGACTGCTTTAATCGATAATCAATTGGGTGGCGCACAGATGTCAGCGGCTGCCCCTGTGCATGCCACGCTATCGCGGGCGGTCGCTGACATGCAGGCCCTTAATCAGGGGCTTGCGCTGCGCGTAGCCAACGCGTCGGCACGACACGAGGACCTACGACGCCAGGCGGGGGCCTTGCAAACGCGGGTCCTTAAGGTGCTGGCGGATGAGGCGAGTGCCGATTTAATTACCCAGCGTGAACGCGTTGATGCCTATGAGCGCCAGGCGGTGTATGAACTGGCGCTGATCTACGATCATGCCTCGAGTACGCCACGTCCGTCGGGACACCCATGAGAGGGTATCGGCTGTCACCACCGGTTGGGGTTCTCAGCGTGTCGATCGCGCTGCTGTTGAGCGGTTGTGCCGCTCGCCACCGTCCATCGCAGCTGCCCCCAGAAGACACGCAAACGGTGGCCACCGTTCAATCGCAGGCAGTGACGGTACGTGCTGATCAGAGTGTGCCGGAGGCAGCGTCGCGCGCTGAGGCGGCGTTTCAACGCTACCTGGTGCTGATGCATGCGGAGCCGGCGCTGCGTGCTGAAACCATGCGCCGACTCGCCACTATCAAGCTCGAATCAGGTGAGCGCGAGCGAGCAGAGACGGACGCCCTAGAGGCCTCGCCCGCCAGTACTCGCGCGGCAATTGCTCTGTACTCGCAGCTGCTGAAAGATTATCCGGACTATCCTAAAAAGGATGTCGTCCTCTATGAGCTCGCTCGAGCCTACGAGGCAGAGCGACAACCCGAGCAGGCTTTGGAGGCCCTCGAAGCGCTAGGTGGTGGGTATCCGTCGAGTCATTTTGCCGCTGAGGCGAATTTTCGGCGAGGCGAAATCTACTTTGGCGCCAAGCGTTGGGTGGATGCCGATGCAGCCTATACGCAGGTCATTGCGCAAGGCACGGGCTCTGAGTTTTATGAGCAGAGCCTCTACAAACAAGGCTGGTCACGCTTTAAACAGAGCGAGTTTGACAGTGGATTGCATTCATTCTCGATGGTGTTGAGTCGCTATCTGCAGGACGCGCAAGGTCAGCCGAAGTCGATTGATTCCTTGGCTCGGCCGCAGCGTGAGCTCGTGGATGACACGCTACGCATCAGTGCCATCATTTTCTCGTTCGATGACAATAGTCAGGCCATTGATCGATTTACTGAGCGTGAGGGGCGTAAGACCTACGATGCCTTGTTGTATGACGCGCTGGGTCAAATCTATCTGTCTAAAGAGCGCTGGATTGATGCCGCAGATGCATATCATGCTTATGTGAAGCGCTCTCCAGAGGACTCGCTGTCACCTAGTTTCTTGCTGCGCGCCATTGACGCGCTCACCAGCGGTCGTTTCGTTTCGCTGGTGGTTGATCAGAAAAAAGAGTATCTCGAGCGCTATGCGCCAGACTCAGCCTTTTGGACGGCGCACCCTGAGTTAATCAACACGGCGGTGTATACCGCGTTGCGTGGCACCTTTAAGGACCTAGCGGGCTTCTATCATGCGCAGGCGCAGACCTCGCACGCCCCGGCTGACTATGAAGAAGCGGCTCACTGGTATTTGCAGTTTATCCGCTTTTTCCCTCGTGATCCTGAGGCGGCGGATACCCATTATCTGTATGCCGACTCACTGTTTGAGAGTCAGCAGTATGAACGGGCTGTGGATGAGTACGTGCGTACCGCCTACGACTACCCCAATAGCGCGCGAGCGGCCGTGGCAGGCTACGCGGCGCTGGTGGCGTATGAGAAGCGCGAGGCGCAGTTGAGCGAGCCGGAGAAAGCGGCATGGCATGCGCGTGGCCTGCAAGAGACTGAGCATTTTGCGCTGGTGTTTAGCGCGCATCCTGAGAGCAATGCGCTGCTTGCACGCACCGCGCGTGCTTGGTACGAACTGCATGACGATGATCAGGCGCTTCGGGTCGCGAATGAGTTGCTGCTGCGACACGACACCCTCGCGCCCAGCGAACAGCAAACCGGGCTCACGGTGCTTGCCAATATCCGATTTGAGCGCGGTGAGTTCGCCGCCGCCGAAGTCGCCTACCAACAGTTGCTCGCCATTGTGCCAGTGACGGATGCGCGCACCGCGGCACTGGCTGAGCGATTAGCCGCTTGTATCTACAAACAGGGTGAGGCGTTGCAGGCGACCGGTCAATCGACCCAGGCAGTGGATCAGTTCTTGCGCGTCGCCAGTGCCACACCCGATGCCGCCATCCGGGTGACCGCTACTTATGATGCCGCCTCGCTGTTGTTGGGCTTAAAAGATTGGCATCGAGCGATTGAAGTGCTGTTGCGCTTTAGGCAGGATTTCCCGCGGGATGCGCGCCAAAGTGAGGTCACGCGGCGATTGGCGGTGGCCTATGCGGAAGCCGAGTTATTTGCTGAATCGGCAGTGGAGTTCGCTAACATATCAACCGCAGCCGATGCGTCGTTGGATATGCAGCGCGAGGCGCTTGATTTAGTCGCCCAATACAAAGAGCGTGCCGGGGATCTCGTGGGTTCGAATGCGGCGCTTGAGCAGTATGTGCAGCGCTTCAGTGATCACTTTGAGCAAGCGATGGAGGCGCGCCAGAAATTGGCGGATGCTGCGGCCAACCGCCATGACGGGGTGGCGCGAGTGCGCTGGCTGTCGGCGCTCATCAAGGCGGAGGCGGCGCCTGACTCCTTGCACACCGATCGCGCCCGCTCATTGGCCTCGCACGCTGCGTTGGAGCTCGCCCGCAATGAGCGCGATCGCTTTAATGCCATTGAGCTCACCCAGCCCCTGAAAAAGAGTTTAGCCACAAAGCGCCAGGTCATGCAGCAGGCCTTGAGCCAATTGGAGGCGGCGAACGCCTACGGGATCGCTGATGTCGCCACGGCGGCGACCTTTGATATTGCGGAGATTTATCGGCGCTTGGCCAGTGATTTGATGAAATCCGAGCGACCCAAGAATCTGTCGGCTGAGACGCTCGAGCAGTACGATGTGTTGATTGAAGAGCAGGCTTTCCCTTTCGAAGAGCAGTCCATTGACGTGCACATGGTCAATGTGGGGCGGGCGGCTTCCGGCGTGTACGACGTGTCGGTGCGCGCCAGTTACGCAGCGCTTGCCGTCTTAAAGCCAGCACGCTTTGGCAAGCGGGAAGTGGACGTGGAGTGGGCTTTGACACCGGATGAGGCGCCGGTTGAGGGGGCGGCAAGCACACCATCGGCGCTTGCCATCCAATGGTCCGGCGTACTCGGTTTGATTGAAGTGGGGGATACGGCGGCAGGCCTCACTGCGTTTACTGCATGGTCGGCGCAGCCGGGTCGGGCGGGGGCGCTCGCGTCGTACAATGCGGGCGTGCTGTTGGCGCGTGCGGGGCGCGCCGTAGAGGCTGAGGCTCAGCTGTTACACAGCCTAGAGCAACTGCCCGACCAAGACCGGGCCTATGTCGAGTTAGGCTTCGTGTATCGCCTGCAGGGTCGTTTTGTAGAGGCCAGACAAGCCTACGGAGAGGCGCTGCGGCTGAAGCCTGACAGTCGAGTGGCTCATCAAAATGCTGGCATCTTGAGTGATCTTTATACTCAGCAGCCCGAGGAGGCGTTGCATCACTATGAGGCTGCCCTCGCGCTCACCAGTCCTGATAGCATGCCCTTAGCGGCTTGGGTGGCTGAACTGAAACAGCGTTTAGGGATTAAGCCGAAGGTAGAACAGTCGGAGGACGGTTCACATGAATAGAACAGGGCGGCTGCTGGTGTTTTTCTGCCTGAGTGGTCCGTGTCTGGCGGTGGCGGCACCGCCCGCGGCGACGGACGAGCCGGCGGCTAAAGCCAAAGTGCTTGATCGTTTGGATCTGGATGTATCTAAAATCACCGGCACACGCGAACTCCCCAAGGTCATGGCCATCGTTCCTTGGAAGCCCGATGATTTAGGCGCCATGGCGGGTGGTTCCTTCGCGACCTTGGTGGATGAGGCGCTGCGGCCGGTGGATCGGCCGACGGTCCACCAGGAAGTGGTCTATTTTCAGGCGCTGCGGGCGGAGTCCGCGGCGAACACAGTGGCCCCGACGAGCGATCATTCGGGATCAAGTCACTGACGGAGTTCAGAGCACAGCGGGCTTGGCGTGGGCTGAGCGCTTACCAAATTGATTTAACGGAGTAATAAAATGAGCGAGTTTGACGTAGTCATTAACTTTTTTAAGCAAGGCGGCGTGTTTTTATACCCGATCGCTTTAGTGTGGATCATTGGTTTGGTGATCGGCATTGAGCGCTTTATCTATGTGGTCAGAGTCGATAGCGGCAATAAGCGCATTTGGGCTACGTTCCAACCCTTGTTCCAGTCGGGTAAGTTTCAGGAGGCCATGGCGCTATCCAATGACTCAGAGACCGTGCTGTCACAGGTCTTGCGCTATGGCTTGAGTCGGATTGGCACCGCGAGACGTCGCGATGACATCGAGAAGGCGTTGGAGGAATCACTGATCGAAGTGATTCCAAACCTAGAGCGTCGCACGCATTATCTGTCGGCACTGGCCAATATCGTCATGCTAATGGGCTTGTTCGGTACGGTGTTGGGTCTTATTCATGCATTCGCGGCGGTGGCCCAAGCCAACCCCGCTGAAAAAGCCAGCTTGTTGTCGGCGAGTATTTCGGTTGCCATGAACAACACGGCCATGGGTCTGATTGCGGCGATCACGCTCCTGCTAATGCACCTTTATATTGAGACCAAGACCACTACCATTGTCGATACCTTAGAGGTGGCTTCCGTTAAGTTCTTAAATGCCATTGGTGAGTCCCTGGCACAGAATGCGGCAGCAGCGACAGCTCAGCGTCCTGGCGGTGGAGCGCCTGGGGCCCGCGCATGAGTGGATCGGCTTTTGCCCGACGACAAGCGCGCAATCACGCGCGCTATAAAGGTCGGAACGATATCAATATCGTTCCGATGCTCGATATTTTTACTATTTTGTTGTTCTTTTTGATTTTTACTGCGGTTTTCTCCAAAACCAACATTGTTGAAATGAATTTACCCGCGCGCAGCAGTGCGCCGCTTAAGTTACCCGACGGGCTGATTTTGGAAGTGGTCTTAAGAAAAAATGGGATCGTGGTGCAGGATAAAAACACGGGTCCGCTACAGCCGTTGCCAAACACAGCGAGTGGCTATGATTTCGATGGATTAACGGCCTATCTGACCCGGGTGAAGGCGCAGGTGCCTGACGATAAAACGGTGACCTTGCTGTTGGAGCAAGATATTCCATACGACACCATTATCGGTGCGATGGATGCGATGCGCTCAGTAGAGAACGTGGTGGGCGGAAAATCCATTCGCGCTGAGTTGTTCCCGCAAATAGCGTTGGGAGATGCGCCGACATGATTAGGTCGCGGCTTGGTAAAAAATTATCCGGCGCGCGGCGTCGTGGTGGCGGCGGTGGTGGCAGTAGCCATGGGATGCCCGCCATGGTGCCGATGATCGACATGCTCGTGATTCTGGTCGTTTATATGCTAGTTCACACGGCTGATTATGAGATTGTGCCGAACAGCAAGAATATTTCAATTCCCCAATCCGTCTCTGAGGTTCGACCGCACGAGTCGACCGTCATGATGGTCACTAAAGACACGGTCTTCGTTGATGGCCAAGAGGCGGTGGCGGTGAAGGACATCACGGTTGACAATATAAAGGCGACCGATCGCTTAAAGGCCATGTTGGCGGAGGCGACCCATCGCAAAGCGTTGATTCATCCTGGGGATGACAGTGCGCGCGAGATCACGATGATGGCTGATAAGTCACTGCCCTATAGCGTGTTAAAGCAGATCATGAGCACGGCGGCGGCGGCGGATGTTGGCAAAATGTCGCTGGCAGTCAATGCAAAAGAGCGGTCCTACAGTGGCCAGTCCCCTGAATAGGCGCGGAGTGATAGCACCATGAGTTTGTTGGCAAGCAATTACCGCCTCTATCAACTGCCTTGGGCCGGTGATGGTCCGCAGGAGCGTCGCTTTAAGCGCGCCATGCTGGCGGGCTTCATTTTTTGGTTACTGCTCGTGGTCACCTCACAGTTATGGCCAATCCCTGTGCAGGTGGTGCCGCCGGTGCTATCGCCTGAGGTGGTGAAGCTGGTGTTGCCACCCCCACCGCCACCCAAGCCACCGGAGAAGAAGCCCGTGGAGCCGGTGCCTGAGGTCAAGCCTGTGCCGCGCCCGCAAAATACGGATCAGGCACGTAAGCAGGCGCAGTCGGCTTTAAGTGCGGTGAAAGACCAGTTGGCGGATCTGCGTGCCACGCTAAAGCCGGAGAAATTAGCCAGTGCCAAACCCTTGGATGCTAAGGTCGATGGTCCGGCGCGCGCCGATCGCTCGGTGATCACCTCGAATGTGGCCGGCGGCGCCAGTGGGATCAACACGGCCGCCATGAGCGCCGGCTTTGGCGGTGGATCGGGTTCGCTGCACGGCCATTCGACCATGCAGGGCGTCGGTTCTTTTGGGGATGGATTAAAAGGCGGTGGCGCTAATCGCAGCGGGGCGAGTGGCAAGGCGGCACGCAGTCGTGAAGAAATTGAGATTATGTTTGATCGTAACAAGTCGGCTATCTATTCCTTGTACAGCCGGGCCTTGCGCGATAACCCGGCCCTGCAGGGTAAAGTGGTGGTGCAGCTGACTATTGCCCCCAATGGCGACGTCACGGACTGCCATATCCTCTCCAGTGAGCTCAAAAATGAGGAGCTTGAGAAGAAGCTGGTGACTCGCATCAAGCTGTTCCACTTTGAGGCCAAGGAGGTGGAGACCATGACCACCTCCAAACCGCTGGATTTCCTGCCTGGTTAGACCGGCCGGCTGGCTCGTGAGCCCTGTGCCCGTGTAAAGTGGGCCATGGATCCGACGTCTTTACCTGCTGTGCCTGACCCGGTGACTGCCGTTGAGGTGGACTGCTGGACAGAGGGCGTGCGCTCGGTGGTGGCGGACGAGGTGGCCGATGAGCGACCGGTCGCTTTTAAGTACCACGGCGTTTCCCACGTGGTGATGTTGGCCACGCCGCACGATCTGGACGACCTGGCGGTCGGCTTTACCCTCAGTGAGGCCATTGTGAGGGTCCCTGAGGAGATCCGGTCGGTGCGTGTGCTTAGGGAAGGCGATGCCCTCGAGGTGCATCTCGACATTGCGCCGGAACGGTTTACCCAGTTGTTGCATCGTCATCGCCACCTCACCGGCCGCACCGGCTGTGGAATGTGTGGCGCCGAGACCTTGGCCGATGCCATTCGTGCCCCTAAAGCCACCCTCCAGGGTCTGACGGTATCCTCCGTGGGCCTCCAGCGGGCGCTGCAGTCTTTGAGTGTCTGGCAAACGATGAACACGCGCACCGGCAGCATCCATGGCGCCGCGTGGGTTGTGCCTGAGCAGGGCGTGGTGCTGGTTCGCGAGGACGTGGGTCGGCACAATGCGATGGATAAGCTGATTGGTGCGCTGGTACGAGGTGGTTATGATCGCAGCGCCGGCTATGTGATGATCACCAGCCGGGCCAGTTATGAGATGGTGCAAAAAGCAGCGACTGTGGGCATTTCGGCGCTGGTGGCGGTGTCTGCGCCAACCGCCTTTGCGGTGCGAGCGGCAAAAGAGTTTGGGATGACCCTCATTGGTTTTGCGCGACCCGGACGGCACGTGATTTATGCGCATGGTGAGCGCGTGGTGGCTTAGGTGGGAGGGATTTTATGAGCGAGGTGAGTGATGAAGCTACGGATTAAGGGCAGTTCGGTGCGGTTTCGATTGACGCGGAGCGATGTGGGGACCTTGATTGAGCAGGGGCAAGTCGATGAAGTCACGCGCTTCCCGGCCGGCCAGTCCTTCGGCTACTCGCTTAAACACAACGCCACAGCGAAAGCCATTGAAGCGAGCTTCCATGAGGGCGTGATTTCCATTGTGGTACCCACCCACACCGCACGCGTGTGGGCGGCGTCACAGGAAGCGGGTATTCAGGTCAATCTGTCGGTCAACGGTCTGCCCTTGGCGGTTGCCATTGAGAAAGATTTTCCGTGCTTAGTGGATCGTCCGCTTGAGGACGACAGCGACGCTTTTGGTCGCGATGACCTGTCCGCCGAGGTCGATAAAGAGTAGCGCGTAGCGCGGCGCCGCGCCGCTATTTTGGGAAGGGCACCCAGCGCTGCGCACTAAAGTCGAATAGCTTGCACGCACGCATGGTGCGCCAGTAGGTGGAGAAGGATAGCTCCACCACGGTTTGCGGCACCAGTTGCGCCAACGCCGCCTGAGCTGCTTTGAGGCGGTACAGGGGAATGCGCGCATCTAAGTGATGGGCGCCATGCTCCATGATGTTGTGCAGTAGCACATTCCAAATCGGCTTCACGCGGTAGCGCACAGTGCCATGCACGATGCCTTGGTTTTTGAGCCAACTCGCTTTATCCGGATACCAGACGGTGTCCGGATGGGTGTGATGCACATAGATCACAAATCCCACCGTCCAGTTCCAGGCGAGCCAGGGAACCAGAAAGCCCAAGGTAATGGCCTGCACGATACTGCCGATGTGCGCTTTGGATAGCCAGGCGAGCACGCCGATCCATAGGAGCGCGAACACGCTGACCAGCGTCGAGTCCCAGAAATACTCAGCCCGCGTGCCGGGCGCTTGGCCTTTGCCGGGGTAGTAGAGCTTCCGCCACCAGATCTCAATGAGGTAATAAGGAAGCGGCCCAAAGGCGCTTCGATACACGCGCTCAAGCGCTTTGCGGGCGGGGGAGAACGCCGCGAACTCGCTTGGATCAACGGGCTGCCAGACAAAGTCACGGCCGCGGAGATTATTAAAGCCGTGGTGGACGACGTTATGACCGACGCGCCACAGTGCATACGGCGTCAGAGACGGTAAAAAAGCGATTCGACCCAATACTTTGTTGAGCGAGGCATGATCGGTGAGGCTCATGTGGCAGGCATCATGGCCTAAAATAAACAGCCGGATGATGGCGATCGTGATTAAGGCGGTGCCGCCGATCACGGAGACTAAGGAGTGGTCACGGATGACCAGCCAGTTGCCCACGATGAAGACCGCGATATCGATGACCAGCAAAAGGAGCGCCAACAACGTGGAGCGATTGCAGTATGCGGTCAGTGCTTCGCGAAGTTCCGTGGCGCTTTTATGGGTGCGCGTGGGGTGGGCGGGTGTGACGTCAAGAGGGGCGGCTGACATGGGGTAATGGAGTTCGCAAGAAAAACAAAAAAACAAGTTGAAACCTTATTTTATCGTGCTTTCGCCTCAGAAGGTGTCTGGCGCATAATAAATTTTTAAATTCAGCGTGGGAGACAGCCGATGTACAAGTTAATGGGGGCGCCGGGCGCGGCCAGCATGGCCGCTCATTGGTTATTAATTGAGATTGGCGCGCCTTACGAGTTTCAGAGCGTCGATTTGGGCGTGGGCGAGCATAAGCGCCCCACTTTCCTACAGCTCAATCCGAATGGGGTTGTGCCCGTGTTATGGGTCGATGGGGCCCCCGTCTACGAGTCCGCCGCCTTGGTCTTGTTGATTGCCGAGCGCCATCCGGAGGCGGGTTTTGCGCCGCGGGTGGGGTCTAGAGCGCGCCATCTGTACCTTCAGTGGTGCGTGCACTTTGCCAATACCTTGCAGCCAGCCTATCGCGGGTGGTTCTACCCGGCCGAGTGGGCGGGCCCGGAGGCGGCTGCGCGCGTCAAAGAAGAGGCGCGAGCGCGTATCGAGGCCGCTTGGGATCGTCTAGAGGCGCATTTGGTGGCGCAGGGGCCTTGGATCGCGGGTGAGCACCTGTCTGCAGTTGATCTGCAGGCCGCTATGTTGGCGCGCTGGTCCCGAAACATGCCCAAACCGGCCACGGCCTGGCCCACACTCGCGCGTTGCTTGGAACGCCTTAAGGCGCGTCCTTCGTATCGAGCGCTGCAGGCGGCTGAAGGCTGGTCTGACGCCTGATCGGTCTGTGTTTAAGCCGTCGCTTGCCGCTGCCGCCGGACCACGGCGTAGGCGGCGAGTGCGACCGCGATCGACACCATGCTCGCCCAGAACTCGCTTTGATGGGAGGGTGTAAACGCCATGGCCACTAAGACGGCGATGATGCCCACGATGGCGGTGTAGCTCAGCCACGGGAAGCACCACATCGGCAGGAAAGGGCGTGCGCCACCGGCGCGCTCGCGGGCTTGTCGGGAGCGGACTTGTGACACGGCAATCATGAGATAGATAAACAGGATCAACGCGCCGGATGCATTCACCAGAAAGGCGAAAGCCCCATTCGGTGAGAGCAGGTTAGCGGCGACACCCGCAAAACCGCCGGCGCTGGCCAGTAACACGGAGCGGGCCGGTACATGGCGTGCATTGGTTCTGACTAACCAGTGAGGCGCGTCGCCTTTTTCTGCCAGCACAAACAGCACGCGTGAGGCGACGTAAAAAGAGGAATTGAGGCACGACAATACAGCGGTCAGGACGATCGCGCTCATGATGGTGCCAGCCCCTGGAATATGCACGCCGGATAGAGCCACGGTGAACGGCGATTCCGGTGGAATAATGCTCGTCCAAGGCACCACACTCACGATCAAAAACATCGACAGCACATAGAAAAACAAAATGCGAGCGATGATGGATGAGGTCATCTTGGCGACGGCGCGCGCGGGCTCTGCGGATTCGGCTGCGGCGATGGTGACCACCTCGGCACCCATCATGGAGAACACCACAGTGGTCACCGCGGCCAATACAGCGAACGCGCCGTGCGGGGCGAAGCCCCCGTGGATATAAAGATTTGAAAAAGTCGGCCCAGTGGGGGATCGGTAGCCGAATGCATAGGAGGCGGTGATGATGAGAAACACAATAATCGCCGTCACCTTGATCGAGGAGAACCAGAATTCAAACTCGCCGTAGGCGCGTGCTGACATTAAATTCACGCCCGTCATCAGCAGCATGAGGCCGCAGCCGATTTCCCAGTCCGGCAAGGGCACCCAGTGACCTAAAATCTTGGCTCCGGCAATGGCCTCAACCGGAATCACGATCACCCAGAAATACCAGTACAACCAACCCACGGAAAACCCCGCCCAATGACCTAGGCTTGCACGCGTGAACTCGGTAAACGATCGGACACCCGGCATCTCGACCGCCATTTCGCCGAGCATGCGCATGATCAGCAAAATGAGGGCGCCGGTGATGGCGTAGCTCACGACGCAGGCGGGTCCTGCGGTGGCGATGGCCACGCTGCTACCCACAAAGAGTCCTGCCCCAATGATCCCGCCGATGGTGATCATTGACACGTGTCGCGGCTGTAGCGAGCGGCTGAGGCTGTGGTGATTCGTGGTGTCCGTGGCGGCCGATTGACTCATATGGCGACTCCGATGACATCAATGAAAAGTGGCTGAGGCCGGGCCCGTGCTTTGATCAGGGTCGGTGGCGGAAAGCGTCATTTGGAGTCTACCGCAGTGCATGCGGCGGAGGGGGTGTTTGCCGGTCGATGGCGCATCATTTCACTGAAATGAGCGGTCTGGCGGGGTGCTCACTATAGGTGATCCGCGCAATCGGCTAGGTTAAAGCCCCGATCTTTATCCGCGGTCTGCTTGGTTACGCTTGAGCCTACGTTGGGGTTTCCGGGGGACGCATCATGTTTGAGTTCAAGCACATTATGGTCGCGGTCTCGCACCCGGCTGCAGCGCAGAGCCCGGCGCTTCGACGAGCCACTGAAATCGCCCTGAAGACCGGGGCTCGGGTCACTATTTTTCATAGCCTGTACAGTCCGTATGTGGCCAGCGAGTCGTTCTACACGCCGGCTGAGTTGCAACGCGACATAGAGGCGGCAGTACGGGCTCGTAAGGCCGATCTTGAGGTGTTAGCGCAGCCGCTCATCGCAGCGGGCATCATTACCCATGTGCGCTGCCGTTGGGACTATCCGACGCATGAAAGCATGATCCGCGAGGTAGTGCGCGAGCGCATTGATCTCGTGGTGGCGGATAGTCACCGCCACAATCCCATGGCGCGGCTGATGCTGAGCAATACCGACTGGCAACTGATTAGGTTGTGTCCGTGCCCGGTCTTGCTGACTAAAGCAGATCGCTCTTATGAGCACCTGCAGGTGTTGGTGAGTGTCGATCCTCTGCATGCGCATGCGAAACCAGAGAGCCTAGATGTGCAATTGCTGACGTACGGTAAAACGCTGTCGACGCTATTTTCGGGTGGATTGCATGCCGCTCATTTTTATCCGCTGACGATGATGATTCCCACCGGATTTATGGGGGAGCCCTTGCCCTTGCCGAGTGCGGTGATGGCGGAGTATGCGCGACGCGCCGAGCAAGCGTTTACGGCTCTTGTCCACGGGCCCGCATTGAAAGGCTTGGGGACCTATTGCCGGCCTGGGATGGCTGTCGTTGAGCTTCCGGCGCTGGTGCGTGAATTGGCTCCCCATCTAGTGGTCATGGGTGCGGTGTCCCGTTCTGGACTCAAGCGCTTGTTTATTGGCTCAACGGCTGAGCGTGTTATTGATGAGTTGGCGTGTGATGTGTTGATCATCAAGCCGGAAGGGTTTAAAACGACGGTGCCTCGTCGCGCACTCAATCGACCGGTGGTGTTGCCCCCTTTTTAAGCGCCGGCGTTGTCCGGGTGCGCCCGACCGGTCACGGTGGCCCTGTTTAGGGGGGTCCTTTGGCGTTTGTATCGAGCGCGTCATCTAAGTCAAACGCCGCATCCGCTGGGCTTGACCACCCATCCAGCCGACTGGACGCGGCGTCACGCAACCGATCGCCTTCTGAGCCATAGCTCGGGTCATCGGCATCCCGCTCGCCCGGTGGGCTGACCCAGTCTTCGGGCTCATCCACCCGATCAACCGACAGCGTACGCCAAGTGTCTGTATCGAATTCATCGACGTCACCGTCCAAGTCCTGGACCTCAATCAGGCCTGCATCGTCATCAATAGCGACCACTTGAAAGACGCGTCTGTTGGTCCGATCGGCATACCACTGGCCGATGCTGGCTTTGATGAGGTTGATCATGGCGGTCTCCGGGAAAAACGATTCGCTTAACACAGAGTACGGGTCTCCCTGAGTCAGTGCGTCGTGGCAAATGCGGATGCGGGTAGCCATGACGGGGTAGAGGAAATCTGCGCTCTATCGTCAGATGTGTTTAATAAGTTTAAGGTCTTTAACAGGAGAGACTGTGCCGTCCGCGACGTCCCCCTGTTTGACTCCTGAGGGCATCAAATACGGATTTATAGACTTTAGCTGATCTGTTTCCACGACCTAACTTCAACACCATTTCGCGTCATATTCTCGCTACCGCCATAAACCAGTTGTGGTGTTAATGCCGCATCCCCGGCGATTTTCATCCACTTGTTGAGGCCTGTCAGATAGTCGGTGTTGAAAGTCTGACCAGATTTGATTTCCATCGGCATCAATTTTTCACCGTGCTCAATCACGACATCAACTTCATCTCCAGTATTATTCCGCCAAAAATACAGGTTTGATGCTAATCCTTGGTTGTATCTCTGCTTTAATAATTCGCTAACCACTAGGTTTTCAAATAGCGAGCCACGTCCAGAGTGAATCGATAGGTGCTCGGCATCACGAATGCCCAACAGGAATGCAGCCAGGCCAGTATCATAGAAGTAGAGTTTCGGCGTCTTGACTAGGCGCTTACCGAAGTTCTGATGATGCGGCTGTAGCAGGAACACTACATAGCCTGCCTCAAGCACCGATAGCCAACTACGAATCGTGTTATGCGACACCCCGCAGTCTATCGCCAGACTGGACATATTAATAAGCTGTCCGACACGAGCAGCACACATCTTAATAAAACGTTGGAACAAGCTCAGGTTCTGTACTTCCACGACCTGACGCACATCTCGCTCGATATAAGTCATGACATAGTTGGCAAACCACTTTTCGGGTGCCAGATTACGGTCGTAGATAGGCGGATACATGCCACGCCAAAGGACATCATCCAAGCTAAGAATCGGTGTATTGGCGGCCTGCAATTCCTGTAATGAGAAAGGTAGGAGTTGGATTAGACCAACGCGTCCAGCCAGAGTTTGTGTGACATTAGACATCAAGCCGAATTGCTGTGACCCCGTCAGCACAAATAAACCCATTCGCTTCTCCGCGTCGACGCGTGTCTGCAGGTAGGAGAATAGATTAGGGCAGCGCTGGGCTTCATCGAGAATCGCGCCATCCGGAAAGCGTGCTAGGAATCCGCGAGGATCCTGATCAGCGAACTCGCGCTCATCAAGGTCTTCGAGAGATACATAGTGCTTATCAGGGAAGGTGGATTGGGCGAGCGTGGTCTTACCCGCCTGGCGCGGCCCAGTGATCGCTAGTATCGGATAGCCCTTAGCAAGGTCCAACAATACCGCTTCAGTTTGACGTTTAATCATATCTTACAAATCGTAAATTAGATTTACAAATTGTAAAGTAACGGCAGGTAATGTCAAACCGGATTTCTAGCGTGATGGGCCTTTCAGTTGCAACAGGCGTCAGTTGACCTGACTTGACATAACGGGTCCCGCCTGATGTTCCCTAACAGAGAGGAACGGAGGGTTAAGGATCATGCCAAAACAACGGTTTACGACAGAAGAGATTATTCACACGCTGCGCGAGGCTGACGTGCTGTCAGGTCAAGGCAAGACGGTTGCCTCAGTCTGCAAACAGTTAGGGGTCACTAATAAGACCTACTTTCGGTGGCGCAAGACCCATGGGGGTTTACGCATTGACCAGGCCAAGCGGATGAAGGAGCTGGAGTCAGAGAACGCACGGCTCAAGAAAGCGGTGGCCGAACTGATCATCGACAAGATCATCTTGAAGGAGGTCGCTGAGGGAAATCTGAAGCCCAACCCGACGACGCCAGGCGGTCGATCGGGTGCGCTGAGCGGCTCAGTACGGGCGCTACGGTTACCGACGGGTGACGGCACTGCTGTGGCAGGAGGGCTGGAAGATCAGCCCATC
>CAIOZU010000025.1 GCA_903862885.1 uncultured Pseudomonadota bacterium
CTTGATATTTACGAGAGTTACAAAAACTCACCTTATTTATCAATCAAATGGTCATCGTATTTCCAAGTGTATGCTGAGCTTTTCGAGCAATACAGGGATAAGCCGATGACTTTTGTGGAGGTTGGGGTCTCCAATGGTGGTTCTTTGTTCATGTGGCGAGATTATTTTGGGCCGAAGGCTCGCGTCATTGGAATTGATCTGAATCCGCTCGCTAAGAAGTGGGAACAAGAAGGCTTTGAAATTCACATCGGAGATCAGAGCGACCCTATTTTCTGGGAGACATTTTTTGCAAGTGTAGGATTGGTTGATGTTGTCTTAGACGATGGCGGGCACAGGTTCGAGCAGCAAATTGTCACGGCGCATCACTGTATTGCAGGCATTAGAGATGGTGGTCTAATGATTGTGGAAGATACGCATACAAACTATTTATCAGAGTTTGGTTATCCCTCGAAATATTCATTCATTGAATGGGCAAGGGGACTGATTGACAATATTAATTCTCGCCATTTTTCCGCAGCAAAAATGTCTAAGCGTGCTTACAAAGACAGTATTTACTCGGTCGAGTTCTTCGAATCCATAGTGGCTTTTAAAATCGATCGAAAAAAATGTTTTGACAACGAGTGGACTTCTAACGATGGCATCACGTGTCAAGCAGAGGATTTTCGATTTAAGGGGTCAGTGATTGAAAGGCTGAATCGGCTGGCTTCGATATTTTCGTTCTTAAAAATCCTGCCTGGCTTGACGGCTATAAAAAATATGTGCTTCAGACGCTACACGGCTTACTGTATGAAGAAAAAAGTGAGCAGGTATTTTTGAAGTCGCGCTTGCGTTTTGGGGCATTGCATCAGAAAACGGCGAGGTCGCGCGCAAGGCGTGAGCGCTGCTGATCGGTGGATCTTAACCAGAGATGCGGCCTCTGCTCAATCGACGCATTAACTCACTCGCCAGTGGAAGTGGTGACACCAAAAAGAAAGGCGCCCGAAGGCGCCTTTCTCTCGACTCTAAACGTTTCTCAATTTAGAGTAGTGGCACGAGCAGCAAGGCCACAATGTTGATGATCTTGATCAACGGGTTGATGGCAGGACCCGCGGTGTCCTTGTAAGGATCGCCGACGGTGTCACCCGTGACGGCAGCTTTATGGGTCTCAGAACCCTTGCCGCCAAAGTGACCTTCCTCAATGTACTTCTTGGCATTGTCCCAAGCACCGCCGCCGGTGCACATGGAAATCGCCACGAACAAGCCTGTGACAATCGTACCGATCAGCAAGCCACCCAAGGCACGAATGCCAGCGCCTGGGCCCATCAGGTAGTTCATGCCAAAACCAATGATCACAGGTACCAAGATAGGTAGCAGTGACGGCACGATCATTTCCTTAATGGCCGCGCGGGTCAGCATGTCGACCGCACGACCATATTCAGGCTTCGCGGTGCCCGCCATGATGCCGGGGATCTCCTTGAACTGCCGACGCACTTCAACGACCACGGCACCGGCTGCGCGACCCACGGCTTCCATCGCCATGGCACCGAACAGATAAGGCACCAGACCACCAATGAACAAGCCAATGATGACCGAGGGGTCAGACAGTGAGAACGCTTCGAGTTTGCCTAAGGCATCCAAGTTATGCGTGTAGTCCGCAAACAGCACGAGAGCGGCAAGGCCCGCGGAACCAATGGCGTAGCCTTTGGTGACGGCTTTGGTGGTGTTACCCACCGCATCGAGTGCATCCGTGACCTGACGGACTTCCTTAGGAAGACCTGCCATTTCAGCGATACCACCGCCGTTGTCGGTGATCGGACCATAGGCATCTAGTGCCACGATCATGCCAGTCATCGACAGCATGGCGGTCGCCGCAATCGCGATGCCATACAGGCCTTCACCGGTGGCAGCACTTTCACCTAAGGTGTAGGCGCCGAAGATGGCCAGACACACGGCAAGCACCGGCAAGGCAGTAGATTTCATGGAAATCGCTAAGCCGGCAATCACGTTGGTACCGTGACCGGTTTGTGAGGCGGCTGCCACGTAGCGCACCGGACCATATTCTGTCGCCGTGTAGTACTCAGTGATGACGATCATGGCGGCGGTTAAGGCCAGCCCAATCAGTGAGCAGAAGAACAAGGGCAGTGCCTGCTCACCCATCATGTCCTGCGCAATGAAGTAGAAGGCGATGGCAGCGATGACGCCGGATACCATCACGCCGCGATACAGCGCGTTCATAATTTTACCGCCGTCGTACGCCTTCACAAAGAAGGTACCGACGATGGAGGCGACGATCGACACGGAGCCTAAGACCAGCGGGAACAAGATGGCGTTCGTGCCCAAGACTTTCACGGTAAGACCCGCTAACACCATGGTGGCCACGACCGTGACCGCATAGGTTTCAAACAAGTCAGCCGCCATGCCGGCGCAGTCACCCACGTTGTCACCGACGTTGTCAGCGATCACGGCTGGGTTTCTAGGGTCATCTTCCGGAATACCGGCTTCGACCTTACCGACCAGATCCGCACCGACATCGGCGCCTTTGGTGAAGATGCCGCCGCCCAAGCGCGCGAAAATGGAGATCAGTGAGCCACCAAAGGCCAAGCCGATCAATGAGTGCAGTGCCTGATCTTCGTCGCCCAGATAGTTCAGCATGATGCCGTAGTAGCTAGCGACACCGAGAAGGCCTAAGCCCACCACCAGCATGCCGGTGATCGCACCGCCACGAAACGCGACCGCTAAGGCGGGGTTTAACCCGATGCTCGCGGCGTGTGCCGTGCGCACATTGGCGCGAACCGATACGTTCATGCCGATGTAACCGGCGAGCCCTGAGAGGACCGCACCGACTAAGAAGCCACCAGCGGTTGGCCAGTTCAAGCCAAAGCCTAAGAGAACAAATAAGACGGCGCCGACGAAAGCAATGGTGGCGTACTGACGATTCAAGAAGGCATTCGCACCCGCTTGAATGGCAGCGGCGATTTCTCGCATGCGCTCGTTACCCGTCGGTTGGGCGACGATCCAGCGGGCGGCCCATACCCCATAGAGAATAGCGAGAACGCTCGCGCCGATTGCGAGCCAGAGTGCGTAATTACTCAGCATGAAGTCAGTCTCCCCAGTTTAAGTCTCGAGTTCAAAGTGATCGTGTGGCGGTCAAAAAACAATAATATTGGCTAACATTGCTATAAGTATATGAAAATTATAATTTTTTCAAGCAAAGTCCCGTCGCGGGTGGCAGATTATACCTTGAAGCGCGTTTTCAGCTTGCGCTTCACTGCTTTGTTTTTGAGTTTCACATAGACCGGCAGCCCCTCCTTGAAGGGCGGGTAGTCCTCACCGGCAATCAGTGGTGACAAATAGCGTCGGCAGGCCGCTGTGATGCCAAAGCCATCGGCCGTCACAAAGCGCCTCGGGACTTTTTTCTCTACATTGGCGACTGCGCTCAACGGCGCGGGCGCGATGGTCCAACGATAGGGCTTGTCCGATTGCCGCACGATCACCGGCAAGACAGCATTTTTACCCTGAATCGCAAACTCCACGGCCGCTTGACCGACCGCATAGGCTTGGTCAACGTCCGTTTTAGAGGCGATATGTCGGGCGGCCCGCTGCAGATAATCTGCCACCGCCCAGTGGTGCTTGTAGCCCAGATCGTCTTTGACGATGCGCGCGATCTCAGGCGCTGCACCGCCTAATTGTGCATGACCGAAGGCGTCGACCGTGGTGCCTTCCGCTAGGAATTTACCATTGGGTCCTTTAACCCCTTCAGAGACCACAATCACGCAAAAGCCTTGTTTGGCGACACAGGCTTTGACGCGCGCCACAAATTTGGCGCGGTTAAACGTGATTTCTGGGAACAAAATGATGTGCGGGGCTTGCTCGCGCGTGCCGCCAGCCAATCCCGCGGCCGCGGCGATCCAGCCGGCATGACGCCCCATGACCTCGAGAATAAAGACTTTCGTTGATGTTCGTGCCATAGAGGCCACATCGAGGGCGGCTTCTTGAGTGGACACCGCCACGTATTTTGCGACGGATCCGAAGCCTGGACAGCAGTCTGTGATGGGTAGGTCGTTGTCGACGGTTTTAGGGACGCCGACGCAGATAATCGGATAGTTCAGTTCGGTGCTAATCGCGGACACTTTGTGGGCCGTGTCCATCGAGTCATTGCCCCCGTTGTAAAAAAAGTAGCCGATGTTATGGGCGCGAAACACCTCGATTAAGCGCTCATATTTAGCGCGATCTTGTTCGATGCTTTTAAGCTTGTAACGTGCCGATCCAAACGCACCGGAGGGGGTATGGCGCAAGGCCTTGATCGATGCGGTGCTCTCCTGACTGGTGTCAATGAGATCCTCCGTTAACGCACCGACGATGCCGTGCCGACCGGCGTATAGAGTGCCGATGTGTTTGCGGTGTTTGCGGCAGGCGTCGATGACGCCGGCGGCAGACGCGTTGATCACGGCGGTGACCCCGCCGGATTGGGCGTAAAACGCGTTGCGGACAGTCGGGGTTTTGCTCTTCTTGGGCATAGGAGGTTCGGATCCTTGTCAGTAGCGGGAAGGATACCTGCTCGGTGGCCATGACAAAATGCCTAAACGCACGCGCCCTTGCCGCGAACAGGTCAGGGGGGGTCGCCTCTGGACTGAATCGGGCCCGAGAGGGGGCGGTTGGCACTTGAGCATTTGACGCCTTACCAAGTGGCCGTGCAGCATAGCCCCTGACGCGTCCTGATCCGTGGCCCCCGAGGGGAGCCGTCAGTTCGCCTTCTATGGAAATTATTATGCGAATTGTGCTCTTGGGGGCGCCTGGGTCTGGCAAAGGCACTCAGGCACAGCGGCTGATTGAGAAGTATGGGGTGCCACAGATCTCCACGGGCGATCTATTGCGCGCGGCGGTGGCGCAGGGCACGCCGTTGGGTTTGCACGCCAAAGCGACCATGGACGCCGGTCGCTTGGTCGATGACGCCACCATGTTGGGCATCATTCGTGAGCGGTTGGATGCACCAGACACCGCCGCCGGATTCATCTTGGACGGATTCCCGCGCACGATCCCGCAGGCAGATGGTCTAACGGCCCTGTTGGCGGCCATCCATCGGCCGCTCGAGGCGGTGGTGTTGATGGCGGTGGACCCAGATCTGCTCTTTAAGCGGCTGACTGGTCGTCGGACCTGCCGTGCTTGTGGCCGCGTGTTTAACGTGTTCACTGCCCCGCCGCCTACGCCCGCACCGTGTGAGGGCCAGTGTGTGACGCCGGATCTATTTCAGCGGCCTGATGACAGTGAAGCGACGATTGGCAAGCGGCTTGAAGTGTATGAGTCGCAGACGCGACCATTGGCTGATTATTATGAAACGCGGCATTTATTGGCGCGGGTGGATGCGGATGGCGACATTGACGTCGTGACCGCGCGTCTTGAGTCTGCGCTCGCGGCTTTAAAGCAAGCGCGTCACTAGCGCGTCACATTGCGCGATCCTTAGTGGGCCGTCAGACAGGTGCGCAGATCCGTCTCCAGCGTCTGCAGTCGCCAGCCATTCAGTACCTGCTCTAGCGCGTCGCCGCGCGCGAGCCGTTTGAGGTCACGGCTGGTGGCCAATACCTCGGGTGCCATCGCCAGCCGCGTGGCGTGTTGGCGTACACACTCGGTCAGTGCATTGGCGCGTGCGCGCTCTGCGGCGCTGGGCTTGAGATCAATGCGCTGTACCACACCCTCTAAAGGCCATTGAGTGGCGAGGGCTAAGGTGTCTAACAGCTCGTCGCAGAGTGTTTGCGCACTAGCCGATGGCATCGCATCTAGCGCTTGTAAGGTGTTGAGATCGCGCGGCGGTGAGCGCGCGATCAGCCTGAGGACGTCATCTGTCATGACCCAACCACGCGGTAAATTACGCTGTGCGGCACGGGTTTCTCGCCAAGCGGACAGCTGTCGCAGGCGCTGCTGTTCGGGGATGGGGAGTGATTCGGAGCCTTTGAGTCGTTGCCATGCGTCTTTTGGATCTACTCGGTAAAGCTTGGGATCGCTCAGGTTTGCTAGGTCCTCTTGCAGCCAATGGCTGCGCCCGAGGCTGTCGAGCTTAGCGTCCAGTCGCGCGGCCAATGGCAACAGCCAGCGCACGTCATCCGCCGCATAGTCTAGCTGCGCGGCGGATAACGGGCGTCGAGTCCAGTCGGTTCTCGACTGGGTTTTTTCAAGCACCACACCGAGTTCCTGGCGTACTAAATCACCGTAGCCGATTTGCGGCGCATAGCCGACGAGGCCAGCGGCGATTTGCGTGTCGAGTACCGGCGCGAGGGGTGTGTCAGTGAGTGGCAACAGGACCTCGATATCCTGACGTGCGGCGTGCAGCACTTTGGTTTGACTCGGGCTGTTAAACAGTGATCCCAACAGCGCGGCCGGCAGCTGGGCCAGTGGATCGATCAGGTGGATGCTGTCGTGATCCGCGAGCTGCACCAGCGCGAGTTCAGCGAAGTAGGTGCGTTCACGCATGAACTCGGTGTCCAGTGCCAGACGGGGCGCGTTTTTGAGACGATCGATGGTCTCTTTCAGTGCGGCTTCATCGGTAATCGGGTGGTCAGGCACGGCACATCCCTAGCGGCGGGTTACAATTTAGCCATTATGGGGTCGCGGCGGCCTGATCCCTAATCAGGGGGCGATATGCGTGGGTGGCTGAGGGTGTTCTGGGGCATTTTATGTTGGCGACGCGGCCCTCGCGACTTGCCGGCATCCCATGCCGTGCTAGCCCTCGCCGCTCTGGCTTACTTGCTGACCAGTTGGGCGCAAGCGGCTTTAGTGTATGGCGCGGCAGACGCCCCTTCGTTGGCGGTGGGCGATCTTGCATTGACGGGGGCGGTGAGTAGCGTGTGCCTGCTGCCGGGCCGGCGCTGGACGCGTGTGCCACAAACCCTGTCGGCGGTATTGGGTGCCGAGGCGTTGCTTTCGCTTCCGATGATCATCTTGCTGCTGATCCATCCGGTCGGCGCGGCGCAGGGCACATCGGCTATTCTTTCGTTGGTGTCGCTGCTTGGGTTGGTGTGGTCGGCGCTGGTCATGGCAAAAATTATCAGTGATGCCATGGACAAGCCTTTGGTATTGGCTATGGGGATCACCTTGATTTATTTTTCATTGAGCTATCTGCTGCTCGATCCAATGTCACACCGGATGGGGGGTTGATGCGCGTTCATATCTTAGGCATCTGCGGTACGTTCATGGGGGGTATCGCGGCATTAGCCGTGGAGGCGGGCCACGAGGTCACCGGCTCCGATCTCCATGTTTATCCGCCGATGAGTACGCAGCTGGAAGCCTTGGGCATTCAGTTGACGCACGGTTGGGATCCAAGCCAGTTCAGTCCAGCACCGGATGTGGTGATCGTGGGCAATGCGTTATCACGTGGCAACCCGGCGGTGGAGTATCTGCTCAACAGCGGCTTGCCTTATGTTTCAGGTCCCGCGTGGCTTGCCCACTACGTGCTGCAGGATCGCTGGGTGCTTGCGGTGGCGGGAACGCATGGCAAGACCACCACCTCCAGTATTTTGACGTGGATATTAGAGTTCGCCGGTTTAAGCCCTGGGTTTTTGATCGGCGGTGTGCCCGGTAATTTCTTAACCTCCGCGCGCCTCGGCTCACCCCCCTTTTTTGTGGTGGAGGCCGATGAATATGACACGGCATTTTTTGATAAGCGTGCCAAGTTCGTGCACTACCGAGCACGTACCGCGATATTGAATAATCTTGAATATGATCATGCGGATATTTATCCGGATGTCGCCAGCATCCGTCGCATGTTTCATCAGTGGGTGCGGACCGTCCCGAGTGAGGGGCGTCTGATCGTTCGCGATGATGACTCGGAGCTTGCCCAAACATTGGCATTGGGTGCTTGGACGCCCACCGAATCGTTTGGGCGCAGCGCGATGGCCCAATGGCAGGTCAGGCCACGCGCACTCGATTGGTCGTCTTTTGAGGTGTGGCACGCCGGTGAGTGCATGGGTTTAGCTCAGTGGAACGTCTTTGGTGCGCATAATGCCGACAATGCGCTGGCGGCGATCATAGCCGCCCGTCATGCGGGCGTACCATTGGATGTGGCGTTAGCGGCGCTGGGTTCTTTTAAGAACACGCGTCGACGACTGGAAAACCGCGGTATCGTTCGGGATATCACGGTTTATGATGATTTCGCGCATCATCCCACAGCGATCGTAGCCACCATTGAGGCCCTACGCAGTCGCGTGGGTAAGGCGCGCGTGCTGGCGGTTCTTGAGCCTCGCTCGGCCACCATGCGCATGGGCGTGCATCGCGATACGTTGGCGGCTTCCTTGCAAGGTGCGGATCAGGTTTATCTGTACGCCAGTCCTGATATCGGTTGGGATGTGGCGGGGGTGGCGAAGGCGTTGGGCACTCGGGCGACGTCAGTGCATACGCTGCCTGATTTAGTGCAGTCGATAATTAAAGAGGCACGGCCGGGAGATCACATCTTGGTGATGAGTAACGGGGGTTTCGGTGGCTTACATGAAAAGCTACTGTCGGCACTTCAGGTCGGTGCTTAAGCGCTTATGCGGACCTTGCCGTTATTTCCATTGGGCAGTGTGTTGTTTCCTAACGGACCGCTGTCCTTGCGTATTTTTGAGCCCCGTTATGTGGACATGGTCAGCCGTTGTATGCGGGAAAACATCGGCTTTGTAGTGACTTTGCTGGTGGATGGTCCCTCGGTCGATCGGGCGTCCAGTTATGCCGCAGCGATCGGTACGGAGGCGCGCATTGTCGATTTCAATCGACTCGATGATGGTCTTTTGGGCATTAGTTGTTTGGGTGCAAGCCGCGTGCGTGTGTTGCGCAGTTGGCGTGAGTCGGATGGTCTCAATATGGGTGAGATCATCGACCTACCGGATACCGAGGAAGGCCCGATCCCTGAGCAGTGTCGTTATTTGGTAGATATCCTAAGACGCGTTTATCCTGATTTAGGCGAGCCCTATGCCGCCTTGGAGCCACGTTGGCAGGAAGCGGGTTGGGTTGCTGATCGCTTAGCTGAGATTGCGCCTTTGGAGTCTACGGTTCGTCAGCGGTTGCTTGAGCAACTCGATCCGATCGGCCGTCTAGAGTTTTTAAGTCCGTTGATTCGGATCGCCAAAACGGACGCTTAGGCGTTGATGTTGCTGTTAACGGATCGGTCGGTGGCGATAGGCGATCAACGCGAGGGTCAGAAAAAGGGTCCAACTCAAGACCAGCCAGCCCGTGTAGCCGTCTGATTGGCTGATCAACCAGTGAGTCGGGGCATCATTTTGTACGCTCGTGATGCCGATCGTGGCGCGCATCATCATCACCCAGCCAGCATGCAAGCCAACGGCCCAAGCGATGCTGCCGCTCCACTGCGTGACTAGGCCAAGAAAAATCCCAACGGCCGTGAGTGACAAGAAGGCATCGCCAATAGTACTTGGCGCCGCAAATTGCGCGGCGACCCCTGTGAATAGATCCAGGCCACTGTGCCAGGTGACTGCTTCGGGTGGAATACGCACCCGCGCCAGAAAATGCAATGCGGCATAAATGAGGGCAATGAGGAGTAGGCCGATCCACGGTCTTTTGAGTTCACGAAGGACGGCGCCTTGCATCAGGCCGCGAAAGAAGGTCTCTTCCAAAAAGCCGACGGCGAGCCCAGAGCCTAGGCCAGCCAATAGTGCGCGCAGTATATGGATCGTATCGAGTGCGGGGACGATCGTGCGGATACCGAGTAAGACCATCACCACCGATACCGGCAGCATCGATACGATGCCGGCCAGTGCGCCCCACAGCGCTTGCGTGCGCCATACCGATTGGGGAACGCCATAGCCCCATGCAGCGCGTGTGGTGAGCGCGCGTCTTTTGGCAATCCACAAGACAGCCAATAGCGCCAACAACTGAAACAGTCGCGTGGCCACTTTATCGAAGCGCCAGGCCGGCTGCAGCGGATGAATGGCCACATACAGCGGATACGTGACCACAGAGGCCAGTATTAAAGAGCCTAGGATCGCTGCGATAAACCAAGCCAGAGAGCGCATGCGTAAACGTTACGCCAGTGCGCTTCGATCGGCAACCAGCGAATCTCCAGCGTGAGACATGAGGGCGTACTTGGCCGCGCGGTGCGCTAAGCGGTTTGGCGTAGGGGCAGTGTTTGCCATGCGGCGATCACTGGATCGACACCTAGGGTGGCTAAGACTTGAGGGTCGGTGCCTTTGAGGCATATCACGGGGGCATGCGGGGCGCCTAATGGTCGCATGAAGGTGGGATCCCCCTGCCCGAATAAAACAATTTCTGGCAAGCCCACCGCGGCGGCTGCGTGCGCAGGGCCCGTGTCCACTGAGATCATCGCATCGGCCTGTGCTAACAGTGCAAAGTATCGATCCAGTGGGTGATCACTCGCACCGTTGACCGCTTGAGTTGTTTTCACTCGGCGCAGAATATCGTCATTCAGCGCTCTTTCTTGGGCGACGCCTACCAGTATGATCGTGTGATTGGGGCAACGTGCGTGCATCGCATCAATCAACGTGGCCCAGTACGCTTCGGGCCAGTATTTGGTGTTGCTAGCACGACGTCGATCGCCGCGACGCATGGTGCGCTTGTTACCTGCCTGTACGAGCAGCAGGCGTTGGCCGCGAAGTCCTTGGGCGCTCAGCCAGTCAGTCAATCGGGCCTGACCTCGTGGCGTGATCTCAACCGCTGCTCCACTGAGGGCGTGCTCGGTCAATGGCGCAGGTGGGTTTTTGAGCGCTTTCGGCATAACGGCGGCGACGCGCCACCAGCGCTCTAATTGGTGCTCCTGTCCGACTCTCGGGTAGTGGGCGGCATCGACGATCCAATCGTCGCTGATACCGGCGCGTGCTAATAGACTCTTGCCAATGCCGCCGGGATCTAAAAACCACGTCGGTCCAATCGGTCGGCCTCTGAGTGTGCGGACGAGTCGCCACTGATCCGGGCTGATGAGATAAGGACGGCGGCGACTACCCAGCACATAGAGTTCGCCCACACCGCGTTGTCCCTCGAGCAACGGGCGCGTCCATGCGCCACTGGAAATCACATCGACGGGCTCGCCAAATCGTTCCGCTAGCTCGCGAATGAACGGTGTCATTAACACCATGTCCCCGAAAGCACCGCAACGCATCAATAAAGGCCGTCGGTTAATCATAGACCCGCTTAACTCTTAACCGCCGCAAAGGCGCGTCGCGCGGCGGCGGTTGTCGCTTCAATATCCGCAGTCTCATGCGCCGCGGAGATAAAGCCCGCTTCGAAGGCGGAGGGCGCTAGATACACGCCCTCTTTGAGCATGGCATGGAAAAATCGTTTAAAGGCTTCGGTATCGCACCGCATCGCATCGGCATAGCTTTCCACCCGAGCGGCATCGGTGAAGAACAGCCCAAACATGCCGCACACCTGATTCGTCGCTAAGGCGACACCTGCCTGCTTGGCGGCTAGCGTGAGACCGTCGATTAAAGCCGCTGTCTTTTTTGCTAAGGCTGCATGAAAGCCCGGTGCTTGGATGGCGGTGAGGGTGGCGAGTCCCGCCGCCATGGCCACCGGGTTACCTGACAGGGTGCCTGCCTGATACACCGGACCCAATGGGGCGATATGCGCCATGATGTCAGCGCGACCACCGAAGGCGCCGACGGGCATACCACCACCGACGACTTTGCCCAGTGTGGTGAGATCGGGCTTGATGCCATAAGCCGCTTGCGCTCCCCCAAGGGCGACGCGAAAGCCGGTCATCACTTCATCAAAAATCAGCACCGCGCCATACTGATCACATTGTTCGCGTAGGCACTCTAAAAACCCCGGTGCCGGCGGTATGCAGTTCATGTTGCCGGCGACCGGCTCGACAATGATGCAGGCAATGTCATCGCCGTGCGCGCGAAAAATATCACGCACCTGCTCGGCTTGATTGAATGCCACGGTCAATGTGTGTGCCGCCACCGAAGCGGGTACACCGGGGGAGGTGGGAACGCCCAACGTCAGCAATCCCGACCCGGCTTTGACTAAAAGAGAGTCGGAGTGACCGTGGTAGCAGCCTTCGAATTTTAAAATCTTGTCACGACCGGTAAATCCACGTGCCAAGCGAATGGCGCTCATGGTGGCTTCGGTGCCCGAGCTCACCATGCGCACTCGCTCAATCGATGGCACCAGTTGGCAGATCAGTCGAGCCACGTCGGTTTCAATCGCCGTGGGCGCGCCGAAGGACAGGCCATTGAGCGCCGCCGCTTGGACTGCCTCAATCACGGCGGGGTAGGCGTGTCCTAAAATGGCCGGCCCCCAAGAGCCTACATAGTCGATATAGCGCTGATCGTCCGCAGACCACATATAGGGGCCTGCCGCTTTCTTAAAGAAAATGGGGTCGCCACCGACGCCGCGGAACGCGCGCACCGGGGAATTCACACCACCGGGGATATACCGGCAGGCGTCTTGATAAAGATCGCGTGATTTGCTCATAAATACCTCTGCGCTAAAGTGTACGGTGTGGCGCGCTGAGGCGATACATTTTGGGCCATAATGGCGCATGAGTAACGACCTGAAGACTTGGATTTGCTTGATTTGTGGCCATGTCTATGACGAGGCCCAAGGTGATCCGGATCACGGCATTGTGCCAGGCACTCGTTGGGCGGATATCCCGGCCGACTGGAGTTGTCCCGATTGTGGCGCCAGTAAAGACGATTTTGAGATGGTTCAGTTGTAAGACAGGATGCGTGCGACGATCCCGCTCTGGGTTGTGCCTATTTTTGGCCTGTTTCTGGCCTTAGGTCGGTTCGGGCACCCACACCACGTGGGTAGCGATAGCGCCGTCCGCCTGTAAGGTGATGCGTCGATAGGCGGGTGGCCGATGATCGATCGCGAAGCGATCACTGGCAGGGTCAAATTGCACGCAGGTAGACGGCGTGCCCAGTAGGTGCACACCCTGTCGTTGTGCATCCGCCTGTTGATGCGTGTGTCCCCAGACGACGCCGCGCACTGTCGGATATCGATCGAGCACCTTAAAAAGATCAGCAGCGTTTTTCAGTGCCACGTCGCCAAGCCACGCGCTGGACGCTCGAATGGGATGGTGATGGAGTGTGATCAGGGCGTGCTCATGCGTCTGAGTAGACAGCGCTTCCTCCAGGCGCGCCAGTTCATTGGCTGACAGCCACCCTTCGGCTTGCCCTTCCACTTGAGAATTCAGCATCACCAACAACCAACCGCCTAAGTGCGCGGATCCGCCAATCTGAAAGGGTGCTTGTGAGAGCATCTCTCGCATATCTGGTAAGGAGTCGTGGTT
Organism: uncultured Pseudomonadota bacterium; assembly: GCA_903862885.1. Taxonomy (GTDB): domain Bacteria; phylum Pseudomonadota; class Gammaproteobacteria; order Steroidobacterales; family Steroidobacteraceae; genus CAIKZZ01. Next base: position 13,217 of record CAIOZU010000025.1, read on the forward strand.
GCCGGGAATGCAATACACGGGGGTCGGTAGTTCGCCCAGCAGGCGCGTGAGTTGGTGGTAACCGCCGATATCGTCATTCACGAGATCGCCCGTCAGCAGCAGCGCATCCCACGGTGCGTGTTCGCGCGCGGCATGCGCTAAGACTCGTTCAAAAGAATGCACGGGCGAGTGGCCGCGCATGGTGTCTGTCGCACATCCCAGCAGGTGCAGGTCGGTGAACTGAATGAGTTGAACGCTGTGCTGACTCACATTAAAGTCCATGCTGGTAAAGGCGAAGCGGCACTTGTCTGAGTGCGTGTCAAGGCTAGCAAGACTGACCGACTACGAGGGTGAACTGCGTCATGAACTGATCGTGCCAACATAAAAAAAGGGGTCTGAGTAAAGCACTCAGACCCCTCGCAGTGAGCGAATTTATCGCGGTTTAGTAACGATAGTTATCACTCTTATAAGGGCCATCCACTTTCACGCTGATGTATTTTGCCTGTTCAGGGCTCAAACGAGTCAGCTCCGCACCGATCTTCTTCAGGTGTAAACGGGCTACATGCTCATCGAGATGCTTGGGCAGGGTGTAGACCTTCTTCTCATACTTCTTGTTATTCACCCACAGTTCGATCTGCGCTAAGGTTTGGTTTGAGAAAGAGTTTGACATCACGAAAGATGGATGTCCGGTGCCACAGCCAAGGTTGACCAAACGGCCGCGCGCTAAGACGATGATGCGCTTGCCATCCGGGAAAACGACATGATCCACTTGGGGTTTGATTTCATCCCAGGTGTATTTGGCGAGACTCGCGATGTCAATTTCCGAATCAAAGTGGCCGATGTTGCAGACGATCGCATTGTGCTTCATGCGTACCATATGGTCATGGCTGATGACGCACAAGTTGCCCGTTGCAGTCACAAAAATGTCGGCCTTATCGGCGGCATAATCCATAGTGACCACGCGATAGCCATCCATCGCCGCCTGCAGTGCGCAGATCGGGTCGATTTCTGTGACCCACACTTGGGCTGATAAAGCGCGTAACGCTTGCGCGCTGCCCTTGCCCACATCGCCGTAGCCTGCCACCACCGCCACTTTACCGGCGATCATCACGTCGGTGGCTCGCTTGATCGCATCTACCAACGACTCGCGGCAGCCATACAAGTTATCAAACTTGGATTTTGTAACCGAGTCATTAACGTTGATGGCAGGAAACAGCAGGCGGTTTTCTTGCTGCATTTGATATAGGCGATGAACGCCTGTAGTGGTTTCTTCAGTCACACCTAGGATGCTTTTGCCCAGGGTGGTGTAAAAACCGGGGTGACTCTTTAGACGACTTGCGATCGATGCGTAAAGCGCCTCTTCTTCTTCATTGGTGGGTTTGCTGATCAGGGAGGGATCTGATTCCGCCTTCATGCCTAAGTGGACCAGCAAAGTGGCGTCACCACCATCATCGAGGATCATGTTGGGTGCGCCACCGTCCGCCCACTCAAAAATACGATGGGTAAAGTCCCAGTATTCTTTTAAGGTTTCACCTTTGTAGGCGAATACCGGCGTGCCGGCCTCGACAATGGCGGCGGCTGCATGGTCTTGGGTTGAGTAGATGTTGCATGACGCCCAACGCACATCGGCACCGCATGCCGTCAGGGTTTCAATCAGCACAGCGGTCTGAATCGTCATATGTAAGGAGCCCGCGATGCGGGCGCCCTTCAGTGGCTGACGAGCGACGTATTCTTCACGAACGGACATGAGCCCTGGCATCTCGATTTCAGCAATCGAAATTTCCTTGCGGCCCCAAGCTGCCAGTGACATATCGGCCACATGGAAGTCTTTTTTAGATTTCATCAACGCGTTCATTCAATCTCTCCTTTTTAGAGATGAACAGGCGCCGTTGACAAAGGGCGCCTCACCGAGCCTGACGGACCGCCGGGTTGCCCCCCGGCCCGCTGCAGCGCCTCTCAGTGAGACGGTGAAAAAACTATTTTTTTGCCGCAGCCTTTAGGGCACGCGCCTTATCGGTACGCTCCCAGGTGAAGGTGGATTCGGTGCGCCCGAAATGGCCGTAGGCGGCAGTGGCTTGGTAAATGGGGCGTGCCAAATCCAGCATCTGACGCAATCCATAGGGGGTTAAATCAAAGTGATCGCGAACCAGTCGAGTCAGCGTGTCGCGCGACAGCTTGCTGGTGCCAAAGGTTTCAACCATCACTGAGGTCGGATGGGCGACCCCAATGGCATATGAGACTTGCACCTCACAGCGCTCTGCCAGACCGGCCGCCACGATGTTTTTTGCGACATAGCGAGCGGCATAGGCAGCGGAGCGATCGACCTTCGAGGGATCCTTGCCTGAAAAGGCGCCGCCGCCGTGACGAGCGAACCCGCCGTAGGTATCGACAATAATCTTGCGCCCGGTGAGACCACAGTCGCCGACCGGGCCACCGATCACAAACTTGCCAGTCGGGTTGATGTGGAATTTGGTGCGCTTGCTGAGCCAGCGTTTGGGTAACACGGGCAGGAGAATTTCTTCCATCACGCCTTCACGTAAGGTGCGTTGGCTGACCTCTGGTGAATGCTGGGTGGACAGCACCACTGCCTCAATGCCGACCGGCCGATCATGCTCATAGCGGAAGGTGATTTGGCTTTTGGCATCCGGGCGTAGCCAAGGCAGACGGCCGTTGCGGCGAATGTGCGCCTGACGCTTGACCAACAGATGGGCATAGGTGATGGGTGCGGGCATCAGCACGTCGGTTTCGTTACTGGCATAGCCAAACATCAGACCCTGGTCGCCGGCGCCTTGCTTCCTGGGATCCTTGCGATCGACACCTTGGGCGATATCCGGGGATTGTTTACCAATCATATTGATGACCGCGCAGCTGGCGCCATCAAAGCCCATATCTGAGTCGTTATAGCCAATATCAAGCACTGTTTGACGAACCAGCGCCTCCAGATCGACCCATGCGCTGGTGGTGACTTCGCCCGCTAAAACGACACAGCCGGTCTTCACTAGGGTCTCGCAGGCGACTCGGGCACGCTTATCTTCTTTCAGGATGGCATCGAGCACCGCGTCCGAAATCTGGTCGGCGACCTTGTCCGGGTGGCCTTCGGAGACGGATTCGGAGGTGAAAAGATAGCTGTTGTTCGTGGTGGCCATCGGGTGGGTTTGCGCCGCAGCGCCTCCATGCAAGGGGTGAATCTAGGCGCTAAATATATATCAGTGAGAGGAACATTGCCCCGTTTGAGTAGGTATTAGACAATGACGGGCTTTCAATCACTGGAAATCCCATGCTCCCACGCCGCCGACTCGCCAATGCCCTCCGGGCTTTAAGCATGGATGCCGTCCAAAAAGCCAATTCGGGCCACCCCGGGATGCCCATGGGCATGGCGGATATTGCCGAGCTGCTATGGCGGGATGTCTTAAAGCACAATCCCGCTAACCCCCGTTGGTCAGATCGCGACCGCTTCGTGCTCTCTAATGGTCACGGGTCGATGCTGCTGTATTCATTGTTGCATCTCACCGGCTATCCGCTGTCCATCGAGGACTTAAAGCAGTTTCGGCAGCTCGGATCGCATACCGCGGGCCATCCAGAATACGAACCGGCCTTGGGTATTGAGACCACCACGGGTCCCTTGGGTCAGGGCCTTGCCAATGCGGTGGGTATGGCCCTCGCGGAACGGGTGCTGGCCGCGCGCTTTAACCAGCCGGGCTTTGATCTGGTGGATCACCATACCTACGTCTTTTTGGGCGATGGCTGCTTAATGGAGGGGGTGTCGCATGAAGCCTGCTCCTTGGCGGGCACCTTGGGTCTTGGAAAGCTCATTTGTTTTTATGATGACAATGGCATCTCCATTGATGGCCACGTGGAAGGATGGTTTACCGACGATACCCCGAAGCGCTTTGAAGCCTACGGCTGGCAGGTGATCCGCGCGGTCGATGGCCATGATGCCGATGCCCTGCAAAAAGCGATTCGCAAAGCCCGCAAGGAAAGCGCGAAGCCGACGCTGATCTGTTGCAAGACCATCATTGGCTTTGGGGCGCCTAACAAGCAAGGCACCGAGGCGGTGCATGGTCAAGCGCTTGGGCTGGAAGAGATCGCGGCGGCTCGGGTGGCGCTCGATTGGCCCTATGCGCCGTTTGAGATTCCAGATGATGTGCGTGCGGCGTGGGATGCGACGGCGAAGGGAAAACGCCTAGAAAACAAGTGGAAACGTTTATTTAAGGAATATAAGAAAGTCTTTCCGCAGTTGGCCGCGGAGTATGAGCGGCGCATGAGCGGTGAGCTACCCGCTGATTGGTCTTCATTTGTGACGGACACACTTAAAAACGTCCAGGACGCTGGGGGCGCGGTCGCCACCCGCCAGTCCTCGCAAGCCGCCCTGAATGTATTTGCGCCTCGCTTGCCCGAGTTGCTGGGAGGTTCAGCCGATTTAACCGGCTCCAATAACACCTGGACCACCATCTCAAAGGGGATCACCCGTTCCGATCAGACCGGTAACTATGTTTGGTACGGTGTGCGTGAATTTGGCATGTCCGCTGCCATGAACGGTATTGCCTTGCATGGCGGCCTGCGGCCCTATGGGGGCACCTTCTTGGTGTTTTCAGACTATGCCCGCAACGCCGTGCGGATGGCAGCGCTGATGCAAACGGCACCGATCTTTGTTTGGTCACATGACTCCATCGGCTTAGGTGAGGATGGTCCTACCCATCAACCGATCGAGCAATTGGCTTCCTTGCGGATGATCCCCAACATGACGATTTGGCGGCCTTGCGACGCTGTGGAGTCTCACGCGGCATGGGCGCATGCGCTGTCGCATCGCACGGGACCAACGGGTTTGATCTTGAGTCGCCAGGCGCTTCCTCATCAGCCACGGTCTGCTCAGCAACTATCGCAGGTGGTGCGCGGTGGTTATGTATTGGTCGAGTCGGCAGGGATGCCGGAGCTGGTGTTAATGGCCACCGGTTCAGAGGTGCAGCTGGCGGTCGAAGCGGCGCAGGCGTTAAGCGCGCGCGGCCGACGGGTGCGGGTGGTATCGATGCCATCGGCAGAGGTTTTTGATAAACAGACGGAAGCTTACCGTGCGAGCGTGTTGCCGCCAGCGGTTGCTCGTGTCGCGGTTGAGGCGGGTGTGCGTGACTACTGGACCCGCTATACGGGTCGGGTCGATCGGGTGGTGGGCATCGATTCGTTTGGCGCATCGGCGCCGGCGAAGGCTTTGTACCAACACTTCGGCATGACCGTCTCTAAGGTGGTTGAGGTGGCTTTTCAGGCGCTCGGAGGCTGATCTCTAGGACGCTCGGTTCATATTGGATTTTTTTAGGAGTTAACGGCATGGCGATCAAAATAGGCATCAATGGTTATGGCCGCATTGGCCGCAATACGTTGCGAGCGCTGTACGAGGGTAAGCGCAATGGTGAAATTCAGATCGTCGCGATCAATGATCTTGGAGATGCGCATACCAATGCGTATCTGACGCGCTTTGACACAGCGCATGGCCGCTTCCCGGGTGAGGTCGTCGTAGAGGGCGATTCCATGGTGGTCAATGGCGATCGCATTCGGGTGCTGGCCGAGCGTGATCCTGCCAAGTTGCCTTGGGGCGCCTTAGGTGTTGACTATGTGCTCGAGTCGACGGGTTTGTTCGCCACCAAAGAGAAAGCTGAGAAGCATTTGGCGGGCGGCGCCAAAAAAGTAGTGATCTCAGCCCCCGCCGAAGGCACCGTCGATGCCACCATCGTTTATGGCGTGAATCACCACGTGCTCACCAGTGGTATGACCGTTATTTCAAATGCATCCTGCACCACCAACTGCTTAGCGCCGCTGGTTAAGCCGCTGCACGATGCGATCGGTGTGGTGTCGGGCATTATGACGACCGTTCACTCATATACCAATGATCAGGTGCTCACCGATGTATTCCATAAGGATCTGCGGCGTGCGCGTTCAGCGACCATGTCGATGATCCCAACCAAGACCGGTGCCGCTGCTGCGGTTGGACTGGTATTGCCTGAGCTAAAAGGAAAGCTCGATGGTTACGCGGTACGCGTCCCAACGATCAATGTGTCGTTAGTTGACCTGACGTTTACTGCCAAGCGCGCTACCACGGTGGCCGAGATTAACGAGATCTTAAAAGGGGCATCGCAGGGCGCGCTCAAGGGCGTGCTGGCATACAATACCGATCCGCTGGTTTCGATTGACTTCAATCACAATCCTGCATCGTCCACGTATGACGACACATTAACTAAGGTGATCGACGGCACCCTGGTGAAAGTATGCTCGTGGTATGACAACGAGTGGGGCTTTTCTAACCGAATGCTCGATACGACGCTGGCCTGGAGTCGCGCCAAGTGACTGATGCGGCCGAACAGACGGGGATCTCAGCGCGCGTGATTCGCATGCAGGATGTGGATCTTGCTAGCAAGCGTGTGTTGATCCGTGAAGATCTGAATGTGCCGATTAAGGACGGACAGATCACCAGCGACGCCCGTGTTCGTGCTGCGCTTCCTACCATTCAGCTTGCGCTCAAAGCAGGCGCGTCGGTGATGGTCATGTCCCATCTGGGCCGGCCTGAGGAAGGCAAGCCCACCGATGAGCTGTCGCTGGCGCCTGTCGCAACCCGACTCTCGCAGTTGTTGGGCCGTCCAGTGCCGTTGGTAAAAGATTGGCTGTCCGGTGTGACGGTGGCACCCGGCTCAGTCGTTTTGCTTGAGAACGTGCGATTTAATGTCGGTGAGAAAAAAGACGATGAAGCGCTGTCTAAGCGCATGGCCGCACTGTGTGATGTGTATGTCATGGATGCCTTTGGTACGGCCCATCGAGCCGAGGCCAGTACGCATGGCGTCGGGCGCTTTGCGCCGACCGCCTGTGCGGGCCCGTTGCTGGTCAATGAGTTGGTTGCTTTAGATACAGCGCTTGCGCATCCGAAGCGCCCGTTGGTTGCGATCGTGGCAGGCTCCAAGGTGTCTACCAAGCTCACCGTCTTGGAATCACTGCTTGGCAAAGTGGATCAACTCATTGTCGGTGGCGGCATTGCCAATACTTTCTTGTTGGCTACTGGCCACAAGATCGGCAAGAGCTTGGCAGAGCCCAATATGGTCGATATGGCAAAGCGCTTACTCACTCAGTCAGCCGCTAAGGGCGTTGAGATTCCTTTACCGACTGATGTCGTAGTGGCTAAGACTTTTTCAGCCACTGCAGAGGCGGATGTTAAAAATGTCGCCGATGTATTGGATGACGAGTTGATTTTAGACATTGGCCCCGATACCGCGGAGCGACTGGCCGCCATCATTCGTGATGCCGGCACGATCTTATGGAATGGACCGGTGGGTGTCTTTGAGTTCGATCAGTTTGGTGAAGGCACGCGCGTGTTGGCCTTGGCGATTGCCGCTGCTAAGGGCTTCTCACTGGCCGGCGGCGGCGACACCTTGGCGGCGATTGAGAAGTATCAGGTAGAAGCGGGCATTTCTTATATCTCTACGGGGGGCGGTGCTTTTCTAGAGTTTGTTGAGGGAGCGGTCTTACCTGCCGTTGCCATGCTTGAGCAGCGTGCCGCTGGAGTGACTTACTGATGTCATCCGTGCGCACTTTGAAGCGCACTAAAGTGGTCATTACGCTTGGCCCGGCAACCGACGATCCGCAGATCATGGAAGCATTGATCCTGGCTGGCGCCAATGTGGCGCGCGTTAATTTCTCTCACGGGACGACTGAGGATCAGGTACGGCGCGTCAACCTGGTGCGCGAGACAGCCGCGCGGGTAGGCCGCTCAGTGGGCATCTTGGGCGACTTAAGCGGCCCAAAAATCCGTATTGACCAATTTGTTGATGGCTTTGTTGACCTCATCCCGGGGGCTCTTTTTACTATTGATGTGTCCTTGGCGCCTAGCGCCGGCACGAGCCACAGCGTGGGATGTTCTTATCGGCCACTGGCCACGGATGTCGAGCCGGGTGCTGTTCTGCTGCTGAATGATGGACTGATTGTCCTTGAAGTCATTCGCGTCGAGGGACCGCGTGTCGTGACTCAGGTCATTACCGGGGGCAAGCTTTCAAATAACAAGGGCCTTAACCGCCGTGGCGGCGGATTGTCTGCCGGCGCTTTGACTGACAAGGATCGATTGGATATTCCTTTGGCCGCTCGGCTGGCTGTTGATTATCTGGCGGTCTCATTTCCGCGTTCGGGTGCAGACATCGCTGAGGCGCGAGCGTTAATGAGCGCGGCCGGTGGGCATGCCCGATTGATGGCCAAGATTGAGCGCACGGAGGCAATTACCCACTTGGAATCGATTGTGAGTGCTAGCGACGCAGTGATGGTGGCGCGTGGTGATTTGGGTATCGAGGTGGGCGATGCGGCGCTTATGGGCTTGCAAAAACAAATCATCGCGAGTGCTCGCCGCCACAATAAGGTGGTGGTGACGGCCACGCAGATGATGGAATCAATGATCAATAATCCCTCGCCTACCCGCGCCGAGGTCTCTGACGTGGCGAATGCCGTGTTTGATGGCACCGATGCAGTGATGCTGTCTGCAGAAAGTGCGGTCGGAAAATATCCCGTTAAAGCAGTTCAGGCGATGAGCGATATCATTTTAGGTGCCGAGCGGTATCAGCTGTCACAGTCTGCTGCGTTTAGACGTCAAGCCGCTATGCATAAGTTCCATGCGACGGACGAGGCGATTGCGATGGCTGTGATGTACACCGCCAATCATTTGGATGTGAAGGCGATTGTGGCATTGACCGAGTCGGGGTCAACGCCGTTGTGGATGTCGCGCATCCGATCTGATATCCCCATTTTTGCGTTCACCAGAAATGAAGCCACCCAAGGCCGGGTTGCGCTGTTTCGCGGCGTGTATCCTGTGCTTTTTGATATCGCTGGCAGTTCAGACGTGCTGCACCCCGCCATTTTTAGAAAGCTGATTGAGCTTGATTTGGCTTCGATCGGTGATCAGATCATTGTCACTAATGGGGAGTTTTCCGGTGTATCGGGTGGAACCAATTCCATGAAGATACTGACGATTGCCGCTTAAGCGGTGGCTGATTCGGTTGGCACACTGTTGCCTTAGTGCGTTAAGGGTGGGTGCATGGGGATGGCGCGTCAGGCTCGTTCTATTCTAGTGATTTTAGGGCTGACCCTCGGGGTCGGCGTATTGTCGGGCGGGTGGGCCTTCTGGGCGAGTCTGCCTACACTGGATGGCGTTTTTACTCAGCAGTCCATTGATAAGCCAGTGCGGATTAGCCGAGACGCATTAGGTGTCGTCACGATTCAGGGCGCCGTCCGTTCGGATGTGGCGTACGGGCTTGGCTTTGTGCATGCGCAGGATCGATTTTTTCAAATGGATTTGATGCGTCGTGCTGCGGCAGGAGAATTATCTGCCTTGCTCGGTGAGAGCACCTTAAAGTCGGATCGAGTGCTTCGCGTGCATCAGTTCCGAGCGGTCGCGCGCGCTGCGGTGAGTGCCTTGACGCCTCAGCGACGCGCGCTACTGGAGTCGTATGCCGCCGGTGTCAATGCGGGGTTGGCATCTCTTTCCGTGAGGCCGTTCGAGTATCTATTGCTGCGGTCGCCGCCATTGCGCTGGCAACCGGAGGATTCGGTACTGGTGGTGTTGTCGATGTTTTTGCAGTTGCAAGAGTCTGATGGACAGTCAAAGATCCAGCGCGGCCTCATTGCCCGTTCCGTACCACCCGCCGTATATCAGTTTATTTATGCGGCGGCGACGGACTGGGAGGCAACCCTCGATGACTCTCATAGTGATCCGCCAGCGATTCCGGCTGCGGATGTTTTTAATATCAGACAGGACGTACCAGGTGACCTAGAACAGCCGGCGAAGCATTCACGAACACGCCCGATGATTGGCAGTAACAACTGGGCGATCTCGGGCTCGCGCACCTCGACGGGCGCTGCTTTAGTGGCGAACGATATGCACTTGGGCTTGCGGGTGCCTAATACGTGGTATCGGGCGCAGTTGCAGATAGGCGCGGGTGCCGCACTGAGCACAGTGACTGGGGTGACATTGCCGGGGACCCCCGCAGTCATTGCCGGTAGCAATGGACACATCGCTTGGGGGCTCACGAATAGCTACGGGGATTATGAGGATGTGATTGTTGCGGTGGCCGCAGGCCAAGATCAGTATCAAACAGTGCACGGAGCGCAAGCATTTGGTCACTCTGTAGAGCGCATTCAGGTGAAAGGCGGTGCTGACGTCGATTTGGATGTGGTGAGTACGCTGTGGGGGCCTGTGGTCTCGCGCGACGACTCGGGGCGGCCACTGGTGCTTGAGTGGGTGGCGCATGACCCGCATGCGCTCAATCTGAATATTCTGGATCTTGAGTCAGCACAGTCTGTTGACCAGGCGCTCGAGATCGCCCCTGCAGCTGGCATGCCCACGCAAAATTTGGTGGTGGGTGATACCGCCGGACATATTGGCTGGACCTTGATGGGGCAGGTGCCCACGCGCCGGATAGGTGATGCCTCGATCCCGCGTCTCTCAACGGATCCCTCGGTGGGTTTCGAAGGATGGCTTGCGCCGACGGATTGGCCGCGCATCGTTGACCCAGTGAACGGCCAATTGGTGACCGCCAACGCGCGCGTGGTGGGAGGGGCGGCGCTGCGGGTCATCGGTGATGGGGGGTATGATCGAGGCGCGCGCAGCGGGCAGATCATGGCGTCTTTGGCTCACCGTAGGGACCCATTGACGCCAACAGACATGTTGGCGGTACAGCTAGATGATCGCGCACTTTTCCTGGCGCGTTGGCGGACGCTGCTGTCGTCTGTACTGGATGAAAAGTCGACAGCCCATCATGCGCGGCGCGCCGAGTTGGCTAAGGTGCTGGGTCAGTGGTCTGGACATGCGTTGGTAGATGATCCTGCGTATCGTTTGGTGCGTGCTTTTAGGCTTGAGGTCGAGCGGCGAGTCTTCGATGCGCTGGTTGCGACAGCCAAAAAAAACAGTCCACAGTTTATGTTTCATACGCCCGCCTCTTTTGAGGGGCCGCTGTGGGCTGTTGTCACCGAACGCCCAGTTCACTTATTGCCGGCTCGTTATGTCGATTGGCAGGCGTTTTTATTGAGTGCGGTCGATGAATCGCTCAATGCGCTGGCCAGTGATTGTCCGAGCTTGTCGAGTTGCACGTGGGGGCGGGTTAACGTGGTTCGCATCCGTCATCCGTTGTCGGCGGGTGTGCCGCCATTGAGTCGCTTGTTGGACATGCCTGATATCATGTTGCCAGGTGATGAGGATATGCCGCGGCCGCAGGGTGTTGCCTTTGGCGCATCGGAGCGATTCGCGGTGTCCCCGGGGCACGAGGCGGATGCCTATTTTGAAATGCCAGCTGGCCAAAGCGGCCACCCTTTATCGCCTTATTATCGCGCGGGTCATTCAGCTTGGGTCCGCGGTGAACGCGCAGCCTTTTTGCCAGGGCTGCCAGCGCATAGCCTGAGCCTGATGCCCTGAGGCCGGTGTGCTTTTAGGGACCTTACGGTTTTTGCTCGGCGGCGGCTGACTGTAAGGTAGCCAGTTCTTTCAACACGGCTGCTGAATGGCCCTTCGGTTCCACGTTCACAAGATGCTGCGCAATATGTCCTTGTGGGTCGATAATAAACGTATCGCGCTGAGCAATCTCAAACAGGCCAAACATTTTGACGAGTACACCATAGTGCTTTGCGGTCTCTTTGCTCGAATCCGCTAACACGGGGAATGGTAAGGAGTGCTGTTCTGCAAATCCCTTATGCGAAGCCACGTCATCGACGCTGAGGCCTACGATGGCGGCACCGATTTTTTTAAATGCGAAGATATTGTCACGTAACTCGCAAGCCTGAGCAGTGCAACCCGGCGTGCCGTCCTTAGGATAAAAGTACATCACCAGCCACTTGCCTTGATAGTCCGCCAAGCTGTGCCAAGCACCGTTTTGATCCTGTAACCGGAAAGCGGGTGCCATGGTTCCGACGGCGGGGCTCGCCGCCTGCGCGGCAGGCCATAAGCCAAGGCACAATAAAGTGCCGATGATCCATGAAGAGAGCATTGTTTTTCTACACGTTGTCACGCGGGCCGCCTCATAGTAAAAAAGCCAACTTTCCTATGACTATATTAACTTCAGGCAGCGCATAATAAAACTCCTATGTCGTCTTCTGATGCACTGACGTTGCCGCCCCTAGGGGAAGCCACCCATCGCTCACCGCTCGGTTTGGTGCTGAGTGGGGGTGGTGCGCGTGGCGCTTATCAAGTGGGTGTCCTAAAAGCGGTCGCTGAGCTGCTACCCGCCAACGCCCCGGTTCCTTTCCGGGTGATCTGCGGGACGTCTGCGGGCGCTATTATCGGGGCGTTGATTGCGGGCAATGCACGTAACTTTCGCCAAGGCTGCGTGTTGCTAGAAAATTTCTGGCGCAACTTCTCGATTGAGGAGGTTTTTAGGGCTGATACGCTCAGTATGTTGCGCTCTGGCCTCCACGTATTTCTCGCCCTGGTTTCTGGTGGCTGGCTCGTGCCGCCGCCGCGCTCTTTGTTTGATAACCAGCCGTTGCGCGAGCTCTTGGAGCGGCATGTGAATTTTGCCCGCATTCGACAGGCCCTAGATGCGGGTGATATCAGCGCCTTGGCAGTGAGTGCGTCGAGCTATCAAGAAGGTAGATCAGTGACGTTTTTTGAGCAGACAAAAACTGCTCAAGCATGGGAGACGCCGTGGTCTCGCGGTGAGGCGGCCGAGTTGCAACTCGATCACTTGATGGCCAGTTCAGCGGTGCCACTGATGTTCCCACCGGTTGCGATTGACGGCGTTTATTATGGTGACGGTGCGATGCGTCAGATCACGCCACTGTCAGCCGCTATTCATTTGGGCGCACGGCGTTTGTTGGTGATCGGCGTGCGGCCACCCGAGCAGCACCATGCTGCCTCATCGGTTGCCGCGGCTATGCCCTCATTCGCGCAGATCATGGGCTTTATGTTGGACAGTGTATTCTCGGAGCAACCGGAGGTCGATGCGGAGCGTCTGCAGCGTGACAATCTCTTAGGCGTGTCTGACGTGACGCCACACAGTGCCGAACAGGTGACCCCGTTGTTGATCGTGCCGAGTGAGGACTTTGGCTTAATTGCCGCCCGTCATATGGATTCCATGCCACGGACATTGCGCATATTGCTGCGGACGTTAGGCGCCAAGCGTCAGACAGGGAGCACGCTGCTAAGTTATCTGTTATTTGAAGGCGCATACACCCGCGAGTTGATCGCTTTAGGCTATGCGGATGCGATGGCTAAGCGTACTGAGCTTCAAGCCTTTTTGTGTAGCGACTCATGATGCGCCACTACATCCGGAAAGCGGCTAGAAAAATAAGCATTGAGACGGCTGACTAGATAGACAGAGCGGTGTTGGCCACCGGTACAGCCGACCGCAACCGTGAGATAGGCGCGGTTGTTCTTTTGATAGAGAGGAATGCGGCGCTCGATAAATGTGATCATGTCTTGTAGGTAGTCACTCACCGTTGCCTCGGCATCTAGAAATGCAATCACTTCAGTGTCAAGACCATTGAGTGGTTGTAGCGCGGGATCCCAGTAAGGGTTGGGCAGGGTTCTGGCGTCGAATACAAAATCAGCGCCACTTGGAATGCCATACTTAAAACCAAACGATTCAAACATGATCGATAAGCGGCCTGACTCTCGTGGCGCGACGCGGGTGCGGATGAGTTCGCGCAGTTCATGAACGCTGGTGCGCGTGGTGTCTAAGACGAGATCAGCCGAATAGGCGATGGGCTCCAGTAGACGTAACTCTTCTTGTATCGCATCCGGTAAAGTGATGCCCTCACGCACCAGCGGATGACGGCGGCGCGTCTCTCCGTAACGGCGCAGCAACATGGCGGGGTCCGCTTGCACGAATAATAAGTCACACGCAATCTTGCGCTGTCTGAGATTGCGCACCAGGGCAGGGATTTGCGCAAGCTCTTCAGGCTCATTGCGCGCATCGAGACCGACGGCACTGCGTTCGTAGATGCGGTTGGGATTCAGCAGGCTGTGTTCTATGAAAGCGGGGAGTAAGCCGGCTGGAATATTGTCGATGCAATACCAACCCATGTCCTCAAGCATGTTGAGGGCAATGCTTTTCCCGGACCCAGATAGGCCGCTGACGATTACAAGCCGCATACTGACCTACTGACCAGGTCGCCGAAGTGGTCGACTCAGCCATCTTACGGCTTCACTATTTAAGAAGCGAGACCCCCGCGCTCAGTCGAGGTCAGTGAGCGGATTACAGACGGCCGCGCAGCGCCTCGGCGGCGTGATGGTCGCCTGTCTTCTCCTTTTGCTTGATGGCCATACGATCGAGTTTGTCGACTAGCAGGTCAATCGCGGTATAAAGATTGAGGTCGACCGCATCGGCGTGCAGGGTGTGGCCACTTAAGTGGATGGTCGCTTCCGCTTTTTGCTGCAGTTTCTCTACGGAGAGGATGCAGTGAATATCGATCACCCGCTCAAAGTGGCGTAATAAGCGTTCGAACTTAGTTTCGACTCGGCTCCTCATGGCAGGGGTTATATCGATATGGTGGCCTGTTAGATTGATAACCATTCGCTTCTCCTTAAACAGCCTATGCGCTCACTTCACTGATTTTTTCCGCCTCTGACTAGACGGCGGAATTTGCAGGGCTTCTCGATATTTAGCGACGGTTCGTCGCGCTATCTGCATCCCATCGGCTTCTAGCAAGCGGGTGATCTTGCTATCCGACAAAGGGTGCTTTTCGTCTTCCGCTGCAATCATCTTGCGTATTTTGGCCCTAATGGCTGTGGAGGAGATATCCGTACCATCCGCAGACCCGACGTGGCTCGAAAAAAAGTGTCTAAATTCATAGATTCCACGGGGTGTGTGCATGTATTTCCCCATGGTGACTCGAGAAATCGTCGATTCGTGCATGGCGACGGCATCCGCCACGTCGCGCAGTACCATGGGCTGCATAAATTCATCGCCTTGCTCTAAAAACGCCGTCTGGCGCTCAATAATACAGTGAGCGACTTTATGCAGGGTCTCATTACGAATCTCCAGACTGCGTAGCAGCCAACGCGCTTCTTGTAACTGTGACCTCAGGATGGCGTGAT
Organism: uncultured Pseudomonadota bacterium; assembly: GCA_903862885.1. GTDB lineage: Bacteria > Pseudomonadota > Gammaproteobacteria > Steroidobacterales > Steroidobacteraceae > CAIKZZ01. Next base: position 28,242 of record CAIOZU010000025.1, read on the forward strand.
CCGATGCACGTGTAATAAGTCCCGCGTACTGTTGATGCAATTTAATTTTTGGAATCGCACTGGTATTGAGATCCACACTCCATCCGTGGACTCCCCGCCGGACATAGACATCGGGGATGATGTAGTCGGGTTGGTGGGGTTGGATAGTCGAGCCTGGCCGTGGATGGCAGCCTCTCACCAAGGCGATGGCCGTCGCCAACTGCTGTTCGCTGATATCCAGTGTACGTTTGAGCGCAGCATGCTGTTGCGTCGCAAGCAAATCGAGGTGCGTCCGAGCGATGGCGATAGCGGTCTCGAGTCCCTCTGTGTTGGGTGCCAGTTGCTTCAGCTGTAATTCAATGCACTCCGAGACGGAGCGTGCGCCGATGCCCACCGGGTCAAAAGCCTGTATGGCTTCGAGGACCTGCTCAATGTCGTTGGCGGATGCCTCAATCTCTGGACGCAGCGCCGCCATCAGGTCGGCGGTGCTGTCGACTAAGTAGCCGTCCTCGTTGATGGCGTCGATCAGGGCGAGCCCGATGGCGTGTTCGCGTGGTTCGAGCCTCGCCAGATCCAGCTGCCAGCGCAGATGATCCTGTAGGGTTTGTCCACGGTGATCCGCTAGGTCTTGGGTTGCATCTTCTCCTGACCAAGCCGTGTTAGATCCGGGCACTGCACTGGGATCGCCCCACCGTTCTTCAGGGGGCTCGCTGCTCGCTGTGCCTTCCAGTTCGGGATAGTCAGCGGGCGCATCTTCTGCTTCATGATCACGACTGTGATCTGCGAGATGGACCAATGCGTCAGCTGCTTCATCATCGCTGGACTCATCCTCGAGTTCCAACATGACATTTTGCTCTAGAGCCTCACGGATCGCCTGTTTCAGCTCCAAGGCGGGCAGTTGCAGCAAGCGTATCGCTTGTTGCAACTGCGGCGTCATGGTCAGTGTTTGTCCGAGCCGCAGCTGCATGGAGGATCTGAGCATCTAGAACACCGCTCCTACACAGTGGCTGCCAATCAATCAGGGTTACATCCGAAAGTCTTCGCCTAAGTACACCGCACGAACCTGCGCGTTGGCAAGGATTTGGTCGGTAGATCCGGCGGCGATCACCAGACCTTGATTGACAATATAGGCGCGACTGCAAATACCAAGCGTTTCTCGAACATTGTGATCCGTGATCAGGACACCGATACCGCGCGCTCGCAAGTGCTCGATGCTGCTTTTAATGTCCGCGATTGACAGTGGGTCAACGCCTGCAAAGGGTTCATCGAGCAGTACAAAGCGCGGTTCCGCGGCCAGTGCCCGAGCAATCTCCACGCGTCGCCGCTCACCACCCGAGAGACTTTGTCCCAAGTTATCGCGAATGTGATTGATTTTCAGCTCGTCCATCAAGCTCTCTAAGCGCTGATCGATCAGATCGGCGCTGAGCTCTTTACGTGTTTCTAAGATGGCTTTTATATTGTCGGCCACTGAAAGTTTGCGGAATACCGAGGCCTCTTGTGGCAGATACCCAATGCCGCGTTTGGCACGTGCGTGCATGGGCAGTCGAGTGATATCTTCTTGATCTAATGCGATCTGCCCGCTGTCGCAGCCGATGAGGCCGACGATCATATAAAAGGCGGTGGTCTTGCCGGCTCCATTGGGCCCGAGCAAGCCTACTACCTCACCCGATTCGACCTCAAGAGACAAGTCTTTGACAACAGACCGTCCTTTGAATGACTTTTTTAGGCCAGTGGCCGATAGGCGGCTGAGACGGCTCATGGGTGCTTCGCTTCGCTTGGTTTCGGCGCAATGGTGATGCGTACTTGCTCATTGCTTTGATCTTCAGGATTAGCAATTACTCGTTGATCCCGCAAGTTATATAAGAGTGTATTGCCGCTGATGTCGTTGCGGCCATCAGACAAGGACGCCTCTTTGATTAGCTTGATCGTCGCCGCGGAGGGACGGTATTCGATCTGGCGTGCACGACCTGTCGTCAGGCTATCGGCGCTTCGTTGTTCGAAGTTGGCGGGCGTTCCGCTCGCATCCGCCGCGGATAGCAGATTGAGAAGAAACGTGATGCGGGCTTCATCCGCCTTTAAAAATCCGTCTTTAGTGGTGATTTTGACATGGCCTTTAAATAGCCAATGGCTGTCATTGAAATCTAGTCCAGTAGCCGTCGCTTCATCGGCCTCAACTGACAGGGGTCCTTGTGAAATGCGTACGGTACGAAAGAGCAGGGTATTGTTTTTGTAATCGACGTCTGAGCTGCGCGCGTCTAATTGGATCGGCAGGTTTGCGTCTAGCTGCGGGATGGCGGCCCCCGCAGATGAGGCGAAGAGCCATGCCGCGATGACCATGTGGATCGACCAATTAACGGATGAACGTGCCATTGACCTTAGACTCTAACTGGAAAGTGTCGTGTTTTAAATCGGCGCGTAAACCCTGCCCTGACAGTTGCTGTTTTGCGAAATGAATCGTGACCGGATCATCGGTGCTGGCCATACTATGATCCATATCGAGTCGGAGGTGCTCTGTTTGTACCACAGCACCGGTAGCGCTTTTGGCTTCCAGTGCGTGCAAGCGCACGTCGCCCTCGAGATTGAGGTGCCCTAATGCAGGCGGTAGTAAGCCGGTAGTGGCAGTGATCAGCCACTGACTGTGCGCTTGGGGTGAAAAGACAATATCCGGATGGGTGAGTTGCACCATGTCACGCGCGGTGAGCTGCTCTGCGTGAACCGTATGGGCCGTGAGCATGACTCGACCTTGATCGTCGGTCTGCAAAAAAGTAGCTTCTTTTAGATAGTACCCGCGCTCGGCGGCCAGAGCAGCAGCTGGTGTACTGGCTTGATGAGCGCTGTGGGCCAACCACCAGGTGCCCACCGCCACTGCCATCAGTGACACCATGAGTAGGGGATCTGAGAATTTCATTGGCGTGCGCTGAGTAGTAAGTCGCACACTTCACGTACCGCACCGGCGCCACCTTTCGCCTCAGTGATGAGAAGCGCCTGGGCGCGCACCGCCGGGTGGGCATCGGCGACCGCCACCGGCAACGCAGATAAGGCCATCATCGATAGATCAGGGGTGTCATCGCCGACGCAGGCGGTGGCGTCCTTAGCGCAGCGCAGACGACCCATCAGCGTGGTCAGCGCGGCCGCTTTGTCGGAGACACCTTGGTGCACGTGCGTGATGCCCAATTCGGCCGCTCGGCGGCTCACCATCATGGACTCCCGCCCTGAAATGATGGCTACCTGAATGCCAGCGGCCAGCACGGCTTTAATGCCCGCTCCATCACGGACGTGAAAGGCTTTGAGGGCCTCGCCGTCGGCGCTGAACCAAAGCCGGCCATCCGTGAGGACGCCATCGACGTCGAGGACCAGCAATTGGATACGAGCAGCCAGCGTGCGTGTCACATGACACCCGCGCGCAACAAATCGTGGACGTTCAGCGCCCCCACCAGCTGCCCTTGGTCGTTGACCACGGCGAGTGCCGTGATCCGGTGCTCTTGCAAGCTCAGCACCGCGTCGACGGCCAGCGCGCGTGGGCCGATGGTGCGACACGGAGCGGTCATCACGGTGCGCAGCGGCGTGGCATGAATATCCAATTTGACGTCGAGGGCGCGGCGCAGATCGCCGTCGGTAAACACACCCAGTAGCAGACCGTCTGGATTGCACACACAGGTCATGCCAAGGCCTTTTTTACTGATTTCAAGTAAGCCTTGCGCGACGGTGTCGTCTGGACCGACGCGCGGGATCTGCTCGCCCTGATGCATGATGTCGTCGACATGTAGCAGCAAGCGGCGCCCGAGTGTTCCGCCGGGGTGGGAGCGCGCAAAGTCTTGTTCGCTAAACCCTTTTAGACGCAGGACGGCGACTGCTAACGCATCTCCTAGGGCTAATGCCGCGGTGGTGCTGGCGGTCGGCGCGAGATTTAAGGGACACGCTTCAGCCGGTACGGCAACGTCTAGGTGCAGGTCAGCGGCGCGCGCCAACGCGGAGGCGGGGTTGCCGGTGAGGCAGATGAGCGCAATGCCTAGGCGCTTCAGGGTGGGGACTAAGGCTAAAATCTCGGCGCTTTCGCCCGAATTAGACAGGGCGATCACCAAGTCCTCAGGGGTCACCAAACCGATGTCGCCGTGGATCGCTTCCGCGGGATGCAAAAAGTAGGCAGGCGTGCCCGTGCTGGACAGGGTGGCGGCTATTTTGCCAGCAATATGGCCTGATTTGCCGATGCCAGTGACGACCACACGGCCCTGGCAGGCGCTCAGTAAGCGGCACGCCTGAGCGAATGGGAGTCCTAAGCCTTGGCGCAGCGCGTGGATGGCCGCCGCCTCAATGCCAAGGGCGGTTTTGCCGGCTTCGATCAGCGCTGCATCGCTCAGGGCGGTGGCAGCCGGGGCAGGAGACACAGCCATCGGCAGACCTCACTCGTGGGAACTGGGGAAATCATACCAAGTTGACGCCTCTAGGCGCGGTTCCTGTGCAGCCGGCTGTTCCCGGTGGGCCGGATTCACTACACTCACCGGTTCTCACCTCATCCCTCATCCTGCGAGAAGTGCACTTATGCGACCTGCCGAAGTTGAGCGTCAGATTCAGGCCGGGCTCCCCGGTTGCCAAGCCGTCGTCCGCAGTGACGATGATACCCATTTTGAGGCGGTCGTCGTCGCCGCGGTGTTTGCTGGTAAGCGTGCTTTAGCGCGTCACCAAATGGTGTATGCGACCTTGGGCGACGCGGTGGGCCGAGAAATCCACGCCCTCTCTATCCAAGCCCATACCCCAGAGGAATGGGCTGCCCAGCAGGGCGCTTAACGAGGAACGCACGTGGACGCACTGCAGATTGAAGGCGGCCCCCCTTTGGTGGGCGAGGTGAAGATTTCGGGTGCGAAGAATGCGGCTTTGCCTATTCTCGCGGCCGCCTTGCTGGTCGATGGCCCAGTGACCATTGGTAATGTGCCGCATTTGCAGGATGTGACCACCAGCAATGAATTACTCGGTCGTATGGGCGTGACGGTCAGTATCGATGAAAAGATGCGCGTGACGGTGGATGCCTCGACGATCGCCCATTTCGTGGCGCCTTATGAGTTGGTAAAAACCATGCGCGCCTCGATTTTAGTGCTGGGGCCTCTGTTGGCGCGCTTTGGTCAGGCGGATGTGTCGTTGCCTGGCGGCTGTGCTATTGGTGCGCGGCCCGTTGATCTGCATGTGGCCGGCTTAAGCCAACTCGGTGCGGACATCCGCATTGAGAATGGATTTATCCGTGCGCGCGCCAAACGATTGCGTGGTTGCCGTTTGGTGTTGGATACGGTGACGGTTACGGGCACTGAAAACTTGATGATGGCTGCCACTTTAGCGGAGGGCACGACGATCATTGAAAATGCGGCGCGCGAGCCTGAAGTGGTTGATTTGGCTAATTTTTTAAATGTGATGGGTGCCCGCATCCGTGGGGCGGGCAGTGCCACCCTCGTGATTGAAGGGGTGGATCGGCTGCATGGCGGGTCTTATGACGTGCTGCCCGATCGGATTGAGGCGGGTACTTATTTATTGGCCGGTGCCATTACCCGCGGGCGGGTCAAGGTGCGGGATGTAGAGCCCGCGCATCTCGATGCAGTGCTCGCCAAAATCAGTGAAGCGGGCGGTGAGGTCACAACAGGCGATCGCTGGATTCAAGTGGACATGCACGGCCAACGGCCGCGCTCAGTCGATATACGCACCGCGCCTTATCCTGCTTTTCCCACCGATATGCAGGCACAGTTCGCAGCCCTTAATAGTGTCGCGGAGGGGGTTGCGACCATCACCGAGACAATTTTTGAAAATCGTTTTATGCACATGGTGGAAATGCGTCGGCTCGGTGCGGACATTCGGGTGGAAGGCAACACAGCCATCATCCGGGGAGTACCGCGTTTGACCGCGGCGCCGGTGATGGCCACTGATTTACGCGCATCGGCCAGTTTGGTTCTGGCCGCTCTGGTGGCTGAAGGGCGCACGCAGATTGAACGCATTTATCATATCGACCGCGGTTATGAGCGGATTGAGGAAAAGCTCAACGCCTTGGGCGCCGACATCCGGCGCGTCCCCGCCTGAGTCGGCGAGTGGTGACTGTCTAGGGTCATCAGCGTTCTACGGGTTGTGCGATTACCGATAAAGTCACGCTCAGATGATCCCCGTTGAGGCGCAGGAGGTTGATGGCCGCATGGCTGCCTGGCGCTTTGCGAGCGATGGCACTTAAGAAAGCCTGCACATCGGTCACTGGCTTGTCGTCCAGTCGAGTGATCAGATCGCCGGGGCGCAAACCACTTAAGCGAGCTGGGCTGTCTGGATAAAAACCGGTGACTTGCACGCCCCGAACGGGCTGGCCCCGTGAGTCGGTGAGGTCAGCGGGTAAGCCGCGCACACCGATACCCACCCAGCCGCGTAACACACGCCCTTTGCTTTCAAGTTCTGCCGCGACGCCGCGCACTAAGTTGACGGGTATCGCAAAGCCGATACCCTCGATGCCCTGTTCTCGATTCAAAATGGCGGTGTTGATGCCAATCAGTTCGCCTGCGGCGTTAATTAAAGCGCCGCCCGAGTTTCCGGGATTAATCGCGGCATCGGTCTGGATGAAATTTTCAAGTAGAGCCAGTCCCAGTTGTGAGCGACCGGTTGCGCTGACAATCCCTTGAGTGACGGTTTGCCCTAATCCTGCCGAATTGCCAATGGCCAGTACCACATCGCCCACGCGCAGGCTGTCAGAGCGACCCAGTGGCATGACCGGTAAGGGCGATAGTTTGATCTGCAAGAGGGCAAGGTCAGTATCCGGATCCGTGCCGACACGCCGTGCAGGGGCTGATCGACCGTCCGTGAGTTGCACGACGATGTCTTGCATGCCCTTGATGACGTGATAGTTGGTGGCGATGTGGCCGGCGGCATCCAAGATGACGCCGGATCCGCGACTCGATTCCTCACGGCGGCGAAACTCGGGCCAATCTGGAAAAAATGGCGCCACTTGTTCCGGCATCTGGCGTTCGATGATCACTCGGTGCGTCGAGATATTGACCACCGCCGGCGCCCCACGGGCGACGGCATCGGCGTAGCTCGAGAGGGTCGGGGTGGAGGTCAAAGGCTGTGTCGGTGTGGGTGCTGCGTCGATGGCTGGGGTTGCCGCAGCGGAGACCGGTGAGCTGTTAATGGCTTCGGTGCGATGCGTCAACCACAGGGGATGCGCGTAAAGCACCCACAGCGCCAAGGCCAGGCCGATAGCAACCCACGGCGATAAAAAAGTGATCCAACGATGAAAAGGCCGCATAGGATGTCCTTCGCGTATTTTTAGGGTGAGCCTAGGCCTTTGCCGCAAGCTCGGTGTGTATAATGCAAAATCTCATCCGTCGGCGAAACCCGACTCCGCCCGCGTTGTCGGCGCCGAGTGATGGGCGCCGAGTGATGGGCGTTGTGGGATCAGAGCCGGTAAGAGGTAGTTCATGAGCGAACAGGTTGATTATAGCCGCCGACGGCTGTTGACCGCGGCGACTGCGCTGACAGGTGCGGTGGGCGCGGTATTGGTGGCGACGCCTTTTTTGGCCAGCTGGAAGCCCAGTGCGCGCGCTAAGGCGATGGGGGCCCCCGTTGAAATTGACGTGAGCAAGCTGGAAGTGGGCGCCATGCTGAAGGTGGAGTGGCGTGGCAAGCCGGTGTGGATTTTGCGCCGCACCCCTGCGATGTTAAAGCAGTTGGCAGTGGCGGAGCCTTTTTTGGCGGACCCGCATTCAGACGGTTCCATTCAGCCTGCGTATGCGAAGAACGATGCGCGCTCGTTGAAGCCGGAGTATCTCGTGATGCTCGGGGTGTGTACCCACTTAGGCTGCTCGCCCCTGTCGAAATTTGAAGTCGCCGATGTCACCGTGTCGGCAGACTGGCCGGGTGGATTTTACTGTCCCTGCCATGGTTCGAAATACGATTTGTCGGGGCGCGTATTCAAGGGGGCGCCTGCGCCTTCCAACATGACTGTTCCCCCGTATACATTCTTGACCGACGGCAAGATTCTTGTCGGCGCCGATAGTGCCGCGGCCGCCTGATCGGCCGCACCAAGGAGCCCAGATTTATGGCGAGTGAGAATTCAGGGACCCCCCAAGGCAGCGGCCTGTGGGCGTGGATCAATGCGCGGTTACCATTGGATAAAATGCTCAAAGAGCATGTCACTGAGTACTACGCACCTAAAAACTTCAATCTTTGGTATGTCTTTGGTGCCTTGTCTCTTGTGGTGTTGGTGAACCAGTTAGTCACCGGCATTTTTCTGACGATGAGCTACAAGCCATCCGCAGCAGAGGCTTTCGCATCTGTTGAATACATCATGAGAGATGTGGACTGGGGTTGGTTGATCCGCTACATGCACTCAACCGGCGCCTCCGCGTTTTTCATTGTGGTTTACCTGCATATGTTCCGTGCCCTGATGTACGGCTCCTATCGAGCGCCACGTGAGTTGCTATGGATCTTCGGTATGCTGATTTATTTAGCGCTGATGGCAGAGGCCTTCATGGGCTACTTACTGCCGTGGGGAAATATGTCGTACTGGGGTGCGCAAGTGATCGTGTCGTTGTTCGGCACTATTCCTGTGATTGGTGATTCTCTGGCAGAGTGGATTAAGGGGGATTACTACATCTCGGATATCACACTCAATCGCTTCTTTGCGCTGCATGTGATTGCGATCCCGCTGATTTTGCTCTTCTTGGTGGTGTCCCATATTTTGGCACTACACGAAGTGGGCTCGAACAACCCGGATGGCATCGAAATCAAGAAGCACAAAGATGCAAAGGGCATTCCGTTAGATGGCGTCAAATTTCATCCGTACTACACTGTCAAAGATACATTTGCCTTAGGTGTCTTTTTGATTGTGTTCTGCTCCATCTTGTTTTTTGCGCCCACTTTCGGCGGCATGTTCCTGGAGGCGCCTAACTTTGACCAGGCCAATCCCATGCAGACGCCGCCGCATATCGCACCGGTGTGGTATTTCACTCCGTTCTACGCCATGTTGCGTGCCGTTCCTTCGTTCTTAGGAACGCAGGTATGGGGCGTGTTGGTGATGTTTGGTGCGATCGCCTTGCTGTTCTTTATGCCGTGGCTAGATCGATCCCCGGTCCGCTCAGTGCGTTATAAGGGGCCTATCACTAAGATTGCGCTGGGTATTTTCGCCGTGTCCTTCGTGGTGCTCGGGTACTGCGGAATGAAGCCGCCACAGGGGATATTCCCGTTACTGGCGAGAATTTTCACAGGCCTTTATTTTGCATTTTTCTTACTGATGCCCTGGTACTCGCGGCTTGATCGCACGAAGCCAGTGCCGGATCGGGTGACCTATGATGCGCATTAAGAATCTCGCGATGCTGGTCGTTGCTGCTGGCTTGCTACTGCCTTTGGCAGGTATCGCCCATGAGGGAGAGGCATTTCCTCACGCAGGCAATGATCCGTACAGTCAAGCGTCTTTGCAGCGCGGCGCGCGCAACTTCATGAACTACTGTTCGGGGTGTCACTCGGCAAAGTTCGTGCGCTACAACCGCGTAGCAAAAGATCTCGGGATTCCGGACTCGGAACTGCGCGCCAATTTGATGTTTACCTCGGACAAGCCAGCCGACACCATTCAAAGCGCCATGCCTGCTGCAGACGCCATCAAGTGGTTCGGCGTTGCGCCCCCGGATTTATCATTGATTGCCCGCAGTCGTGGCACTGATCACGTGTATGCCTTCTTGATGGGTTTTTACAAAGACCCGTCGCGGCCTACCGGTGTGAATAATACGGTGTTAGCAGGCACCGCTATGCCGCATGTATTGGCGGATTTGCAGGGCGTACAAACCGCTATTTTTAAGTCGACTGAAGCGGCAGGCGCGCCAGAGTTTGAGAAATTTGAACTCCCGGTGCCCGGCACTTTGTCGCCGGAACAGTACGCTGAATTTGTCCGTGATACCGTAAATTTCCTTGAATACATGGCCGAGCCCATCCAAACCACGCGTCGTGATCTGGGTGTCTGGGTGGTCTTGTTTCTGCTGATCTTCACCGGCTTTGCCTACTTGCTTTATAAAGAGTTTTGGCGCGACGTCCGCTGAGGTTCAGTAACGGATCTCATCATGACGGCAGATTCGCCTCTCACTTCTAGACGCCCGTATTTGTTGCGGGCGATGCATGAATGGATCACTGATAACCGCCAAACGCCTCATGTGGTTGTCGATGCCACCGTCGCTGGTGTCGTGGTGCCGGCGCAGCATGTGCGAGATGGCAAGATCGTTCTGAATATTGACTATGGCGCGACCGCGCAGCTGTTCATTAAGAACGAGGGTATTTCATTCAGCGCGCGGTTTGGCGGCGTGCCATTTCAAATTTTTCTTCCGGTGCTTGCGGTGCTCGGGATTTACGCCCGAGAGACCGGCCAAGGGATGATTTTTTCTGACGATGATGCAGGTCCGCCACCGGCTGCGCCCCCACCGAGTCCCTTGGATAATACGTCTGCTGCTGAATCACGCCGCGCTAAGTTCACGGTGGTTAAGTAGCGCGTGGATGCCGATGTTATTTCGGCTGCTGCGGAAAGAAATAAAGGACCCATCCTTGAGGTGCTGTTGCAGCTTGTTCCGCCTCGTGCACGAGTGCTTGAGGTCGCGTCAGGCACCGGTCAGCATGTACAGCACATGGCCGCCGCCTTACCGAGCGTGCATTGGCAGCCATCCGAATACGACGAGGTAGGTGTGGCGCATCTCGCCGCCCTGTTGGCGCAGAACCCGCTACCTAATGTGCTGCCACCGATACCCATTGATGTACATGCGGCTCTTTGGCCTGTCGATCAGAGGATGGATGTGGTCGTATGTATTAATATGATTCACATTGCGCCAGCATCCGCTACCAGTGCCTTATTCGGCGGTGCTCGCCAGGTACTCGGCGAAGCGCGCGGCACGGTGCTGTTGTATGGTCCCTTCAAGGAAGGGGGTGTACACACAGCCCCATCTAATGAGGCCTTTGATCAGTCACTGCGTGCTCGCCAGAGCAGTTGGGGCGTGCGTGATCTCGAGTGGGTCAGCGAGTGCGCGGCTCGCTTTGGGTTTAAGCGCGCCGCATTACACCGGCTGCCTGCCAATAATTGTTTAGTGGTGTGGGGTTCGTGAATCGCTAGTAGCTAGCGACGAGGGTACGCTGCGCCATGGCGCTGTTTATGGCGGTGCTGTCACCGGCGCGATGGTGCTAATGGTGCCATCGATTTGAATCATCGCCCAGTCTAGGCGGCGGTGTACCCGACCACCGGGATCCAGCGTTAAGCGGCCAGTCACTCCAGGTAAGTCATCGGCTGGGGATCCCTCGCTGGCTATGATGAATTGCGTTAAGTGCCATGCGTCCAGTCCGAGTGCAAATAGGCGACTTCGCTCATGAGTGTTTTGCGGCCACTGCTCCGCTAGGTCTGTACGTAAGCGATCCAAGGTGGAGTCTGAGCCGATCATCCAGGGCATGTCGACAAACATCACCCCTTCTAGATCTTCGTTGGCCATGGGACTGGGTTCGTAGACGTCAGATGTCGCATAGATGGGCAGATCGGCAGCATAGTGAAATTTGAGTTGTTGCCGAGTCAGTCGACCTGGGATCGGTTGGCCTGCGAAGAAAACGAATTCGACATCATCGCGTCGGCGCGGCGCAAACTGTAGTGCCATCCCAGTGAGTGTGACCAATGCATCGTGTCTCTGCTGGCTCGCCTCGAATCCAAGGATGTCGAGGATCGGTGCCGACAAGTCGGTCGCTTCTGCGCTGAAACTCTGATTAGCGACTAGGCGGCCACCACCTGCTTGATAGACCTCGCTGAATGCTGCCAGTACGCGTCGGCCCCAATCGCCGGTGGGTACTAAGCTGGCACCATTTCGTTTACCTTCGACAAGTAAGCGCTCTGCGACCTGACGCGCTTCATCTTCAGGAGACAGTGCGAATTGGTAGACGTGGCGCGGAATGGGCTGGTGTTCGGGTAATGAATTCAGAAGCAGTGTGGGTGTTCGACCATCAGCCACTGCATTCACCGCAGCCACATGTGCCCTGCTTAACGGGCCAATGACGAAGGTAGCCCCGGCCGCCAGTGCCTGTCGATAGGCGTCGGCGGCATCTTGAAAGACATCATAAATTTGCACGGGTGGTCGTGTTGCGGGGTCTGATTGATAGTAAGCGGAGAGAAAACCATCACGAACCGCTTCACCCACCTCTTTTAGCCGGTCGCTCAGTGGCAACAGCAAGGCAAGATGTGGATGAGCTGGGGTGGGGGATGGTGGGACGTTTTGCATGAAGTGTCGCGCATGAACTGAGGGCTTAGTATAAGCCCACCGGATCGTGCTACCGAACCGTCTTCAAACGCCCATTGCAGGCCTATCCGTTGACGGGCAGGATGCGGCTTGATTTCTCTGCTAAGGTCTTGTGATGGTCACGCCCGGCATCCTTTATATTGTGGCGACACCGATCGGTAATCGAGCCGATCTCAGTGAGCGCGCTCGCCACGTGTTGGCTGAGGTGGATTTGATTGCCGCTGAAGACACCCGCCACAGCGGCCAGTTTTTGGCGCAACTGGGTATTAAAAAACCATTATTTGCCTTGCATGATCACAATGAAGCGGCCAGAGCGAGTGTGCTGCTGGAAAAATTACAGTCAGGTCTCAGTGTCGCTTTGGTGTCAGATGCGGGTACGCCACTGATCAGTGATCCAGGCTATCGACTGGTGGCGGCGGTGGGCGAGGCGGGTTTGTCGGTGGTGCCGGTACCGGGGCCGTGTGCGGCAATCGCGGCGCTGTCGATTGCGGGGCTTGCCACGGATCGCTTTATATTCGAAGGCTTTCTGCCGGCGCGCAGTGCAGCGAGGCAGGCAAAGTTAGCGGCTTTGGTGATGGAGACTCGCACGCTGGTATTTTACGAGGCTCCCCATCGAGTCTTGGAATGTTTGCAGGATATGACGGCAGTACTGGGTGCGGAGCGTCAGGCAGTATTGGCACGTGAGCTGACTAAACTGCATGAGCATATTTATAGAGCGCGCTTAGGTGAGTTGACGGAACAGGCGGCCACCGATGCCAACATGACCCGAGGTGAGGCGGTGTTGGTGGTCGCGGGAGCCCCCGAAGTCCCAGCGGGGGCTGAGAGGGAGAGCCTTCAGGTGGATAAGATGCTGATTGCGCTGCTGCCCCATATTCCGCTATCACAGGCGGTCGATTTAGCGGCTGAGCTCAGTGGTGAGCGCCGTAACCGGGTCTATGACCGCGCTTTAGCGTTAAAAAAGACCCTTTAACGCAAGTTCTGCTTGAGCTTCCTCGGGTAGGGGCCTAAGGTGCGTGTGGGAGTTGGCTAGACAATCGCTCGTGGCTCGACCACGGGAGGAAAGTCCGGGCTCCATAGGGTAGAGCGCCAGGTAACGCCTGGGGGGCGAGAGTCCACGGAAAGTGCAACAGAAAGCAAACCGCCGAAGCAGCAGCTGGTCTGCTGCTGGTAAGGGTGAAAGGGTGCGGTAAGAGCGCACCGCAGGACTGGTAACAGGACTGGCACGGCAAACCCCGCTCGGAGCAAGACCAAATAGGAGAGCAGGTCGGCTGAAGCTTGCTTTAGTCGGCAGCGCGCGACCCGCGCGTGTTCTCGGGTAGGTTGCTTGAGGTGTGTGGCGACGCACATCCCAGAGGAATGGTTGTCCACGACAGAACCCGGCTTATCGGCTGACTCCCACCTTTCTCACATCCCCCGGCTGGCATCCGCCGGGGGGCAGGGCCTCGAGTTTCGCACCCCCCAGTGGCCCGTCCCGCTTCAAAACAAAGGCCTCCCCCGACAAAATCCGCCTCCGATGGCTGTATTTTCTAAATATGGCCCGATTTTTGCTTCTCTATAATAATGCGCTCAAAGATAGCCTCCTAAGTCGTTGATTTTATAACCATCGCTACGCCCATTTTTCATCGACGCCTTCTTTCGTAAGTGATTGTCACTGAAGGGAAATTTCTAAAAAACGACATTGACCTCTCCACCGCTTCGACCTATAGTGGCGACCAGTGGGAAAAAGTGGGGGGAAATGGGATTTAATCCCGTCTAAATCGTGTTTAGAGGCGCAAATCAAATCACTTTGGATGCCAAGGGCCGCATGGTCATGCCGACCCGGTACCGGGAGCGGCTGACTGAGCGGTCTAATGGACGCTTGGTGGTCACCATCGACCGTGATCACTGTTTGCTGCTCTACCCATTACCTGACTGGGAAGACATCGAGCGCAAGTTGATGCGCCTACCGACGCTCAATGCACAGGCGCGTCAGTTGCAACGCTTGATGGTCGGACACGCCACTGATCTTGAGTTAGATGGACATGGTCGCGTGCTGCTGCCCGCGGAGTTGCGCACGTTTGCAGGTCTCGTCCGCGATGTGGTGTTGCTTGGTCAAGGGAACCGCTTCGAGTTGTGGGATGAATCGAGATGGACGGCGCAACGCGATGAGTGGCTGAAAAATGAAGAGCTGCCTGGCGCAATGCCCGCTGATCTTGAATCTCTGTCGCTTTAGGTGATGGTGAATGTCGTTACGCCGGGGCATGAGCCGGTCCTGCTCGAGCAAGTGCTCAAGGGGTTGGTGGTGCGGCCCGAAGGGATTTATGTCGATGGCACTTATGGGCGTGGGGGTCACGCACGTGCGGTGTTAGCTCAGCTAAGTACGAAGGGGACGCTGGTTGTGATCGATCGAGATCCACAAGCGATTGAAGATGCACAACAGTCGTTGGGTGCAGACCCGCGCGTCCATATTCATCATGCAACTTTCGACCGACTTGCAGACTTTGTTGGTGTGGCAACGGCGGACGGTGTGTTGCTCGATCTCGGTGTCTCCTCTCCGCAGCTGGATGATGCGACGCGCGGCTTTAGCTTTATGCGAGATGGTCCGCTAGATATGCGAATGGATCCATCCACTGGCATGAGCGCGGCTGACTTTGTAAATTCCGCTACAGAGTCCGATATGGCTGCGGTGATCGCAAGCTACGGCGAAGAGCGTTTTGCGAAACGCATCGCTGCTGCCATTACTGCCGCGCGCTCAGTGCAACCGATTAACACAACATTGCAACTTGCGAATGTGGTGAGTGCGGCGATTCCAGCACGCACCCGAGAGCCTGGGAAGCATCCAGCTACTCGCACCTTTCAGGCGCTTCGCATGCATGTCAATCGAGAGCTCGACTTGTTGGATTCCGCTCTAGAATCTGCGTTAACCCGACTCCGTGTGGGCGGACGGCTGGCGGTCATTAGTTTTCATTCCCTTGAAGATCGGCCTGTGAAGCGATTCATGCGTACCCATTCGCAAGGCGATCCGGTGTGGCGCGGTATGCCCAACGCACCGCTCGCTTCGCAGCCGGTACTTCGCCTCGTGGGTAAGTCGCAGGCCACTGAGGACGAAGTGGCGCGCAATCCACGGTCACGCAGTGCAGTCTTGCGGATTGCTGAGCGGGTGCGCGCATGAGCGGTCGTTTGCTCACGCTAACGATTATTTCCCTGTGGGCTGCAGTCCTCGCATCCGCAGCCGGTGCGGTTTACATCAAGCACCAAGCGAGAACGCTTTTCATAAATGTTGAAAAACTGACCGCCGAAAGAGACCGACTCAATATTGAATGGGGCCGGTTGCAATTAGAGCAAAGCGCGTGGAGTACGCATGGATTTGTTGAGCAGGTAGCTAACAGCAAGCTTCGCATGACATTACCGACCGCCACCGATGTCAAGATTGTTCAGCCATGAAGCTTAAGCGCACCGAAACTCAAACTGTCGCGCGTCAATTTCGTCAGCGTGGCTATTGGGTAATCGCCGCGCTGGTAGGTTGTGCTCTGGTGATACTGATTCGTGCCATCGACCTGCAGGTCTTCAAGCATGGTTTCTTGGCTGAACAGGGAGACGAGCGGTTTATGCGCAACGCGCGTATTCCTGCGCATCGGGGCTCCGTATTTGACCGATTCGGTGAACCGCTGGCTGTGAGTACACCGGTCGAAACCGTGTGGGCCAATGCCGGTGAGCTAGCATCGTCACCTGATAGGTTTCCGTTGCTGGCAAAAGCCATTAGTCGCGAACCTGATTGGCTAACGCGCAGAATCACATCTAATCTCGAATCCCAGTACTTGGTTCTTGCCAAAGGGCTGCAGCCTGATGACGCCGCGCATCTGAAGTCGCTGCAGATACCCGGTGTTAACTTCCAGCGCGAGTATCGTCGGTTTTACCCGGCTGGGGAGGTAACGGGCCACGTTTTAGGCTTTACCGGTCAAGAGGACGAAGGCCAGGAAGGGCTCGAGCTTGCATATGAGCAGAAATTGGCCGGTGAAGACGGTATCAAGCGCGTTATACAAGATCGCATGGGGCATTTTGTCGAGACGGTGGAAAGTATTCGATCGGCCCGCCCAGGTGAGGACTTAATCACTAGTGTCGATCTTCGCATTCAGTATCTCGCTTACCGCGAATTAAAAAGCGCCATCCAAGAGTTTCAGGCCAAAGCCGGCTCAATGGTCGTGATTGATGTGCGCACGGGTGAAATCTTGGCGATGGTTAACCAGCCATCTTTCAATCCTAATGATCGAGCGCATGTTGATGTCAGTCAGTACCGAAATCGAGCGGCACTCGATAACTTTGAGCCCGGTTCATCTATCAAGCCGTTTTTCGTGGCGGCCGCATTAGGTTCTGGAAAAATAAAGCCAACGACAGTGATCGATACCAATCCAGGTTACATACGGGTGGGTATCAAGTTGATCGAGGACGAGCACAATTGGGGCGCGATGGATATCGCCACTATTCTCGCCAAATCATCAAATGTGGGCATGGCTCACATTGCTCTTGGGCTTGATAAGGCAACCATTTGGAATACGTTAAGCGGCCTCGGCTTTGGCCATGTATCTGCCACGGGTTTCCCTGGCGAGTCTGCGGGCGTATTGACCAACTATGCAGGTTGGCATGATATCCAAGTGGCAACTATGGCTCATGGCTATGGCATCTCGGTTACCCCGCTTCAGTTGGCGCAGGCTTATGCCACGTTAGGTGCATTGGGTGTCCGACGGCCTCTGACATTGCGTCGCCAAGAAGGGCCAGTCAAAGGCGATGTAGTAATGGATGCGCAAGTGTGTCGCGATGTCATCCATTTGCTTGAGAGTGTAGTCACCATGCCGGGTGCCACCGGGCATCGTGCAGCGGTGCGCGGCTATCGAGTCGCAGGCAAAACGGGTACCGCATGGAAGGCTGCTAATGGCGGTTACTCCGATCACAAGTATATGGCCGTGTTTGGTGGCGTTGTGCCGGCTGGGTCACCTCGGTTAGCCGCTGTTGTTGTCATTGATGAACCGAGTAACGGTAAGTACTACGGTGGTGACGTGGCAGCTCCCGTCTTTTCCTCGGTGATGTCTGGGGCTTTGCGCTTGTTGGCAATTCCACCGGATGATTTAGCTAACGTGCCCTCAAGTACTTTAGTGCAGGTGCTGCCACGATGACCGTAGGCACGCGCAGCGCTGCTCGAGTCGATCTGGGTGGTGTGCTGTCCGGTTACGCCTCCACCCCCCAAATATGGGTGAAACACCTCACGATCGATAGCCGGGCCGTTCAGGCGGGCGACGGCTTTATTGCTGCCTCTGGCGTTGCCAGTCACGGCATGGACTATGTGCCTGACGCAGTGGCTCGGGGGGCGGTCGCCGTACTGTGGGATCCGACGGATGGCCGAAGCCTGCCTGCGATCCCCACCAGTGTGACCGCTATTCCGCTGGTTGGCTTGCGCGCGAGTTTAGGTGATATCGCCGATCGTTTTTATGATTCGCCATCTTCAGCATTGAGTGTCGCTGGGATCACCGGAACAAACGGAAAAACGACCTGTGCCTGGCTGTATGCCGCGTGCCACGGTGCAGAGGGTGCCTATTTGGGCACGTTGGGGCGCGGCGGGATCAACGCGCTCACACCGACGACTCACACCACTATGGATGTGGTCGCGGTGCATCGATTTTTAAGAGAGATGGCCAACGAGGGAGTGATCTCTGTCGGCATGGAAGTCTCGTCGCATGCACTGGATCAAGATCGTGTGGCAAAAGTACGTTTGCCACTCGTTGCATTCACAAATTTAACGCGTGATCACCTTGACTACCATGGCAGCATGGCCGCTTATGGGGAAGCAAAGGCGCGACTGCTCTTGGCGCGCGGCGTCGAGCATGCAGTCATCAACATAGGTGACGCTTTCGGTCATGAATTAGCAAAACAGCTACCCGCAGGCATCGAGTTGACTCAAGTGCTGGCCTTTAATGGTGTACGTCCATCGCATGGACGTTATGTCTTAGCGGGACGGGTTGATTGTAGTTTGTCAGGACTTGAGCTAACCGGCGACTCGCATGCCGGGACGTTTACTTTACGTTCCTCTTTGGTCGGTCGGTTTAACGCTGAGAATTTGTTATTAGTGCTAGGTCTCTTATTGGCCGCTGGCATGTCATTGCCTGTGGCGATTGATGCGCTGGAAACTGCTACTGCACCGCCAGGTCGAATGGAGACGTTCAGAACGGGTGAGCATGGGCCGGTAGTGGTAATTGACTATGCGCATACACCAGACGCACTGACCAAAGCGCTGGCAGCGCTCCGTACGCATGCGTCGGGACATGTCTGGTGCATTTTTGGTTGTGGTGGTGATCGCGATGTTGGCAAGCGAGCGCTCATGGCGCAAGCAGCAGAAGCGGGTGCTGATCACCTCATTGTTACCGATGACAACCCACGGACCGAAGATCCAGAGCAGATTATCGCCACGATCACAGACAATCTATCGGGACGCGTGCCGGTTGCTGTTGAGAGAAATCGAGCCACAGCAATACGCCAAGCCGTTGCAGCCGCTGCACCTGGCGACATCATTTTGGTAGCTGGAAAAGGCCATGAGGATTACCAGATAGTCGGTAATCACCGCCATGCCTACAGTGATCGGCTGGTCGCGACCGAATTAGCTGGAGCGCGCGCATGAAGCGGACGCTAAAGGCCTTTGCCGCGGTGATGAAGGGAGAGTTAGTCGGTGAAGACCGAGTCTTCGATCAGGTTTCAACTGATTCCAGAACGATTGGGCCTGGGCAGGTCTTTATCGCCCTGAGTGGCCCTAATTTTGACGCACATGATTTTTTATCAGTAGCAGCTGAGCGTGGCGCAGTGGGTGCGGTTGTATCTAGGCGTCTGCCAATTGCGCTGCCACAGATCCTAGTCAGTGATACGTTGATTGCGCTACAGCGAGCGAGTGCTGCTTGGCGCGCACAATTTTCCATCCCGGTCATTGCAGTGGCAGGTAGTAATGGCAAGACAACAACTAAAGAGATGTTGGCATCAATCCTGAGTGAGCTCGGTCCTTGTCATGCGACTAAAGGCACATTAAATAATCATATTGGAGTGCCGCTCACCTTGCTGGCGCTCGACTTTCATCACGTCACAGCAGTGATCGAGATTGGCGCCAATCATCCTGGCGAAGTAGCGGCGTTGACTACTTTGGTAAAGCCAACTGTGGGCCTGGTGACCAATGCGGGCGCAGAGCACCTGGAGGGCTTTGGTGACCTGGAAGGGGTCGCGCATGCAGAGGGCGAACTTTTCCTTGGACTCGGCGCGCAGTCAACGGCGGTTATCAACGCCGATGATCCTTATGCTGCTTTGTGGTCATCGATGGCGGATGCGCGTGGCGTGGTGTTTTTCGGGCAAGACGCCTCCGCCGATGTGCGTCTACTGGGAGCAGTGCGTGCCGTGAGCGCGAGCATTCAGGAATTTGAGTGTGACACTCCTAAAGGCGTGCTCAGTTTGCGTCTCTGTCTTGCTGGGCATCACAACGTGATCAATGCGTTAGGTGCGGTGGCCGCTGCTTTAGTCGCCGGCGCATCAGTTGAACAGGTTGTATCCGGCCTTGCTGTGATGCGTCCAGTAAAAGGACGTCTCGATGTTAAAACGGGGGCCAGTGGCGCTTGCATTATTGACGACTCTTATAACGCCAACCCAAGCAGCCTGCAGGCTGCGCTGGTCGTACTCGGCAAACAGCCCACTGAAAAGTGGTTAGTACTGGGATCAATGGGCGAACTCGGCGACCGTAGCCATGAGGCGCATCAGGAGGCTGGACGTGCGGCACGAGCGGCTGGCACGCAGCGCCTATTCGGCATCGGAGTGCTCGCACAGCACGCTGTTGATGCGTTCGGTGAGCAGGCGGAGTGGTTCGAGAGCGCTGAATCTCTGCTTGAGCGGCTGCGTGGCCAGCTCCATCCCGGCGTCACCGTTCTAGTAAAAGGCTCTCGGTTTAATCGGCTCGAGCGGGTTGTGGACGCGTTGTGCGCCGACGGCCCGCGACTTCAGCGCGTCGGCGACCGGAGGTAGGGCCACCATGCTATACCGACTGACTGAATGGCTGTTTCCTCACTCGTCGCTGGTGCGGCTATTCTCTTACCTGACGCTTCGCAGCATTTTGGCTGCCATCACTGCTTTATTGATCGCATTGATGGTGGGTCCCGTGATGATTCGGGCGTTACGTGCAAACTTGATTGGTCAGCATGTCCGCGAGTTGGGTCCGCAGTCGCATCTGGTGAAGCAGGGTACCCCTACGATGGGCGGTGCGTTGATTCTGGTTTCGATGATGACCTCGACCTTGTTGTGGGCAGACCTTAGCAATAGCTACGTCTGGATTCTTATGCTGGTGACCACCGCATTTGGTGCAATTGGCTTCTTGGACGACTACTTGAAATTAGTGGTCGGTAATTCAAAAGGGTTGCCTGCGCGGTGGAAGTATCTTTTGCAGTCCTTCGCTGCAGTCATTGCTGGTATTTCCTTAGTAGCCGTAGCTCCCAATGCGGCCGCGACCGCGCTTCACGTGCCATTCTTTAAAGAAATTGCTATTCCATTAGGCGGCACGGGGTTTTGTGTGCTCGCTTACTTCGTGATTGTGGGTTCAAGTAATGCAGTGAATCTGACCGATGGTCTCGATGGTCTGGCGATTATGCCGACCGTTATGGTTGCAGGCGCACTTGGTATTTTCGCATATGCATCTGGCAATCTAATATTTGCAAACTACCTATTTATTCCACACGTACCGGGCGTAGGTGAGGTATTGATTTTTTGTGCGACCTTGATGGGTGCGGGTCTAGGCTTTCTCTGGTTTAACACCTATCCGGCGGAGGTCTTCATGGGCGACGTGGGGGCGTTGGCCCTTGGTGCAGCCTTAGGCACTGTGGCGGTGATTGTTCGACAAGAAGTGGTGTTGTTTGTCATGGGCGGCGTCTTTGTGATGGAGACTGTCTCGGTCATTCTTCAGGTCGCTTCGTTCAAGTTGACCGGTAAGCGCATCTTCAGAATGGCACCCATCCATCACCACTTTGAGTTAAAGGGATGGACTGAACCGAAGGTCATCGTGCGCTTTTGGATAATCACAGTTGTTCTCGTCTTAGCGGGTCTTGCAACCCTAAAGGTGAGGTAATGGCTGTCCGTCAGAATGTGGTGGTTGGACTCGGTCGATCTGGCTTGTCAGCCGCCCGATGGTTGGCGCAGCAGGGCGAGTCTGTTGTTGTGACTGACTCTCGTCTCGCTCCACCCGGACTTTCCGAATTACGCGTGAGTCACGAGGCAATTGTGACGCGCCTCGGTGGTTTTGATCTGACCTTATTAGAGTCAGCTGATCGCATCGTACTGTCGCCCGGCGTATCGCGCCAAGAGCCTATTGTGCGTGAAGCGCTCAGCAGGGGGCTGCCGGTGGTCGGCGATGTAGAATTATTTGCGCAGGCGAATCCAGTACCCGTGGTTGCGGTCACCGGTACCAATGGCAAGAGTACTGTGACGACATTGGTTGCTGAGATGGCAAAGGCCGCTGGGGTTTCGGCTTGGGCGGGTGGCAACCTCGGTGAGCCGGCTCTTGATTTGCTTGCTAAGCCAGCGCCCCAATTCTTTGTTTTAGAACTTTCAAGCTATCAGCTGGAGTCCACGCACACGCTGCAGTTAGTTGCGGCCGCTGTGTTGAATGTCACACCCGATCATATGGATCGCTATGACTCAACCGACAGTTATGCGGCTGCCAAGGCTAGAATTTTCGAACACGCCGTGGTTGCCGTAGTGAATGTAGATGACCCACGAGTAACGAGCATGCGGCGCTCGGGTCAGCGATCAGTCGGATTCAGCGTAGAGAAGCCAAAAGCTGACTACAGCTTGCTGTCGATCGATGGGGTGGTTGTGCTCGCGCATTGCGGCCGCGCATTGATGCCGGTTAGGGACATGAAGCTTCCGGGTCGACACAATGCTGCCAACGCCCTGGCCGCCATTGCCATTGGCACTGAAATGGGACTACCGATGGAGGCGATGCTACGCACTCTTTCTGAATTTTCAGGGCTACCTCATCGTTCGCAGTTGGTTGCGGAGTGCCGAGGCGTTCGATTTATAGATGACTCCAAGGGCACTAATGTGGGCGCTACCATTGCTGCGGTAATGGGCCTCATTGAGCCATTGGTGGTTATTGCAGGTGGTGATGGTAAGGGCCAGGATTTCTCCCCACTGGCCGCTGCCTTTAAGAACCGTGTACGTCACGCAGTGCTCATTGGTCGTGATCGCGAGCAGCTAGCGAGTGCGTTATCTGGAGTATGTGAAATTGCCTTCGCCAATGACATGGACGCAGCCGTGCAGTTGGCATTCCGCGTTGCTAAGCCAGGTGACATTGTTTTGCTGTCACCCGCCTGCGCGAGCCTCGACATGTATAAAGATTATGCGGATCGCGGTCTTAAATTCGCTGACTCTGTGCGGGGGTTGCTGCAATGAGCGCATCGACTGTGACAGGACTGGCTGCTTCTAAGCGTGATGGGCTTCATCTTGATCCGGTCATTATTATGCTGGCCTCAGCGCTGTTGTTGATGGGGCTTGTCATGGTGACGTCCGCGTCGGTCACCTTGGCGGCCCGCGAGGGGAATCCCTTCTTCTATCTTGAGCGGCAGTTCATGTTCTCTATATTTGGCGTGGGTTGTGCCGCAGTGGCTGTTCGTATACCCACGATCACATGGCAACGCTCTGGCTTCATGTTGCTCATTATTTCGCTGGTCATGCTGGTCTTAGTGCTAGTGCCTGGTATTGGTCACTCGGTCAATGGCAGTCGACGCTGGATTCATTTGGCGGGTCTTAACTTTCAGGCATCCGAGGCCGCACGAGTTTTATTGCTGATTTACTTGTGCAGCTATGTGGTCCGTCGTGAAGAAGAACTGCGTACCAAGTTGTTAGGATTCTTAAAGCCTCTGGGCATATTAGCGATCGCCGGTGCACTGCTATTAGTGGAACCCGATTTTGGTTCCGGTGTAGTGCTCTTAGCAACGGGCATCGGCGTGATGTTTTTAGCTGGTGCACGGCTACGTAACGTGCTGATCATTTGCGCGGTGGCTGCGGTTGGGCTCGCACTCATTGCGGTGTCCAGCGCCTATCGAGTCAAGCGCCTGACTGCATTTATGAATCCATGGGCGGATCCTTTTAACACTGGCTTTCAGCTTACCCAGTCTTTAATTGCTATCGGTCGTGGTGAGTGGACTGGCGTCGGCCTGGGAGCATCAGTGCAGAAGCTCTTCTACTTGCCTGAGGCGCACACAGATTTCGTATTCGCTGTATTAGCTGAAGAACTGGGCTTCGTAGGCATTGCGGTAGTCGTTGCGTTGGTGCTGGCGCTTTCCTATCGCGCCTTGGTCATCGCTCGTAACGCGTCTGAGGCGGGGCTTAAGTTTCAGTCGTACTTGGCAGCTGCATTTGGGATTTGGTTTGGACTGCAGGCGTTCATCAATATGGGCGTCAACATGGGGCTACTGCCGACTAAGGGATTGACGCTACCACTTCTCTCGTATGGACGGTCGAGCCTGGTTGTCACGCTCGCGTGGATTGGCATTTTATTGCGTGTTCACCATGAGACTGAAAGCAAGGGTGTGACCGCACTTCGAGGAGCGGGTCGTTGACCACTGTGTTAATCATGGCCGGTGGAACAGGGGGGCATGTTTTCCCAGGATTGGCAGTGGCTGATGTGTTGCGTGCGCGTTCTTGTCGTGTGGTCTGGTTAGGAACGCGTCGCGGTTTGGAGGCTCAGGTAGTCCCCGCAGCGGGAATCGAGATGACTTGGTTGCGCGTGACCGGCCTACGCGGAAAAGGGTTGATGAGCTGGCTGACAGCGCCGATCAAGTTGATTCGCGCGTTGATTGATGCCACCCGAGTTATCCGTGAAATTCGCCCGGATGTGGTGTTGGGGCTCGGCGGTTTTGTCGCCGGCCCAGGCGGCTTGGCCGCTCGGCTGTGCCGGTTACCCTTAGTGATCCACGAGCAGAATGCCATTGTCGGCGTAACCAATCGTTTGTTAGCGAGAGTAGCCTCGAGCGTTGCTGAGGCATTCCCGGGTGCTTTTAATGCCGCTGTGGGCGCAGTCGCGATCGGTAATCCAGTGCGTCGTGCAATCGAGCAGTTGGCCACCGTGCCTGATCGACCATCGGCTGACCTCAGTCAGCACCTTTTAGTATTTGGCGGAAGCCAGGGTGCGGCTGCGCTTAATCGTGTGGTACCTCAGGCCTTAGCGCGATTGAGCCCTACTAAGCGCCCCGTGGTGATTCATCAGACAGGGCGTCATCACGCACAAGCGGTCGCCGCGACTTATGCATCGCTTGGGATTACGGCCGAGGTAGTTGAGTTTATCGAGGATATGGCCGCTGCTTACCGCTGGGCTGATTTGGCCGTGACGCGAAGCGGCGCCATGACGGTTGCTGAGCTAGCCACAGCGGGCGTACCGGCAGTGCTTGTTCCATTTCCAGCCGCGGTTGATGATCACCAAACCGTCAACGCACGCTTTCTCTCCATGCGGGGAGCAGCCATTTTGTTACCGGAGAGTCTCTTAACCGATGACGGCCTAGCCAGAGAGCTTGATCGGTTGCTTGGCAGGGAGCCGTCTGTGTTAGCTGCCATGCGTGACGCAGCGAGAAGAGTCGCTGCTCCAGGGGCTGCTGAACGACTCGCAGATTTAGTCATGCAAGCCGCTGGAGTTCTCGCATGACGACGACTATGCGCATGCGTCGAATTCAGACCATCCATTTCGTTGGTATTGGTGGTAGCGGGATGGGCGGCATCGCCGAAGTGTTGCTGAACCTCGGCTATATGGTCCAAGGATCGGACTTGAAGCGCAATTTAGTCACTGATCGGCTCGCGGAGCTAGGTGCAAGAATCACTTATGCCCATGCGGCAGAGCATGTGGCTGGCGTCGATGTCGTCGTTGTGTCGAGTGCCGTGCCAGATACCAATCCGGAGGTTGTCGCGGCTTTGAGTGCGCGCACTCCTGTCATTCAGCGTGCTGAAATGCTGGCTGAATTGATGCGTTTTCAGGTCGGCATCGCAGTAGCAGGTTCTCACGGAAAAACGACGACCACCAGCTTGGTTGCCAGCATTCTTGCTGAAGGTGGCGAAGATCCTACCTTCGTGATTGGCGGGCGTCTTAAGAGTGCCGATACGAATGCCCGTTTGGGAACTGGTCGCTATTTAGTGGCAGAGGCTGATGAAAGCGATGCATCGTTCCTGCACTTGCAGCCGATGATTTCTATTGTCACTAATATTGATAATGATCATCTGGCTGCACATGGTGGTGACTTTGAGCAGTTGAAGCAGAGTTTCATCGATTTTCTGCACAACTTGCCGTTCTATGGTCTGGCTGTGCTGTGTGCAGATGACAGTGAGGTACTCAGCATCTTGTCGCGTGTTGGACGCCCTGTGGTGACCTACGGCATGGAGCAGAATGCCGACATTCGCGCGGTCGAGGTGGTTAGGGATGGTCTGCGCTCGTCTTTTAAGGTGATCAGGCCCGGTGTGCTGCTTGCTCTGCCGATTGTCTTGAACGTTCCTGGTCGTCACAATGTTCTAAATGCTTTAGCTGCCATCGCTGTCGCCACTGAACTCGGTGTCGCCGATAGTGCGATTCAAAGTGCGCTGCGGAATTTCCAGGGCATCGATCGGCGACTCCAGGTCATTGCTGAGATGAACTTACCGGTCGGGCGAGTGACCCTGATTGATGACTATGGCCATCATCCGACGGAGATAGCGGCGACTTTGGAGGCAGTTCGTCAAGGCTGGGCGAACCGACGTATCGTGCTGGCGTTTCAGCCTCATCGCTATACAAGAACCCGCGATCTGCTCGATGACTTTGCTGAAGTGCTATCGACAGTGGATGCGCTTGTGGTGACTGAGGTCTACGCGGCGGGTGAGAACCCAATTAGAGCGGCGGACGGGCGAGCCGTTTGTCGGGCGATCCGCATCCGTGCGCGCGTCGAGCCCGTTTTTTGTCCCAATCCAGATGAGTTGCATGTAGCGCTCGCTGGCATGTTGCGCGATGGCGATGTGCTTGTGCTGATGGGGGCTGGCCATATTGGAGCAATCGCACAGGCACTGCCCGCTAAGCTTAATGTGGAGGGCGCTTCATGACGGCAGCTCTTCGCGACTTAATTCCTGAGCGATTCGTTGCGAACGTTCGCTTTAATGAACCGTTGTCTCGGCACACGTCATGGCATGTCGGTGGGCCGGCAGATGCCTATTTTACGCCACAGAGTGTTGATGAGCTCGGTCAGTTTCTAGCGGAACTACCGCGTCGCGTGCCAGTGCATTGGTTGGGTCTAGGAAGTAATGTGCTAATACGCGATGGCGGCTTGCGTGGTGTGGTGGTGTCCCTGCTGAGCGGCCTCTCACATCTGGAATGGCAGACAGACACCGTCGTGCATGCTGATGGAGGCGTGCTGTGCGCCGTCTTGGCGCGTCAGTGCGTGAAGTGGAATTTGGGTCCGGCTGAGTTTTTTGCAGGGATTCCAGGTTCGGTCGGTGGCGCACTCGCCATGAATGCAGGCGCTTGGGGTGGTGAAACCTGGAGCCAAGTGATCGAAGTGGACGTGATGAATCGCGCGGGGGCGCGACAGACGCGGTTAGCGAGCGCGTACCAAGTGGGGTATCGCCGAGTCACTCCACCCGTAGCGGATGAGTGGTTCATCGGCGCGCGCTTTAAATTTCCTGAGCAGCCTCGTCCTTCACCAGGAACCATTGATGAACTGCTGACGCGGCGTCGGGAAACTCAGCCGATAGGCTCATGGAGTGGTGGATCTACATTCACTAATCCTAAGAACCACTTCGCTGCGGAGCTGATCGAGCGGTCAGGGCTAAAAGGTTGTCGCAAGGGCGATGCGGTGGTCTCTGAGAAGCACGCTAATTTCATTTTGAATGAAGGCCACGCGACCGCAGCAGATATCGAATTTTTGATGAGCCACGTGACGGCAGAAGTTGAGCGCCTACAGGGCATTCACTTAGTGCCTGAGGTACGTATCTTGGGAGAAGTGGCATGACGCACATTCCAGCTCTGTTGCCCAAGCGCTTGCGTGCCGCTGCTGACTTTGGTCGCGTCGTAGTGCTCTTTGGAGGTGAAAGCTCTGAGCGTTCGGTATCGATCGAGTCAGGTCGCAACGTCACTGAGGCACTTATTCGTAGTGGTGTGCAGGCCTACAGTGTGGATGGGGTGCCTGCCTTAATCGAGTGCATTCAGTCAGGCGCGTGTGACCGTGTTTTCAATATCATGCATGGCGGTGCTGGAGAGAATGGTGTTGTTCAGGGCTTACTTGAATCGCTGCGTGTTCCCTACACAGGTTCCCGAGTGCTGGGCGCGGCACTCACACTAGATAAAATCCGCACGAAACAAGTATGGCTTTCGCAGGGGTTGCCGACACCTCGGTTTGAGCGTCTCTCGTTAGGTGAGGATGTTACAGGGGCTGCCAAGCGCATTGGTTATCCGCTTATTGTGAAGCCATCACTTGAGGGCTCCAGTGTTGGTATCAGTCGTGTCTTCGACGCTTCACAGCTACCAGCAGCCACCGATCTCGCGCAACGCTATGGTGGCGAATTATTAATGGAGACGTTAATTGAGGGCGGTGAGTATACCGTTGCCATTCTCTCAGGTACGGCTTTGCCATCCATTCAGATCGTTCCCGCAGTAGGCTACTACGACTATCACGCTAAATATCTTGCCGATGACACTCAGTATGTGTGCCCGGGTCTTGTAGAGCCTCATGATGCCGATATGCGTGCTTTGGCTCTGAATGCTTTTCATGCCTCAGGCGCATCCGGCTGGGGTCGCGTTGATGTAATGCGTGATGTGCACGGCAAGAACTGGCTACTAGAGGTCAACACCACGCCGGGGATGACTAGCCACTCGTTAGTCCCTAAAGCGGCGCTGCAAGCGGGCATTTCGTTTGATGAGTTGGTGTGGCGAATTCTTGAAACCAGCTTGCCGAACGCTCAGGGGCGGTCATCATGACGTCGCTTGCGGCCCTTATCCCTCGGCGCGCTAAGAACCGCTCACGCAAAGAAAAGCCACGCGCTTTTCGACTGCCGGCTATCGACTGGCGGCGACTCGCGCCCGCGCTCTTAAGTGTTGTGGCAGCAGTCCTTGTTGTGGGTGGTATCGCCGCAGCCCTTAATCGGCCTGTCCGTCACATTGAAGTGGTCGGTGCATTTCAGCGCGTATCAGCCTTTGACGTGGAGCAGGTCGTTCGAGCACATCTACGCGGCGGATTTGTGACGGCCGATTTAACAACCCTGCAGCAGGCTATTGAGATTTTACCGTGGGTAGAACATGCGCGAGTGCAACGACATTGGCCCGATGCGTTAGTTGTCCAGATTGCAGAGCAAGCTGCGACCGCGCGTTGGGGTGACACGGGTCTCATCAATGCTCGCGGCGACATATTCGTTAAAGACACCAAGAGGCTACCCGCAGAACTGCCGTTACTCGCAGGCCCTGATGGGACTGAGCACCAGGTGTCTGATCTATTTCTACAGCTGCAGCCACGCATGATCGATATGGGGCTCTCCATCAGTGGCCTGCGGTTAGATCCGCGCGGTGCTTGGGAGCTGTCTTTATCTAATGGTATCGATATTCGATTTGGCCGTCGTCAACTCAAAGAGCGCCTCGAGCGATTTATAAAAGTCGGTGCGTTAGTCGTCGCGAGTCGAGCCAACGACATTGCCTTTTTAGATATGCGTTACTCAAATGGGTTTTCAGTAGGCTGGCGAACAACTTTAACGGTGCCTCAGCATCCAGCAGCCACAGACGAGAACCCTGTTAATCACAAGCGGGATCAAGATGTCTAAGCGTAATGATAGAAACTTAATTGTCGGCCTCGACATTGGCACGTCCAAAGTTGTGGCGTTAGTGGCCGAGTTGAAAGCCGGTGGTGTCATAGAGGTCATTGGTATCGGCTCACACCCGTCACGTGGGCTCAAACGGGGCGTTGTGGTCAATATTGACTCCACCGTGCAGTCTATCCAGCGCGCAGTGGAACAAGCCGAATTAATGGCAGGTGTCGAGATAAATGCGGTGTATACCGGCATCGCCGGGAGCCATGTTCGCAGTCTAAATTCGCATGGCATCGTTGCGATCAAGGACAAAGAAGTGACTCAGGGTGATGTCGCGCGGGTGATGGATGCGGCGCAGGCTGTCGCGCTCCCCGCTGATCAGCGCATTGTGCATGTGATTCCGCAAGAATTTATTATCGATAGCCAGGAAGGGATTAGAGATCCCATCGGAATGTCTGGCATTCGGCTTGAGGCTCGTGTCCACATTGTGTCGGGCGCAGAAAGTGCTGCCCAAAACATTGTTAAGTGTGTGCAGCGCTGTGGCTTAGATGTGGAGGACATTGTTCTAGAGCAATGGGCTTCAAGTTATGCCGTACTGACGGATGATGAGAAGGACTTAGGCGTCTGTCTGGTCGACATCGGAGGCGGAACCACTGATATTGCCGTGTTTTCTGGAGGTGCCTTGCGGCACACAGCAGTCATCCCAATTGCGGGTGATCAAGTCACCAATGATATTGCGGTCTCAATGCGAACGCCCACGCAGTATGCCGAGGAGATCAAGATTCGGTATGCGTGTGCATTGGGGCAGTTAGCGAATCCAGATGAGACGATTGAGGTGCCAAGCGTCGGTGATCGGCCTCCGCGCAGGCTCGCGAGACAGACACTCGCTGAAATTGTTGAGCCACGCTACGAGGAATTATTTAATTTAATTCGCGACGAGTTGCGACGGTCTGGCTTTGAAGAGGCCATCGCAGCGGGCATCGTGCTGACGGGCGGTAGTGCCAAGATGGAAGGCGCGGTGGAGTTAGCCGAAGAAGTGTTTCATGTGCCCGTGCGGTTAGGGTTACCGCAGGGCGTGACTGGGTTGGGGGATGTGGTGAGAAATCCAATCCACGCCACTGGCGTTGGACTGCTGCTGTATGCGCGCGCGCAGGTCGGTCCTGTAGGTGAGCGGAAACCTGCAATGACTGACGTCTCTAACGTATTTGGTCGAATGAAGTCTTGGTTTCAGGGATCTTTTTGATTTATTGAATTCTTAGTTAAGGAGATTTTTATGTTTGAACTCATGGAAGCGGATAATCAAAGCGCTGTCATAAAGGTACTGGGTATTGGTGGTGCTGGCTGCAATGCAGTTGACCATATGCTGCTTACGGGCATTGAGGGTGTTGATTTTGTCTGCCTCAATACAGACGCTCAGGTACTAAAAAAATCTAAGGTTAAGACGACGCTGCAGATCGGCAGTCATATCACCAAGGGTTTGGGCGCCGGTGCAGATCCAGAAGTGGGTCGCCAAGCAGCGATGGAAGATAGGGATCGCATTATTGAGTTGATTGAAGGTTGCGACATGTTGTTTATCACTGCCGGTATGGGTGGTGGTACGGGAACGGGCGCCGCGCCGGTCGTGGCGCAGATCGCTAAGGAACTCGGTATCTTGACTGTGGCGGTGGTCACCAAGCCCTTCACGATGGAGGGTGGTAAGCGCATGGGCGTTGCAGAAAATGGCATTTCGGAACTGACCAAGCATGTGGATTCACTGATTACCATTCCCAATCAGAAGTTACTGTCGGTGTTGGGGCCAAAGACGCGGTTACTGGATGCGTTTACGTCCGCCAATGGGGTGTTGCAGGGCGCGGTGCAGGGCATTGCCGAGTTAATTACCCGGCCTGGTTTGATTAATGTGGACTTCGCCGACGTGCGCACTGTGATGAGCGAAACGGGCATGGCGATGATGGGTACGGGTCATGCCAGCGGTGAGGATCGCGCGCGCTTGGCAGCAGAAATGGCTGTTTCAAGTCCGTTGTTAGAGGATATCAACTTGGCAGGGGCTCAAGGCATCTTGGTGAATGTAACCGCCGGTATGGATCTATCGATCGGCGAGTTTGAAGAGGTAGGTAATACCGTCAAGCAGTTCGCTAGTGATGACGCGACCGTGGTGGTGGGTACGGTAATCGAACCTGATATGCAGGATGAAATTCGAGTGACGGTGGTGGCGACGGGACTTAATAAGGCGGCTATTCGCGCGGTTAAGCCTGAAGTCAGCACCAGTGCGTCGGTCCGCAAGATTGAGGTCGTCAAGCGCACGAGCTCAGGATCAAGCAACGGCTCAACGCCAGACTATCGTGGTCTAGATCAACCGGCGGTGCGTCGTAAGACGGCGGTGGGTGACGGTCTTCGGGCTGATTTTGAAAATGAAGACATGCTCGACATCCCGGCTTTCTTGCGCCGTCAGGCGGATTAAGTCGCTTAGGCGGGATGGCTTGAGGGCCAGAACGCCGAGAGTATGGATTGAGTGACTGATTTAGAGGGCCGCGACACCGGTGTCGCGGCCCTTTATTTGATTGATTGAGCGCTGCTTCGCAGTTCTTTTGGCAAATCTTTATTGTTTGAATTTGCAGGCCTATGTTAGGCTCTGAACATTATTTTATGCGGTGGGAGCAAAGCCATCCTGCTTCTGTCAACCAAGTCATGTTGAACCAACGCACCTTAAAAAATACCATTCGGGCCACCGGCATTGGGTTGCACTCAGGACAGAAAGTGCTGATGACCCTGCGGCCGGCTGCGGTGAATACGGGGATTGTATTCAGGCGGAGCGATTTGCCTGATGCGATGGACATTCCCGGGCGCTTTGACCGAGTTGGCGAGACCATGCTGGGTACGACCCTGGTGAATGGGGATGTCAAGGTGTCGACGGTCGAGCACTTGTTGTCCGCTTTTGCTGGACTGGGTATCGATAATGCGTTTGTCGAGTTAAGCGCAAGCGAGGTGCCGATCATGGACGGCAGCGCCGGGCCTTTCGTGTTTTTGCTGCAGTCGGCGGGTATTGAAGAGCAGCAGAGTCTCAAGCGTTTCGTGCGTATTTTGAAGCCCATCGAGGTCCACGAGGGTGATAAATGGGCGCGCTTTGAGCCTTTTAACGGTTTTAAGGTCAACTTTGAGATTGAGTTCGACCATCCGGTGTTTCGACGCCACTCACAGCGTGCATCGATGGATTTTTCAACCACCTCATTTTTGAGGGAAATCAGCCGAGCCCGTACCTTTGGCTTCATGCGGGATTTGGAGATGATGCGGGCCCATAATCTTGCGCTCGGCGGCACCCTCGATAATGCGATCGTTCTAGATGAGTTTCGGATGCTGAATGAGGATGGGCTGCGCTACGAAGACGAATTCGTTAAGCATAAGATTTTAGATGCTATCGGCGATCTGTACTTATTGGGGCACAGTTTAATTGGCGAGTTTACGGGCTATAAATCCGGTCATGGGCTCAATAATCGCTTGCTGCGCGCCTTGATGGCGGATGCGCAGGCTTGGGAAGAGGTGACTTTTAGCGATCGGGCTCAGTCGCCGATTTCTTATGTGACGGCGCCGGCCGCCAGCCACTAAGCGGATCGGTGGGTAGGTCGGGGTCTGACCTTCACTTGGGTGGTTTTGATATCGGTCAGTTCTAATTGTTTGGCGATATCCGCCAAGGCATCAGGCAGCGCATAGCGCACCCGGGTTGCATAAGCGCCACTTTCAACCAACAGGGTCAGGGTCGCCGGCGTCTCCACGGACAGTGACGCCCCAAAGACATGAGGTGCCAATTCAGGCCCCAATGAATGCTGCACTGCAATAAGTGTTTTCTGTGCTGCCGTTGCCCCCGCTTGGAGCGCGCCCAGCTTCTTGTGGCCACGAGTCAGTAACTCGCTGATAGAGATCGGTTTTCGCATTAAAGCGCTCGTTTGTTGATGCCAAAGTATCGCAAAAGTGCTTGATTCATCAAGGGTTTTTGTTGCATAGTCGCGCTCCGCTTCGGCGGTGGTTGATGGGCTGGATGCTGACACAGAGGCGTCCCCACCTGCCCCCCACTTGAACGGTGGTGCCTGAAGGTTGTCTGAGCTCATGACGCATCAGCGTCGTTGGAGCGCGGAGGGTGACATGAACAAGCTAGTGTTGCACGGTCCAGGGGGCCGCACACGTGAAGTCGATCTGCGCTCGCCCCGCTTGTTGGTGGGTGCGGTGATGGCTGCGGTGTTTGTGTTGGGTGGCGTGTTCGCGGCGGGTTCCGTACTGGGTGCTTATTGGGCTGAGGCGAAGCCTGGCCAACAAATGCAAACGTGGTCCATTGACCTCGATCGACAGCGCCAGGAGGTTCAGTCTGCCCGTCGCCTGTTGCAGGATACGGTGGATGCGCTTGCGACGCGAGTGGGCGATATCAATGCCCATGTCATCCGCTTGGATGCCCTCGGTAAGCGCCTGACTCAAGTGGCGGGTCTTCATCCCAGTGAGTTCAATTTTGACCAGCCAGTGGTCAAAGCGCCGATGGTGACGGCGGGCCGAAGTGCCGATTTGCCTGTCCTGACCGATGTGCTGGATCGGTTGGCCGATCAGATCACTGACCGGGAACGACAGATGGGCGCTTTAGAGAACTTGGTGCTTGCAAAGCAGATGCGAACTGAGGTGGTCCCCCAGGGTGCGCCAATTGTGAAGGGCTTTATTTCGTCACAATTTGGTCGGCGGTCGGACCCTTTTACTGGCTATACCGCGTTCCATCCCGGGGTGGACTTTGCCGGTAAGGTAGGCGATCCGATTGCGGCGGTGGCGGCGGGGATTGTGACCTGGGCAGGTCCTAAGGTGGCCTATGGCTATCTGGTCGAAATAGACCATGGTAATGATTACGTCACTCGCTATGCGCACAATCAACAAATCTTAGTTCAGGTCGGTGAAACCGTCCAAAAGGGCCAAGCGGTGGCCCTCATGGGCAGCACGGGCCATTCCACAGGACCTCATGTCCATTTTGAGGTCCTAAGGGACGGCAACCCGGTCGATCCGATGGGATTTATCAGTCATAACATCTTGCCTACCCTGGTGATGAGCCGTCATTGAGCCATCCCACGGGCTGGGCGACTAAGGATCGGTGTCTGCGGGTGGGTATTCCCTATCCCGACTGAGTACAATGCACGACTTTTATAGGCCAAACCTTCTGGGAAGGGCCGCACTTGAGGACCGCGATCTGTGCTAAAGCTTCTGACCTCGATATTCGGTAGCCGAAATCAACGCTTGCTCAGGCTTTACGGCAAGCTGGTCGTCGCTGCCAATGGCTTTGATGCCAAGATGCAAGCCCTCACCGATGACGCGTTCCCAGCCCTCACCGCGGCATTTAGGGCTCGCTTAGAGAAGGGCGAGACCGTGGATGCGCTGTTGCCTGAGGCGTTTGCGGCCGTGCGCGAAGCCGCTCGGCGCACCATTGGGCTGAAGCATTTCGATGTGCAGTTCATCGGTGGCATTGCACTCCATCAAGGCAAAATTGCCGAGATGCGCACGGGCGAAGGCAAAACGTTAGTGGCTACCGTACCGGTCTATCTGAATGCTTTGCCCGCTAAGGGCGTGCACGTGGTCACGGTCAATGATTACCTCGCTGCCCGCGACGCTGACTGGATGGGTCCTGTGTATCGTTTTTTGGGCCTCACGGTGGGGGTGATCACCTCCGGTCAGTCCTCAGCGGAAAAGCGCGCCGCCTACGCCTGCGACATCACTTATGGCACCAATAACGAATATGGCTTTGACTATCTTCGTGACAACTTAGCCTTTCGAAACGAAGACCGCGTACAGCGCGGTCTTGAGTTCGCGATTGTCGATGAAGTCGACTCGATTTTAATTGATGAGGCGCGCACCCCCCTCATCATTTCAGGACCTGCTGAAGAAAGCACCGAACTCTACATCAAGATTGATGCGCTGATTCCTAAGCTAAAACCTGCTTCCGGTGAAGAAGCGGATGATGGCGATTACTGGGTAGATGAAAAGCAAAAGCAAGTTCACTTAAGCGAGTCCGGTCATGAGCATGCGGAGCAGCTCTTTGCGGAGAGCGGGTTGCTGCGTGATGGCGGCAGTCTGTACGACGCCGCTAATATTCGCTTGATGCACCACTTGAACGCGGCGCTTCGCGCGCACTCGATCTATCGGAAAGATGTTGAGTACATCGTGCGCAAAGGCGAGGTCATCATTGTTGATGAATTCACGGGTCGTACGATGCAGGGTCGCCGCTGGTCGGATGGGCTGCATCAGGCAGTAGAAGCCAAAGAGGGCGTCGAGGTTCGCGAGGAAAACCAAACGATCGCCTCGATCACCTTCCAAAATTACTTCCGTATGTACAAGAAGTTGGCCGGTATGACCGGTACAGCTGACACCGAAGCCTATGAGTTCCAGCAGATCTACAACCTCGAAGTGGTGGTGATCCCAACTCATCGCGACATGGTTCGTAAGGATCGTTCCGATTTGGTTTATCTGTCTCAGGAAGATAAGTTCGCCGCGATCGTTGAAGATATTAGAGATTGCATGGGGCGTGAACAGCCGGTGTTGGTCGGCACCACCTCGATTGAGACATCTGAGTTGCTCTCCAAGCTGTTGACCAAAGAGGGCATTGCGCACGAAGTCCTCAATGCCAAGCAGCATGAGCGTGAGGCCACCATCGTCGCTCAAGCGGGCCGACCGGGGGCTGTGACCATCGCCACCAACATGGCGGGACGCGGTACAGATATTGTGCTCGGTGGCCGACCCGACATCGCAGCCGTGGATGCAGACACTAAGACACTTGAAGCCGCCCAGTCCGACTGGACGGCTCGCCACGCTAAGGTGCTCGCATCCGGCGGCTTACATATTGTTGGTACGGAGCGGCATGAGTCGCGCCGCATTGATAATCAACTGCGTGGTCGATCGGGTCGTCAGGGTGATCCGGGATCTTCCCGGTTTTACCTGTCGCTTGAAGACAATCTCATGCGTATCTTTGGTGATCCAACTCGCATGAAGGCGCTGCTGTCTCGCGTTGGCATGCGCCCCGGAGAGGCGATCGAAAGCGGTATGCTGACTCGACAGATTGAGCGTGCGCAGCGCAAGGTAGAAGCCTACAACTTTGATCTGCGTAAGAATCTTTTAGAATACGATGACGTCGCTAACGATCAGCGTAAGGTGATTTACAGTCAACGCAATGAGCTGATGTCCGCAGAAGACATCGCCGACACCATTCAAGACTTGAGGCGTGATGTCGTGGCGGGTTTGGTGGGTCAGTATGCGTCCGCTGAGGTGATGGAAGAACAATGGAGGCTGCAGGAGCTCGAAGAGGCCATCGCACGCGATTTCGGTCTGGCGGTGACTGTTAAGTCTTGGTTGGAAGAGGATAAGTCTCGCGCATCCGCTCATCTAGAGGAGCACCTGGTGACGCTTCTCACTCAGTCCTATCAAGAGAAAGAATCTGTGGTCGGCACTGCCGACTTGCGTCGCATTGAGCGCACCTTGATGCTGCAGATGGTGGATTCGCATTGGCGCGATCATTTGGGTGCGATGGACTACATGCGTCAAGGTATTTCTTTGCGCTCGTACGCGCAGAAAAATCCGAAGCAAGAATACAAGCGTGAGGCTTTTGAGCTGTTCTCCAGCATGTTAGACCGTATTAAATTCGATACGGTGACGTTGCTGGCGCGTATGCAGGTGCGCTCGCAGGAAGAAGTGGCGCGCGAAGAGCAAGAGCGACAGGAGCGGTTGGTGCGCGCGATGCAATTTCAGCACGCGGAACCCCCCTCGGTGTTACCGGAGACAATGGCTGAGCCAGTGGCAGCTGAGGCGCCGCCGTTGGCGGCACCCTTTGAGCGGAGCAATCCCAAAGTGGGTCGGAATGACATGTGTCCGTGCGGCTCAGGAAAGAAGTACAAGCAGTGTCATGGAAACTTGGCTTTGCAAGGCGACATCGGCCGTAATGAGCCGTGTCCGTGTGGATCGGGCGTCAAGTTTAAGCACTGTCACGGTGCGCTGGCGAGCAACAGCTGATCAAAGACAGGACGACGGTGTGGGTGAGATGTCGGCTGACTTAATGTGACCTTTGCTTTGAATGATCTGCGTGTAGTGGCCGGTGTGTTGTCTGATGCCACAGGCCGTGTACTGATTGCTAAACGGCCGTTCGGCAAGTCATTGGCGGGTCGCTGGGAGTTCCCCGGTGGCAAGATAGACGCCGGTGAGTCACAGCGCGCGGCTTTAGGTCGTGAGCTGATGGAAGAACTAGGGATTGAGGTGTTGACCGCAGAACCACTGATGGTTGTGCGTCATCAGTACCCATCCGCGATGCGCGGGGTACAGGTCAGTGCATGGCGAGTCACTGCCTGGCACGGTACGCCGCGGCCGCTTGATTCCCAAGAATTACACTGGTGTCTGCCGACTGAGCTGTCGGCGATGGATCTGCTTGAAGCGGATCGACCGATCATCACGGCGTTGTGCTTGCCGCCCCATTTGGTCAGAGTGTCATCACAGGCGCGTTTAGCCTCATACCTTGCCAGCACGACAAGGACGGATCCAGTGGCGTGGTTGCTAAGTGAAGCGCCCATTGATTCATTGCGTGAGCAAATAGAGGCCGGGCGGCACGCCTACTTTGTGATGCACGCTCAAACTGATCCGTGCGCTTATGTCGGTGGCAACACGCAGTGGGTGGGTCGGTGTGTCTCCCGTGTCGCTGAGTGTGCAGCTGCCCTCATCGCGGGGGCCGATTTCTTGATAGTGCATCAACCCGTGATGAGTGTCGATGACTGGCAGACGCTCGATACACTGAATGTCCCTTGGTATGCGAGTGCTGATGATCTGAGTGGCGATATGACCCCGACCGGTGCAGTGATATGGGATGGAGACGCGTGGATCGGTGCGCGTTTGCTGGCGCCAAGTTAGCGAGTCATATGACTCAGCGTAGCTCGCTCTAGGTCGACTTGCGTGGATGCGACGTCGGCAAGCCACACGGCCGAGTGATCGGGGGTGAGCGTCAGGCCGGAGTCTGGTAGCAGCTGGGGTAGGGTAGGGCCGCGCAGCAGGCGGCCTTCAGAGAAACTGTAGCGGACCAGTACAGGGTCACTGTCTTCTTTACGCGCCACAAACCAAATGGCATCTGCCGCCACGTCCCAGTTACGCCAGTCCAATGGCGCCAACTCTGAGCTCAGTAGTGATTCATCTCCCCCGGCGCTCCGGTTGCGTTGCCAGAGGCCCTTACGATCATGCCGCACGTAATACAGCAAGCTGCCATCGGTCGACTCGATGGCGGCCAGTCCACCTGTCTGAGTAATTTGCTCGGGCTTTTGTTTGTCATCCTGCGGCCAGGGTTGACGCCAAATTTGCCAGTGACCATTGCGTGAGGAACCCATGTAAATGGAATGACCGTCGCGGGAGAAAGACGGCGCCTTACTTTTTCCATCGTGGGTAAGGGCTTGCTCATGACCGCTGGCCACGTCGACACTCCAAATATCCAGTTGTCCCTGATGGCCTGCGGTATAAATGACGGTTTTTCCGTCCCTTGACCAGCGCGGTGTCTCGAGATAATCGGCATCCGAGTGGGTGAGTGGTGTGACGGTTGCGGTGGTGATATCACCTATCCATAGCTGATCTTGGCCGCCTCGATTCGAGACAAACACCCATCGTTTGCCATCCTCAGAGCGCTGTGCGCCGCGCTCGAGCGCATGGGCGCTAGCCATCGCGGTCAGCACATGGCCATGATCGGACTCGTTCATGGTGTGCTCCACCCACTCACTGGTGATTCGCCAGCGCTCATAAACCAGCGTCCGCCCATCTGGACTGACTGTGGGTGAGCGAAGCGCATCACTCAGAGAGAGGGCCAGTTCCAGTCGGCCGCCGTCGAGTCGGGATCGCCACAGCGCATCCCGACCACCACGGGCTGAGGCGATTAACATAGAGATACCTGCCGGTTCCCATGTCGCACCGTGGATGGGTAGGGCATCGTGGGTCACGGTCTTAGCTTGAGCGCCGTCTTGTTCCAGCAGTGTGAG
The DNA here is from genome assembly GCA_903862885.1 of uncultured Pseudomonadota bacterium. Classification (GTDB taxonomy): domain Bacteria; phylum Pseudomonadota; class Gammaproteobacteria; order Steroidobacterales; family Steroidobacteraceae; genus CAIKZZ01. The sequence continues at coordinate 67,282 of CAIOZU010000025.1, forward strand.
GTCAGAGACGCCCAGGGCTTTGGAGCGTACAAATGCTAAGCGGCGACCATCGGCGCTTAAGGTTGGTGCTTGATCGCCTGGCATGCCACTGGCTGGGTTACTGACCCCGGTCATCTTGCCATCGCCTTGTGCGAAGGAAATAATTTGTGTCGGCAGTGACCAAGCCGTGCGATGGGTGACGATTAACGCCTTATCCTCCGGTAGCCAGGTCATGGGGCCCTCACCACCAAATTCGCAATCACCTAAGCGCCGCGGCTCTCCGCCTGTCGCATTGATGACCAGTACATCGCAGTCTGTTTTGCTGCGGCGCTGAAAGGCGATCAGCGCGCCAGTTTTCGACCAGGCCGGGAAAGCGTCACGGCCCGGCCCGTGGGTGAGTGCGTGCGCCGCAGCACCGCTTAGAGGCTTGATCCACAGCGTCTCCGAGCCATCCGCCTCGCGGTGGCTATAGACGATTTGCTGTCCATTCGGTGAAAACTGCGGGCTTAAATTTTGCCCCTGCTCGGTGACTAAAGGCACATTGTTAAGGAAAGGATCAAACGTGACGCGAGTGCTTTTCCCGACGAGGACCGCGAGGCCTATGATCAAAAGCACGACGATGGCGCTTGCAATACTGATAGCGCGCAGCCGATGGCGCGCGCGATTTAACCAATGATTGATGCCTGAGGGCATCAGCATGAGCACATCGCTATCATTGGCGCGCAAGCCGCGGCCGGACACGGGCTCGCCGATTTCGAACTGATAGCAATCGCCGCGCGCATTCACGATTCGAACCGACCCATCCTCCGAGAAGACGCGCCTGAGAAAGCTTAAGCAGGCGCGCAGCTTATCGCCATACTCCTCAACGCCACCACGGCCGAACACGCGGGTTGCCAGCTCATCGCGGTTGACGGGTTGCAGCGGGCGTTCGCCTAAGATCATTAAGATGCTAAGCGTTTGTGCGTCAAGCGTCTGAATCCGATCCGCCCGAGTCATACGAGAAAGTGACGGCCGCACTCGCCACGACCCAAGGTCAAAGTCAGCAACCGTGTTGGGATCTGGTGGCGGCGGTAGAGGCGGCAAAATCTTTTTGATTGGCCGGCCAAACGCCTGTCGTCGTCCCAAGTCCAGATAAGTGGATCGTTTTTTCACAGGCTTTGATAGAGAGTCATAAAAAAGGGCGGAGATCGGCGCGGCACTTTCAATCGCTTGAGACGATTAGTGATCTGCTTCGGGTGTGGAGTCCGTGTGCTCATGGAGGACGTCATCGAGCGCTTCGCCGGGAATGGCATGGCGTTCATCCGCCCACGCACCTAAGTCAATGAGTTGGCAGCGTTCGCTGCAAAAAGCCAGCCAATGACTTCCAAGGGTCGGATGGTAAATCTTGCCGCAGGTTGGGCATTTACGGGGTTTTAGCGTCGTCACAGTCACGATTAGGAGCAGCAGGTTAGTAGAAAAGAGATGTCTTCGGTGGCTTGCACCGGTCGCGTATCTGCATTGAGCCAAGTCAGAAAGCGAATACTTGAACGGTGATGGCTGCCACTGATTTGCGGGAATAACCGAGTGCCGGGTGGCAGACTGATTCGCAGCAATTGAATCGGCGCCGTTTTTTCAAAAGCGATGTGGTAGGAGCCGGCGATCGCTGTCTCCGTGCGCGGTACTGCGTTTTCGCGAGTGACCCACAAAAGGTCGATCACGCTTTCGCATAATGGTCTGAGGATGTTGAGCCATTGACCAAAATCGTCTTGTCGAGCGCCCTCTGATGCATGAAGCCAATGGCTGTAATCGGGTAGATCAAATTCGCAGGTACCACCCGGAATGGCGCTGCGATGTTTGATTGCCGCCAGAAATTCATTCTCACGTAGTTTGCTTAGGGCGCTGCTGTTGGCGTCTTGCAGTTCAGCGCGCCGATATGTGAGGCGAGACAAGATCGTTTGCAGGCGCGCCGTATCCACACCTGGCTTGTTCTGAAAGTCACGCAGCAGCACCATCTGCCGTTCGAGATCTTTGAGCACATCGCTACGAGGATCGCCGCGGCCGGTGATTGTCAATATCTCGAGCAAGCTGATGACGGCGGCACGCGTGGACCAGGGACTCGGCGTGGCATGGTGGTGAGTTGCCTGACGATATAAAAATTCCAAGCGCAGAAAATTTCGCATCCGCTCATTGAGTGGATGCTCAAACACGGCCGGGTTTCGATCCGGGCGGTTCTGCGTGTCGGGTGGGGCGCTCGCTTGCATGTCCCTATTCTGCGTGAGCACGGCGGATGCCGACAACCCGTATTTTGAAAGACCTCGGGAAGACAGGCCAGCGGGCCTTGGGCCCTTAGAGGGGTCGGTTGTGTGCCATGGCCAGATAGCGGCGGTGTAGTGCCTCAACATGGGGTACGAGGGCCTCCGGGGTGCCCGTGTTCTCAATGACGTCGTCCGCCAGTTGTAGGCGTTCATGGCGGGTGGCTTGGGCGGCCAAAATCGCTTTGACGCCGCTGGCGGTCTCGCCGTCACGGCTTAGTAAACGCGCCACTTGTAGGGATTCGGGACAATCGACGACCAACACGCGGTCAAACCGCGTGTGTTGGCCCGTTTCTACGAGCAGCGGTATGGCAATGACCACGTAGGGGCTGTTAAGGGCTGCCAATCGGGCGGCGAGCCGTGCGCGAATGGCTGGATGCAGGATGGCTTCTAGTTGAGCGCGGAGGATAGGATCTGCAAAAACCCGCGCCCGCAGTGCTTTTCGGTCCAAGCGACCGGTGGCATCGAGCGCGCTTGGGCCGAAGGTAGCGACTACGTGTTGCAATGCGGGCTCGCCCGGTTCAACGACTTCACGGGCGAGTTGGTCGGTGTCGATCACCGGCACACCGAGCTGTGAGAATAGATCGGCTACGGTGCTTTTGCCGCTGGCTATGCCGCCGGTGAGGCCAATGGTTAGCACGGTGGGTAAGGTCTCACCGAGTCAGCGGCCACCAGGATCTGGTCAGCGGCTGGGACCACATCATGATGAGCCAGCCGGCGATGGCCAGATAGGGTCCGAAAGGAATGGGCTGTTGGCGGTCGTGTCGCTTGAGAACAATCAGGAGGGTGCCTATCAAGGCGCCTGCGCCCGCTGAAAACAGCAGGATGGGCAGTAGCAACTGCCACCCCAGCCACGCACCTAAGGCGGCCAATAGCTTGAAATCACCGCGCCCCATGCCTTCTTTGCCCGTCAATGCCTTAAAGCCCTGAAACACCAGCCACAGGCTCATGTAGCCGGTGACCGCACCCATCACGGCGCTTTGAAGGTCAACGGGTAGGGTGCCGGTACCGCGCCCTAAGAAGCGCGCGGCCAATAAGCCCAACCACAACAAGGGCAGCGTGATTTGATCTGGTAACAACTGGGTGTCGTAGTCAATGACCATGAGACAAATCAACGCCCAGGTGACTGTGAGCCCGCAGGCCCCCTCCCAGCTCATACCAAAACGCCCAATCACCGCCATGGAGAGAACGGCGGTGAGTAGCTCAATCAAGGGATAGCGACTAGAAATGACGCCTCGACAGGCGTGACACCGGCCTCGCAGCCAAAGCCAGCTGAGTACCGGAATGTTGTCGATGGCCCGGATACGCGCTTGGCAGTGCGGGCACGCCGAGCGTGGCATTGCGAGGTTATAGGGCGAGGATGTGGATGTCTCGGTGCCTAGGCTTAAGCTGTCGCACTCCGCGCGCCACTGCCTTTCCATCATGCGCGGCAAACGGTAGATCACCACATTGAGAAAACTGCCTACCACCAAACCCAGAAGGCCGGTGAGAGCGATCCAGGTCTGCAATGGCAGCGTCGTGACCGTCAGCATGTGGGTGTCAGGTGGCTTCGAGGAAGTGTGTCATAAGAGGCTTACACCACCGACCCTAGCTTGAAGATGGGTAAGTACATGGCGACCACTAATCCACCGACGAGCACCCCCAAGATCACCATGATCAGGGGCTCAAGTAAGCTCGACATGGAGTCAACCGCCGCGTCCACTTCTAGTTCATAAAAGTCAGCGACCTTAGATGACATAGCATCCAATGAACCCGACTCCTCACCGACGGCGATCATTTGATTGACCATGTTCGGGAACAGTCCCGAGTTCTCCATCGCGCGCTGTAGTCGTTGACCCGTCGACACTTCGTCTTTCATGCGAAGGACCGCCGATTCATACACGATATTGCCGGTTGCGCCGGCCACTGATTGTAAGGCTTCCACCAGAGGCACGCCGGCCGAGAAGGTCGTGGACAGCGTACGAGCAAAGCGGGCGATTGCCGCTTTTCTTAAAATCGGCCCGACGATCGGTACTTTAAGCAGCCAGCGGTCGATGGCCTCCTGCATTTTACGTGAGCGCTTATAAAAATAGAAAAATGCAAAACCACCACCGCCGGCCACAAGGGCAATCAGCCATCCCTTTGTCTGGACGAATTTTGACATGCCAATTACCATCATGGTGAAGGCAGGCAGATCCGCGCCGAATCCCTTAAAAAGAGTTTCAAATTGCGGGATCACAAAGATTAACAAAATGACAGTGACGATGACGGCAACGCCGAGCACGGCGGCTGGATAGAACATCGCCTTCTTAATCTTCTTCTTAATTGCTTCGGTCTTTTCCTTATAAGTGGCAATTTTATCCAATAAGCTCTCGAGCGCGCCCGCCTGCTCGCCCGCCTGAATCAGATTGATCGATAGAGTATCGAAGTGCAGTGGATGTTTGCCGAGTGCGTCATGCAAAGTTAAACCACTCTCAATCTGGTTTTTGATGTCCATCAGTAATTTTTGCATCGAGGGTTTTTCATGACCCACGCCGATGATTTCGAAAGACTGCACCAGGGGAATGCCCGCACCGAGCATGGTGGCGAGTTGTCTAAAAAACACGGCGATGTCGCCGGCATTGGGTTTGGAGCGCGACTGAAAGCTCGCACGCTTTTTCCAAATCTTAAGCGGTGTGACGCCTTGGCGCTGTAACTGCGCCCGCACCATGACCTGGGAGGCTCCCGAGATTTGCCCAGTGACGCGCGTGCCACGGCGATCGCGACCTTCCCACTGGAAAATCAGATTTTTTTTATCGAGAGCGGCCTGCGCCATGATGTCGTACTCCGAATAAGATGCGAGGTTGCCCGTTTTTATACGGTAATCACGCTGTTGATTTCTTCTAGACTGGTTAATCCGCGCTTCACCTTGTGAAGGCCAGAGGTTCTTAAATCCCAGACGCCGTCGGCGCGTGCTTGGTCTGTAATCTGCATGGCGTTGCCGCCTTCCATGATAAGTCGCCCGATCACATCGGTGACCGGCATGACTTGATAGATGCCCACTCGGCCTTTATAGCCATTGGTGCAGGCACTACAGCCTTTGGGCCCATAAATACGAAGCCCGGTCTCCAAGTCTTGCTCGGTAAAGCCCTCCTGCAACAAGGCCTCTTGAGGAATATCCAGAGGCACCTTGCAATGTGGACAGAGGCGGCGTGCGAGGCGTTGCGCGATGATTAAGCTCACGGAGGTTGCGATGGCATAGGGTTTAACACCCATGTCAATTAAGCGTGTCAGTGTTTGCGGCGCGTCATTGGTGTGTAGGGTGGAGAGCACTAAGTGACCCGTTTGAGCTGCCTTGATAGCGATCTCAGCGGTTTCTAAGTCTCGCACCTCACCCACCATGATCACATCAGGATCCTGGCGTAAGAAGGCGCGAAGCGCCGTGGCGAAGGTCAGCCCGACTTTGGGATTGACGTTGACTTGGTTGACGCCGGGCAAAATGATTTCGGCGGGGTCTTCGGCGGTTGAGATATTGGTGTCTTCAACATTTAAGATGCCAAGGCCCGTGTAAAGAGAGACGGTTTTTCCTGAGCCGGTAGGCCCTGTCACCAAAATCATGCCTTGTGGGCGTTTGAGATGCTGTAGATACAGTTCTTTCTGTGCCGGCTCATATCCCAGGGCATCAATGCCCAACATGCCAGTGGTCGGATCCAGAATACGCATTACGATTTTTTCACCAAAAATCGTCGGGCAACTGCTGACACGGAAATCGATAGATCGATTTTTGGATAGGTTGAGTTTGATGCGGCCATCTTGTGGCACACGGCGTTCAGCAATGTCTAGTCGAGACATCACCTTGATGCGCGCGGATAGTTTGGGAGCCAACTGAATCGGCGGTGAGGCGACTTCATAGAGCACGCCGTCTATGCGCTGACGAATGCGATAAATCTTCTCATACGGCTCGAAGTGAATATCAGAAGCGCTTTTCTTGATGGCCTCGATCATCACTTTATTGATGAATCGGACAATTGGTGCGTCTTCTACGTCGTCTTTGACGGAGGCAACGACGTCGGAATTGTCGTCGTCACCAGATATATCAAGATTCTCAAGATCAAAGTCATCCTCGGAGAATGCCGGCATCGTTGAATCGATTTGCTCGAGCGTCTTGTGCAGGAGCTTTTGGAGCTTGTCTTCTTCAACCACCACCATATCGACGTGCATGGCAGTCGAGAAACGAATCTCATCGAGACTGTGGAGATTGCTCGGATCAGAAATCGCAATGAACAGGCGCCGACCACGTTTCATGAGTGGCATCACGCGATGCTTTTTGAGTAAGGTCTCTTTGACCATGCGGACCACTTCAGGGTCAATGACGGCGCAGTCGAGATCAAAGAGCGGCACGCCAAACATGGCAGCAGCGGTTGCTGCGATGGCGCGTGAGGGCACGATTTCTTTGTCAACGAGATACGCGATCAGTGGCATGCGGTTGTCTTGCGAGAGCCGTTGTGCTTCGGCCAAGGCGTTCTCGTCTAAGAGCCCTTCCTGTACCAAACGCTCAGGCAACGTCACGCTAGGTGAGTAGCGGGAGTGTCGATCGGTGCTTAGAGGGACAGGATCATTCACTGGGCGAGAACCTTTGGAGCCACCGATCGCGCAAGCGAAGCAGCCGGTTTAGCATGTCAACGTGAGAGCGGGGCAATAGTCCCATAAAATCGCGGGATATCCGTGTGAGGTGGCTCACAGTGCGTCGCACCGGAGTCGGTGGCGCAAAAAAAAGGGGCCCTCACGGGCCCCTTAGGATCAACAAACTGTGGTTTATCGGCAGCTAGCAGGTAACCATTGTTGATTGGTAGTTATGGCGCCGGTGGTGAGCGCTTGGCCTGCGCCGTTACTAGCGATACCCGCCCCACTGGCTGGACCCCACGTTGCCGTCGCAGGCGCTGTCTGGAGGCCGCAGAACCATACGAGATCACCGTTGCCGTTAACAACAACGAGCGGGTAGACGGCGAGGGTTGAGCCGATGAGTTTGGCATTGGCGCTGCCGTTAAAGGTACCGATAAGAGCGCCCGTTCCAGCGCCTGTTGTCAGAGTGACGTATTTGCCGGAGGGCGCCGTGGCGCTGCTGCCGAGCGGCCCCGTGCAGCCAGTGGCTGTTCCGATCAGCGTTTGTGGGAAAACGCCGCAGTTCGCGTAAAAATCGCTCATGGCGACTTGCACGCCCGATGCTAACGATAAAAACTCTGTCGTTTGGCTTCGGATCACATAGTTCTGATAGGCAGGCAGCGCGATCGCCGCCAAGATGCCGATGATGGCGATCACGATCATCAATTCGATGAGGGTGAAGCCCTTCTGGATTTGCTTACCGATGGTGCGGATAGACATATAAAACTCCTAAACCTAAAAAGACGGAAGAAAAAAAAGCGGAAGTTAAGAACGTGATGTATTCGTTGATTAAAAACCTACGAGCCACATCACGTGTAAACCTGTAGTGACCGAGATTCTTTCAGATAACCGCTTCGTATTTTGATAACTGGGTCAAGGATTTGGACCCCTTCATGCCAAATAAAGGTTGGTTTTCCACCCCATGTGGGGGTGGTTGGTCAGTCGGGCGTTTTTTGGACGCCTGTTCATGTCTTTTTGCTAATGCAGGGGCTTTTCCGCAAAATGGCCGCACTTATGAGTCGCCCCACGCTCCGCTTATTTTTAGCGCAATACGATTTAATCGTAGGCGACATCGATGGCAATGCCGCCCGGGTGCTGGAGGCGGCCTCGCGGGGTCTCGCGGCCGGCGCCGATCTGGTGCTCACCCCTGAGCTCTCCTTGGTGGGTTATCCGCCTGAAGATCTGTTGTTTCACTCGGGGTTTCGCACCCAAGTGAATCAAGCGGTGGCTCGCCTGACTCAAGCAGCAGGGCCGATCGATTTAGTGTTTGGTTACCCCGAATATGACGACGGCAAGATCTATAACTCCGCTGCCCTGATCCGCGATGGTCGGGTGTATGCCAATCATCGTAAGCAGGCTTTGCCTAATTACAAAGTTTTCGACGAAAAACGCTACTTTTCGCCGGGGTTAGCTCCTACATTGGTCGATGTGCAAGGCACTCGCATTGCGCTGTTGGTGTGTGAGGATCTCTGGCAATCGGCCCCCGCCTTAGCCGCCAAGGCCGCGGGGGCCGAGGCGATTGTGGCGATTAACGCCTCACCCTTTGAGCTGCACAAACAGCGCGAACGCGAAGCTGTCGCCGGTTTGCGTGCGAGAGAAACGGGTATCCCATTGATTTATATAAATATGGTGGGCGGCCAAGATGAGTTGGTGTTTGATGGCAACAGTTTCGTGTTGGCGGCGGATGGCACACTGACCCAGCGACTGCCCGCCTGGGTAGAGGCCACCGCCGTGGTCGAACTTAAACGCGTAGCGGGCCATCTGGTGCCCACGCCCGGGCTGATCGCACCGGAGTTGTCTGAGGAGGCCAGCGTGTATCAGGCGTTGGTACTCGGAGTGAGAGACTATGTGCAGAAACACCGCTTCCCTGGGGTGGTCATTGGCCTCTCCGGAGGCATCGACTCGGGCCTCACCTTAGCGATCGCGGTCGATGCCTTGGGTGCGGCGCGCGTGCATGCGGTGATGATGCCCTCGCGCTACACCTCGCAGATGAGTTTAGAGGATGCCAAAACCCAAGCGAAGACCTTAGGGGTTCAGTACAGCGTCATCTCCATTGAGGAGATGTTTGAGACGACACTGGCCGCCTTGGCCGGACAATTTGCTGGATTGGCGCCTGATACCACCGAGGAGAATATTCAGGCGCGGTGCCGTGGCGTGTTGTTGATGGGCATCTCCAATAAAACGGGCGCCATGCTGCTGACCACCGGTAATAAAAGTGAGATGGCCGTCGGTTACGCAACGCTCTATGGCGATATGGCGGGTGGCTTCGCCCCGATCAAAGATTGTTCCAAGATGATGGTGTACCGGCTGGCTCGCTACCGCAACGAGGTGAGTCCAGCGATTCCCCAGCGGGTGTTAGAGCGGCCACCGAGTGCCGAGTTACGCTCAGATCAAAAAGACAGTGATTCGCTGCCCCCGTACGATGTGTTAGATGCGATTTTAGAAGCGTTCATTGAAGACGACTTATCGGTCGATGAGATTGTGGCCCGTGGCTTCGAACGAGCGATCGTGGGTCGAGTGCTTGAAATGGTTAAGCGCAATGAGTACAAGCGCCGGCAGGCGCCACCCGGTATTCGGATCAGTGGTCGCGCCTTTGGGCGCGACTGGCGCTATCCGATTACCTCTGGCTATCGTTCGCGATAGGGATTTAGTTGCTTTTTGACCAGAAGTGCCACCAGCGGTGCACTTGGCTTTGGGTGGCGACGGCGTCATGGGTGAAGTTGCCGGCCAGTACTTTGGTGGCGTCCTCAGCCAGATCATTCATGCCCAATTTCTGATAACACTCAACGGTCATCATTAGCGCGGCTCGAGTCGCCGGTGCGCCGTCATAGTTCTCAATCTCATAGCGCGCGCGGGCGAGGGCGGCGACATAGGCGCCTCGTTTCACGTAATAACGACCGACATTGACTTCGTATTCCGCCAATCGATTGCGGATATGAATCATCCGTTGGCGTGACTCGGGTGCATACTCACTGTGCGGATATTGACTGACCACGCGTGCAAACGCATCGAAGGATTTGCGTGCATCCTGAGGCGGTCGTTTGGCTAAATCAACATCAAACCAACGTTCAAGAAAATTCCGCGAGCGCTCAAAATAAATAAGCCCTTTCATGTAATAGGCGTAGTCAATGCGCGCGTGGGTTGGGTTTTCGCGAATGAAGCTGTCGGCGGCGTCGATGGCGGATTCTTTTTCGCCTTGCCGATAATAGGCGTAGATCAGATCGAGTCGGCTCTGTCGGGCAGGCTCACTGAACGGGTAGCGGGCGGTTAAGGCCTCGTAGGTCTTGATGGCGCCTTGGTAGCTGCCTTCTTTCATGAGCGTGTTGGCGCGCTCGTAAGCCACTTCAGGGCTCGCCATGAAATCGTCTTTCTTGTGATGAAACAAGCTGCACCCAGACGCCAGGCTCAGGGCGACAGTCGTCACCACCATCGCCATGCACTGCGCCCACGACGAACGGCCCGAGGTTGACCGGATAAGGCCTAGGCTGGCTTGAGGGCGTGGGTTTGGGTTCAAGGGTGGATCACCAAGAAAATGCAAGGCGCCGAAGTATAGCGTATGTTGCCGCCATGACTGGATTACTCGAAAACCGCATTCCTGAGACCGCCCGCGGTCTGCGCCTAGACCAAGCGCTGGCCGCTTTGTTCCCCGATTTCTCGCGAAGTCGCTTAAAGGCGTGGATTGACAGCGGGCGGGTCTCGGTGGACGGTATAAAACCCCGCGCCCGGGATCTGGTCAGTGGCGGGGAATGGATACGCATTGATCCGCTCAATGAGGCGGTCGTTGAGGTGGCGCCGGAGCCGATTCCCTTGGATATCGTGTTTGAGGATGAGGCGCTGTTGATTGTCGCGAAGCCGGCGGGCTTGGTCGTCCATCCCGGGGCCGGCAACCCCAGTGCTACCCTACAAAATGCCTTGCTCAGTCACGATGCGCAGTTGGCTCAGTTGCCACGGGCAGGGCTCATTCATCGTATTGATAAAGACACCAGCGGTCTGTTGGTGGTGGCTAAAACGTTGGAAGCGCATACCCGTTTGGTGCGCGCGTTGGCGGGGCATGAGATTGAACGCGAGTACGAAGCAGTGGCCACCGGTGTGATGACGGCGGGCGGCACGGTGAACGCGCCCATTGATCGCCATCGGGTGGATCGTCTCAAGATGGCGGTTCGTGCGGGGGGTCGTGAAGCCATTACCCATTATCGGGTGGTTGAGCGCTTTGCTGCACACACCCACGTGCGCGTGCATTTGGAGACTGGACGCACGCACCAGATCCGTGTCCATTTAGCGCATGCGGGATTCGCACTGATCGGTGATCCGCTGTACGGGCGCCGCCTGGTGCTGCCGCGAGGCGCAAGTCCTAGTTTAATCGAGATCCTGCGTGGTTTTAAGCGACAGGCTTTGCATGCTGGACGTCTCAAGTTCATCCATCCCATGCATTTGCAGCCTGTGGAATTTAAAACGCCATGGCCTGCGGATTTTGAGCAACTGCTGACGGCACTTCGGCGTGACGCACGAGCGCCCAGCGTCGATCCGCGTAATTTCTAAATGCGCCGGCCTGCTTGATGGGGTGGGAAGAGGCACAATGGCCAGCACCGGTCGGTATTCGGGCCGGCACCACCACGCGCCTTGGGGGCGTGAGCATCGGTCCCTTTGCGGGTCTTAATTTAGGGATGCAGGTTGGAGATGAGGGGGCTTGCGTGCAAGCCAATCGCGCGCAGTTGCGACGTGAGCTGGCCTTGCCGAGTGAACCATTTTGGCTCACCCAAGTGCATGGCGCCGCGGTGGCGGTGTACACGCCTCAGCCCGTGGCGCCGGTGGCCGATGCGGCGGTCAGCTTTTTGCCAAATCAGGTGCTGGCCGTGTTGAGCGCGGATTGTTTGCCGGTGGTCTTTGCGAGTGTCGACGGTGAGCGCGTGGGCATAGCCCATGCCGGTTGGCGAGGATTGGCGGCCGGTGTGCTGGAGGCCACCGTCGCTGCGCTTGGCAAAGGGCCGCTGATCGCCTGGCTAGGGCCTGCCATCGGTGCACAGGCCTTTGAGGTAGGAGAGGACGTCCGCCAAGCTTTTGTACAGACCGATCCTCAGGCACATGGCGCCTTTACGGCCAACGCGCGCGGCCGTTGGCAGGCGGATCTGGTGTACCTGGCGCGGCTCAGGCTTCTATCCCTAGGGATCGCCGTCCGTGGTGGCACGGGGTGTACCTTCACAGAGGCCAGTCGATTCTATTCCTATCGCCGGGATGGGCAGACCGGCCGATTGGCCACCTTGGTGTGGCGCACCGCTTAAGCGCCGAATGCGCCACGGGGGTCGGCCTGTTGGTTGAAAGTGCCTATCGGCAGGGTAGGCCTTGATGCGGTTGAATACGTCTGCAAGGACCCCATAGTTGGGTTCATAGGAAAGACGAGGAACCGGTATGCGACAAGACAAACTCACGTCGACTTTTCAGATGGCATTAGCCGATGCGCAGTCGTTGGCTGCCGGGCGCGATCACGCAACGATTGAGCCGGCTCATCTGCTGGTGGCCCTGCTCGACCAGACCACGGGCACGGTGCGACCGCTATTGGATAAAGCGGGCGTCAACCTCAATCAACTGCGACCGCAACTGACGGCTTTGCTTGCGCGGTTGCCGACGGTGGAAGGGAGTGCGGCAGACATCCATCTGTCGAATAGTTTGACACGCTTACTCAATGCCACTGACAAGCTCGCGCAAAAGCGCGGCGATCAATTCATTTCGTCCGAGTTATTTGTGCTTGCCTTGATAGATGACAAAGGTGATGTCAGTACCCTGTTAAAGACAGCCGGTGCGTCTAAAGAGGCGATGGAGAAAGCAATCAACGACGTGCGCGGTGGTCAACCGGTAGATGATGCCAATGCCGAGGAGTCTCGTGGCGCACTAGCCAAATACACCATTGATCTGACTGAGCGCGCGCGCCAAGGTAAGTTAGATCCTGTGATCGGGCGAGATGATGAAATCCGTCGTACGATCCAAGTGCTGCAGCGGCGTACAAAAAACAATCCCGTGCTCATCGGTGAGCCGGGCGTTGGTAAAACCGCGATTGTTGAGGGCTTGGCGCAGCGCATTATTAACGGCGAGGTGCCGGAAGGACTCAAGAGCAAGCGCATTTTAGCGCTTGATATGGGTTCTTTGATTGCGGGCGCCAAGTTTCGCGGTGAATTTGAGGAGCGCTTAAAGGGTGTGTTGAAGGACTTGGCTAAGGAAGAGGGTCAGGTGATTCTGTTCATTGATGAGTTACACACCATGGTGGGTGCGGGTAAAGCGGAAGGTGCGATGGATGCCGGCAATATGCTGAAGCCCGCATTGGCCCGCGGTGAGCTCCATTGTGTAGGTGCCACCACCTTAGATGAATACCGTCAGTACATTGAAAAAGATGCGGCCTTAGAGCGACGTTTTCAAAAAGTGTTGGTGAATGAGCCCACCGTGGAGGACACGATTGCTATTTTGCGTGGCCTCAAAGAGCGCTATGCGGTGCACCACAAGGTGCAGATCACCGATCCGGCAGTGGTCGCTGCAGCGACTTTGTCACATCGTTACATCACTGATCGGCAGTTGCCTGATAAGGCAATTGATTTGATTGATGAGGCGGCTTCAAGAATTCGTATGGAGATGGACTCGAAGCCTGAGGAAATGGATCGACTGGATCGGCGCATTATTCAACTCAAGATGGAGCGTGAGGCGCTACGCAAGGAAAAAGATGAGGCCTCCAAAAAGCGCCTAGAGCAAATTGAGGAGACTTTAAGCGCGCTGGGTCGTGAGTATGCTGATTTTGATGAGATCTGGAAGCGTGAGAAGGCAGCCTCACAAGGGGAGGCTGAGATCAAGCGCTTGATTGAGGAGGCGAAGCTTGATTTTGACCAAGCGCGGCGTGCTAGTGACTTGGCGCGTATGTCCGAATTGCAGTACGGCCGCATTCCTGAGTTAGAAAAGCGCCTCCAGGCTGCGCAAGCGAGCGAGGGCGAGATTGCCACGTTGGTGCGAAATAAAGTGACCGAGACCGAGATTGCAGAAGTGGTCTCTAAATGGACGGGCATTCCAGTGGCCAAAATGTTGGAAGGTGAGAAAGAAAAGCTTCTTAGCATGGAATCCAAGTTGGCCAGTCGAGTGATTGGTCAAACAGAAGCCGTTGAGGCGGTATCTAATGCCATTCGTCGTTCCCGTTCGGGGTTGTCCGATCCGAAACGACCCAACGGTTCTTTTCTGTTTTTAGGACCCACCGGTGTGGGTAAGACGGAGCTCTCCAAGGCGCTGGCTCACTTTTTGTTTGACAGTGAGGAGTCACTGGTGCGCATCGATATGAGTGAGTTCATGGAGAAGCACTCGGTCGCTCGCTTGATTGGTGCACCACCCGGCTATGTGGGTTATGAAGAGGGCGGGTATCTGACCGAAGCGGTTAGACGTCGACCGTATGCAGTCATCTTGCTCGATGAGATCGAGAAGGCACACCCCGACGTTTTTAATATTTTACTGCAAGTGTTGGATGATGGGCGCTTGACCGATGGGCACGGCCGCACCGTGGATTTTAGAAATACCGTAGTGATCATGACCTCTAACTTAGGGTCACAAGCCATTCAGGAGATGGCGGGTGAGCATTCCTATGAGCGCATGAAGGCGGCCGTTCTGGAAGTCGTCGGTGGGCATTTCAGGCCTGAGTTTGTCAATCGAATCGATGAAATCGTGGTCTTTCATCCGCTCGGTCGTGCGCAGATCCGGCGCATTGTCGATGTGCAAGTGAGCCAGTTGCGAGCGCGTCTGGCTGAGCGCGATCTGGCGCTTGAGCTCGATGATTCCGCACGCGACTTCCTAGCGAATGCGGGTTTTGATCCAGTGTATGGCGCAAGGCCGCTGAAGCGAGCGATCCAGTCGCAGCTTGAGAATTCCTTGGCCCAGCGACTGCTGCGGGGGGAATTTGCGCCCTCAGACACGATCCGGGTGTCGGCACGTGAGGGGGCGTTGGTGTTCGCGAAGACCCAGCAAGCCGCCGCCTGAGGGCGGCGGCTGTTATCATGGCTTTCTCGGGGCGTAGGCTCCGGGGCTGAGCGGTCGGGTCAAGAACTTTCAAGGTGTCGGGATGCCGTTTTACGAGTACCAATGTCAGGCCTGTGGGGCCCATCACGAAGCATTACAGAAGATGAGCGACCCGCCGGTTCGTCGCTGCCCTGTGTGCGCCAAGTTGAAGTTAATCCGCTTGATGTCGGCGCCCGCTTTTCGCTTGAAAGGCGGCGGCTGGTATGAGACGGATTTCAAGTCGGATCAGGATCGTAAACGCAATCTGCACGGCGATGAGACGGTCACCCCACCCGCGGTAGTGGCCGAGAAGAGCGCGCCAGCCGAGCCATCGCCGAGTAAACCCGACGCCCCCAAAGCAGAGACATCGAAAGCGGAGTCGGCCAAAGCGGCCGCTCCCGCCGCTGCCAAGACGGCCGCTTCCGGCACCCACCGCGGTGTAGCGCGTGGGGCCGCAAAAGCAACCAAACCCGCGGCGAAGGCAAAAAAACCGGTCGTGCGGACCACAAAACGACGTTAAAGCGCGCCGATGGCGCTTTAACTGCCTAAGGGGTGTGTGATTGGTCCTCGTGCCTTGCCATGAGGAAGTCCCCCCCCGTAACATCGCCGGCTTCCCACCCGTGGGACTTTGAGGCACTTATGCGTTCCCATTACTGCGGTCAGGTCAATGAGTCTTTAGTCGGTCAATCCGTCCGGGTCGCCGGCTGGGTGCATCGCCGGCGGGATCACGGCGGGGTGATCTTCATCGACCTGCGCGATCGCGATGGCTTACTGCAAATCGTCTTCAACCCAGACGCTGCCGCCGTGTTTGCTGAGGCGGAGCGCATGCGCAGTGAATACGTGTTGTCTGTGGAGGGTGAGATTCGTCCTCGCCCGGCGGGCACCGTGAATGCCAATTTAGGATCCGGCCAGGTCGAGATGGTGGCCCGTCAGGTGACTGTGCTGAATCGATCAGAACCCTTGCCATTTCAGCTGGACGAGGAGGTGCGTGAAGAAGTGCGCCTCAAATATCGTTACCTTGATCTGCGCCGCGACGTCATGCAAAAACGATTACTGCTGCGTCATGAGATCACTCGTGCGGTTCGTCATTATCTGGATGATCGACGATTTGTGGATATTGAGACGCCGATGCTCACCAAGGCGACCCCAGAAGGCGCTCGTGATTATCTGGTGCCCTCGCGCACCCATGCGGGCAGCTTCTTTGCGCTGCCGCAATCGCCGCAGATCTTTAAGCAGTTGCTCATGATGAGTGGCTTTGATCGCTACTATCAGATTGTGCGTTGCTTTCGTGATGAGGATTTGCGCGCGGACCGTCAGCCCGATTTCACGCAGATCGATATTGAGACCTCGTTCTTAAATCAGAACGAGATCATGGTGTTGATGGAGGGTCTTATTCATTCACTGTTTAAGACAGTCCTTAATGTGGACCTTCCTCATCCTTTTCCACGACTTACTTATGCAGAGGCGATGCGGCGCTTCGGTTCTGATAAGCCGGATCTTCGGATTGCGCTGGAGTTAGTTGATGTGGCCGATTTGGTCGCCGATTCTGAGTTCAAGGTATTTTCCGGTCCCGCGAAATCATCTTCTGGTCGCGTGGCCGCTTTGTGCGTACCGGCGGGGGGTGAATTAACGCGCAGCCAAATTGATGAGTACACGGCTTATGTCGGTCGTTATGGCGCGAAGGGGTTGGCCTACGTGAAGGTCAATGACGTCACTCAAGGTCGTGCCGGGTTGCAGTCGCCGATCTTAAAGTTTTTATCAGACGAAGCGGTCGCCGGTATTTTAGGTCGCACGCAGGCGAACAGCGGCGATTTGATTTTCTTTGGTGCGGACAGTGCCAAAGTGGTCAGTGACAGCCTAGGCGCGCTACGTCTCAAGGTGGCAGCGGATCGTGGGTTGGTGAGTGCAGGTTTTAGGCCCTTATGGGTGGTTGACTTTCCGATGTTTGAGCAGGATGCGGATGCCAATCGCTGGGTCGCGATGCATCATCCTTTTACCGCCCCACTCAATGAAGATCCCGCGGCGTTGTCGGCTGATCCCGGGCAGGCGATTGCTAAGGCCTATGACTGCGTGCTCAATGGATCAGAGATCGGAGGCGGGTCTGTGCGTATCTATCGGCAGGAGTTGCAGTCCACCGTGTTCGGTTTGCTGGGTATCAGTCCGCAGGAGGCGCGCAATAAGTTTGGCTTTTTGTTGGATGCGCTACAGTACGGCGCGCCTCCCCATGGCGGCATTGCGTTCGGCTTGGATCGCTTGGTCATGCTCATGACCGGTGCGGATAGCATTCGCGAAGTGATTGCGTTCCCGAAAACGCAGACAGCCTTTTGCCCGATGACCGAGGCGCCCACACCGGTGAGTGAGCAGCAACTTCGCGATTTGCATATTCGCTTACGTCCTACCGCGTAAGGACACATCAAGACGCCTCCATGGCGCTCGATGAGCCGACGCTTGGTTAGGTGGGATCGATGTCTGCCTGAAGCGTTTTTAACTCATACAGGGCGGCGAGCGCTTCTTTGGGCGTCAGTTGATCAGGATCTAGCTGTGCGAGGCGGGTCGCCAGCGCCGTTTCAGCCGGGGATGGCGTGTGCGCCATCGCACGCTCTAAAGACAGTTCGGCTTGTGGACTGGGTCGTGCCAGTGCGCGCTCCCGTTTTTCAAGGGTTGCTAGGTAGCTACGCGCGGCATGGATCACCGGTTTAGGAACGCCGGCGAGGCGCGCCACCTGTAGGCCGTAGCTCTTGTTGGCGGGGCCTGATTTCACGGCGTGTAAGAACACCAGCGAATCGTGGTGTTCGGTGGCATCGAGGTGGGCGTTGCCGACCGTGGAGATCTCATCGCTCAGTGCCGTGAGCTCAAAATAATGGGTCGCGAATAAGGTCAACGCACGCACTTCACGCGCCATATGATCAGCCGCCGCCCACGCCAGTGACAACCCATCGAAGGTGCTTGTGCCACGGCCGATCTCATCCATCAGGACGAGACTGTGATCGGTGGCGTTATTCAAAATATTGGCGGTTTCTGTCATCTCCACCATGAAGGTGGATCGGCCCCCTGCCAAATCATCGGCGGCACCGATGCGCGTGAAGATGCGATCGGTCGGTCCGAGCACCGCGCGCTGCGCGGGTACGAAGCTGCCGATGCGCGCCATGAGTACGATCAGGGCGACTTGGCGCATATAGGTAGACTTACCGCCCATATTGGGTCCGGTGATCACCAGCATCCGTCGATCCGCATTCAGCAACAGATCATTGGCAACGAAAGGGCCGCTCAGTAGCGATTCCACTACCGGATGGCGACCCGCCGTGATCTGGATGCACGCCTCATTAACAAACGAAGGCTCGTTCCAGCGTTGCTCTTGGGCGCAGTGGGCGAGATTGCTGAGCACATCGATCAAGGCGAGTGCATGTGCGCTGGCCTGCAGAGCTGCGAGGTGCGTGATGAGCGTCTGCAGCAGCTGATCGTATAACTGTTTTTCACGGACCAAGGAGCGCTCTCGAGCGCCTAACACCTTGTCTTCAAATCCTTTGAGTTCAGGCGTTAAAAAACGCTCAGCATTTTTAACGGTTTGGCGTCTGATGTAGTGCGGTGGTGCCTGTTCTGCATCGCGGCGATTGAGTTCAATATAAAAGCCAGATACGCGGTTGTAAGCGAGCTTGAGGCTTGCAAGACCCGTGGCTTCGCGCTCTTTGCTCTCAAGCTCAAGTAAATAACTGTCGGTATCGCTCGAGATACGTCTCATTTCATCGAGTTCTGCATCAAAGCCTGCCGCAATGACACCGCCGTCGCGTAACGCGTGGGGTGGGTTTTCTGCGATGGCCCTCGTTAGGTGCTCAGCCAACGCCTCATGGCCGCTGAGCGCGCGGTGGGTGCCTTGAATGAGGGGGGTGTCTATAGCAGTCACCCACGCGGCCAGTGCCGGCAGGGCCTGCAGTGCCTGACGCAGCTGCACCAGATCACGGGGACGCGCCGACTGTAAGCCGATGCGTCCTAAAATGCGTTCCACGTCGCCGATTGAGGCGAGATGCGGTCGTGCATCCATCCCATCTGATGCCCCCCGTAAGATGCGCACTGCATGCAAGCGCTGGGTCAGACGCTCGGTGTCGCGTAGCGGACGCCCTAACCAACGGCGCAGTTCGCGTGCGCCCATGGGGGTCATGGTGTGATCGAGCACGCTGATCAGTGTGCCTGCGTCGCGGCCACTGAGACTCACCTCAAGTTCTAGATTGCGGCGCGTGGCGGCGTCTAAGAGCACCGCGTCATCGCGTTCTTCGCACACAATGCCCGCCAGATGCGGCAGAGCGGCTCGCTGGGTGTCTTGCACGTACTGCAACAAAGCGCCGGCGGCGATCACGGCGAGTGGTTTGTCAGTCAGTCCAAATCCTTGCAGATCATGGACGGCGAATTGATGAGTCAGTAAGCGGGTCGCCACGGCCAGATCAAAGTGCCAAGGCGCACGACAGGTCACGCCCATGAGAGTGGTGAGGTGGCTGCCTTCAGGGACGAGCAGCTCCGTGGGACGCAGCCGAGCCAACTCCGCGTCCAGTGCCGAGGGATGCTCGACGGTCGTCACGTGGAAGCGGCCGCTAGAGAGTTCAAGCCACGCGATGCCATAGTGGGGTGATTGGCCATAGACCGCCGCTAATAGATGAGCACGTCGTTCTTCTAATAGGGAGGCGTCTGTCACGGTGCCGGGTGTGATCACACGCACGATGCGTCGCTCGACGGGGCCTTTGCTTTTGCCGGGTTCGCCGATTTGTTCGCACAGGGCGACGGATTCGCCGAGCTTCACCAATTTCGCTAAGTAGGTGTCGAGTGATGCCACCGGCACGCCCGCCATGGGAATCGGTTGGCCACCTGACTGACCCCGACTGGTCAGGGCGACATCTAAGAGTCGGGCGGCGCGTCGTGCATCATCAAAAAACAGTTCGTAAAAATCGCCCATGCGATACAACAGCAGGATGTCCGGACACTCCGCTTTGAGCGCCAAGTACTGTTGCATCATGGGGGTGTGCGTTGACAGGTTCGCGGTGCTCATGACGGATTCGGTCGGATGCAATGCTGCGCGGTGAGTGGCTGTGGGGTGGTAGTGGATGCAGCACGGCGCCAAGCCGCTGTGGTGTGCCCTATCCAGGCGTCATTGTGCCTGATCCGCTCGGCTCTGATGGTGGGCTTGTCGCCGGTGTGTTGCCGCCATGCGTCATGGGTGGCTTCATGGAATACTAGGGCCCTTGACGCGTGAGTGCTGCTGGTATGCCGCCATCGACTGATCCACATCGGGAAGACGTGCCCCAAGCGAGCCGGCGCCTGTCGGTGCGTGGGCAGTCGCGCGTCTGGATTCGGTTGCTGCGGCCCACACACTGGGTGAAAAATGCGTTGTTGGGGGTGCCACTGATCACCGCCCAAGCCTGGACAGAAGCCGCCGCCCTACGCGCCGTCGGACTGGCATTAGTGGCATTTTCTCTTGTCGCTTCAGCCACTTACATTTTTAATGATCTGGTCGATTTGGCTTTTGACCAAGCGCACACGGCGAAGCGTGCGCGTCCGATCGCCTCGGGCGACGTGGGTCGGGGTGCGGCGTTGGCGTTGGGACTGGTCCTATTGGGCTTGGGACTGATACTGGCTTGGCTGCAGAGTGCGGCCTTTGCGGTGGTCACTGGTCTCTATGTGCTGTTGACCACCCTCTACACCCAGTATGCAAAACGCGTCGCCCTACTCGATGTGTTGGTCTTGGCCGCGCTTTGGACGGTGCGGCTGTGGGCGGGGGCGGTGGTCATTGGGGTTGAGCTGTCGGTATGGTTACTGAGCTTCAGCGCCTTTTTATTTTTAAGCCTGTCCATTTTAAAACGCTGTGCGGAGTTGATCGCCTTTGCGGGCCCCGTCGATGCGTTATTGCCCGGGCGCGGCTATCAGGTGCGTGATTTGGCGAGTTTGCAAAGTTTTGGTATCGGCACCGCGGTGGTGTCGGTGCTGGTATTGGCGCTGTTTGTGGATTCGCACAGTGCCGCTATGCATTACCCACATCCGGAGCGCTTATGGCTGATTTGTCCAGCCATTTGGTTTTGGTTGGCGCGACTGTGGTTGGAGACCAGTCGCGGTCAGATGCATTACGACCCGGTGGTCTTTAGTGTGCGTGATCGCGCCAGTTGGTTGATTGCGGTACTGGTGATGACGAGCTGGGGTGCGGCGTTGGTGCCGATCTAATGATCCGTCGATCTTGGCCGCGCTGTGTTCTGCCGCTGTTAGTCGTGATGGCCTCCTTTGTTGCAGTGACCCGCTTTGATCATGCCTTAGCGGCATATCGTTATGCGTATGTGGTAGACAGCGCCTCGTATGTGGATATGGCGCGCTCATGGCGAGCGGTGGGCCAACCTTTGGTGACGCCGTGGGATGTGGATCAGGGCCCGGATGCCATTCCTCAGGTGTTGTTTCCGCCGGGATTCAGTGCGCTGATTGCGATCTTAACGCCGCTGGCAGGGGACGCCTTGCATGCCGCGCTGTGGCCTGGACGATGGGCGGCTATGTTGTTGCCCTTGATGTTGGTGCTGTTGTTCCGCGGGTTGGTGAGTGACTGGGGTTTGGTGTGGGTGGCTGCGGTGACGGTGTTGACGCCGGGTGTGCGGGAGTGGCACTACGTGGCTTATTCAGATGTGCCGACGCTGTGGATGTCGGTGTGTGCGCTCGGTTGTTTGGCGCGAGGCTTTGGTTGGGTGGGGGCTGCGACGCGTTGGTATGGTCTTTGGTTATGTTTGGCAGGGGCTTTAGCGGGCCTCGCGTATAGCTTTCGCAACGCCGGTCTTGCCGTAATGCTGGCGAGTGGGGTGATGCTGATGTCGGTTGCTTGGCAAGATCGCCGACTGCGATGGGCGGGGGCTTGGTGGTTGCTCGGTGCTTTGCCGTGGATGCTGGCACTGTGGATTTACAACCTGCGAACCTTCGGTCATCTGCAGCCGTATGTGATGCCGCCCTCCACGCGCCCATGGATGTCTAATCTCGGCGACTATGCCCGTTCGCAGTTAGCCGATTTGGGGATCCCAACCGGCGGATGGAGTCCGCTGTACGCGCTCGTTGGATGCCTGTGTCTGCTGGGGCTCTTCGTTTATCGGTGGAGGCAGTTAGAGACGCAACCCAAACGACAGGGCGTGCTGGCGCTTCTTGCCGTGTTCATCGTAATGGGTGCGGCGATGTTGGTGGTCTCTCGTTCCCGTTATGAGTGGGGTGGTTTGATCGACGCGCGCTATACCTTGCAGTACGCATGGGCCGTGGCTTTGGGTATCGCAGTGTCAGTGGCCGACATCAAACGGCCGCTGCTTCGATGGTGGGTGCGTGGACTGGCCACTGCGCTGGTGGTGATGTTGGTGTGGTCTGCGGTGCAGGAGGTATCGCGTTGGCGCGGATGGGGGGCGCAGACGTGGTTGGTGCTCTCAAAAGATCCTACGGTGCGTATGGCCGTGCAGGCGATGCCGCCGGGCACGTTGATGGCATCCAATGCGGCGGCCTTGTTGCGCTTAGAGGCCAATCGGCCGGTGCGTGAGATTGAAGTCGGTGGTCAGGATGCGGACTTTGCGAACGCTCTGGCGCAGGCGGCGGTTCTGGCCGGGTCACGGCCGATTGTGTTTTTCTTGGTCTGTGATGAGTTTGCCGGCCAATTGTCTGTGTGTGGTGGCGCATCTCAGGCGGTGGCAGAGGCGCCGATCTGTCGACCCATCCGGGTCACTCAGCCGGCGGTCTGGGTGTGTGTGCCGGTGAGGCGACCGGTGGATGATCACGAAAGAGGCATCGATCATGGCCACGTCTGATCGGGTGTTGGCGCAGTTGGCTCGGCGGGTGGGGGCGCACCTGCTCGCGCGTGGACAGACGGTGGCGACGGCCGAATCGTGTACCGGGGGGTGGATTGCCAAGATGCTCACGGATGTGGCCGGGAGTTCCGCGTGGTTTGGGATGGGTTTCGTGTGTTATTCCAATGAGGCGAAGCGCTCGATGTTGTCCGTGTCGGCGCAAGCGTTGCGCACCCAGGGGGCGGTGAGTGAGCCGGTGGTGACCGCGCTGGCCAAAGGGGCGTTGAAGGCGTCCGGGGCAAGCCTTGCGGTCGCGGTGTCCGGCATCGCCGGTCCGTCCGGGGGGTCAAAAGAGAAGCCCGTCGGGACGGTGTGGCTGGCCTTTGCCTGCAAAAGGGGATCGCGCGTCGTCGTCAGCACCCAGCGGCATCAGTTTAAAGGCAGTCGGGAGAGCATTCGACGGGAGACCACGGCCGCTGCTTTGCGGGGTGTGCTGCGGCGATGAGTGCGCGCGGGGCAGTGAGATCACGCTTATTTTTTGGGTTTTGGCCGGATGTGGCTACCCGCGCTGCGCTGAAACAATGCGCGCAGGCACATCCTGTGTCGGCCGGGCGACCCATCACGCCGGCCCAATGGCATCTGACCTTGGCCTTTTGTGGGTGGCAAAGTGCTACGGTGTCCGCCCAGTTGGCTGACTTGGAGATCGTCAGTGCGCTGCCGGTTGTCCAGGTGGCGTTGGATCGGCGCCTCTTTTGGCCAGAGGCGCGGGCTTTCGTATTGGAAGCGGCCGATCCTCCGCCCAGCCTGTTGTCTATGCAGCGAATTTTTCAGCAGCACCTGCATGCGCTCGGCGTTCGCGTCGACGCCCAGCCCTACCGACCACATGTCACGCTGGTTCGGGGGATGGTCGATGCACCCACCGGCCCTTGGGTGGTGCCGCTCGCGCCCCCGGTCGTTTGGTCACTGGATGACTTAGTGCTGGTTGCCTCCCAGCCCCAGGCTGAGGGATCGATTTACACGCCGGTGAGCCGTTGGCGACATGATCCCACGGTCGGTGCATTTATCCCTATTGAGCTCAGTTAATGGAGCGTCCGAGCGCCTGCCCTGTGCGATAATCAATCTCCACTTAAGAGGAATGCCCGCGATGGATGAAAATCGAAAAAAGGCGCTTAGCGCCGCACTGAGTCAGATCGAGAAGCAGTTTGGCAAAGGCTCCGTCATGCGCTTAGGCGATGCCTCCGCTGCGATGGATTTCGATGTCATCCCGACGGGTTCGTTGGGGTTGGACATCGCGTTGGGTGTGGGCGGCTTACCAAAAGGTCGGGTCGTTGAAATCTACGGTCCGGAATCCTCAGGTAAAACTACGCTGACCTTAGAAGTGATCGCGCAGTGCCAACGCTTAGGTGGCACCGCCGCCTTTGTGGATGCGGAGCATGCGCTCGATCCTATCTATGCAGAGAAGTTGGGCGTGAAAGTGGATGATTTGTTGGTGTCGCAGCCGGATACCGGCGAGCAGGCGCTTGAGATCACCGACATGTTAGTGCGCTCCGGTGGCGTGGACATTGTTGTGGTGGACTCGGTGGCCGCTTTGACGCCAAAAGCTGAAATTGAAGGCGAGATGGGTGAGTTGCAGGTGGGTCTGCATGCTCGATTGATGTCGCAGGCGCTGCGTAAGCTCACCGGCAATATCAAGCGCTCCAACACGATCGTGATTTTCATCAACCAGATTCGTATGAAGATCGGCGTGATGTTTGGTAGTCCAGAGACCACCACCGGTGGTAATGCCTTGAAGTTCTACGCATCCGTGCGCTTAGATATTCGTCGCATTGGTGCCCTGAAGAACGGCGATGAAGTGATTGGTAATGCCACGCGCGTGAAAGTGGTTAAGAACAAAGTGGCGCCGCCCTTTCGGGAAGCTGAGTTTGAGATTTTGTATGGCCAAGGTATTTCTCGCGAAGGCGAGCTGATTGATTTGGCATCGACTCACAACCTGATTGAGAAATCCGGTTCATGGTATGCGTACAAGGGTGAGCGCATTGGTCAGGGCAAGGACAATGCCCGCACCTTCTTACAGAACCATCCGGAGATCGCCTTAGATCTCGATACCCAATTGCGCGCCAAGTTGTTGGCACCGCGTCGTGGTCAAACGGGTGCGCCGTTGGTAGCGGACTCGGCTGAGAGCTGAGTGCGATGAGTGGGCGACCTGCGCGCGGCGGCCGTAGCCGCCGAGCGTTTGGTGCCCGGGCGCCGGCCCTCACGGAAGAGCCGGCCAGTGCCGAGGCGGCTAAAGGCCGTGCGATCGGCTGGCTATCGCGCCGTGACTATCCTCGTGATGCGCTAAAAACGCGCTTAATCGACGTGGGCTTCTTGGAGTCCGCTGCCGAGGATGCCGTGGGCTCTTTAGAAGACGAGCGGCTGGTGAATGACGTGCGTTATGTGGAGGGTGCGGTGACTTCGCGCACGAACCGAGGTTTTGGCCCCATCCGCATTCGGATCGAGCTGCAGCGCTTAGGGCTTGCCTCAGAGGTGATTGAGTCGGCCATCGATGCAGGATCACCGCGGTGGAGTGAGCGCGCAATGGCCCTACGTCAGCGGCGCTTTGGCGCAGCGGCGCCGTTGAATCCCAAAGAGCGCGCCCGTCAGGTTCGTTTTTTATTGAGTCGTGGCTTCACGGGTGGCCATGTGCGGGACGCGCTGGGGGCGGCTGGGCGGGATCTGGATCTCGATGAGGCGGATCTGAGTGCGCTCGATTAAAGACACCCCAGTGCATGCTCTCGGCCGATATTCCCGCTAGAATCAGCCGCTTCCCGGCCCAGTGGCTGACTTAGACCCGTTATGATTATGAATACCCCATCCGTCCTCACCAGCTCCCAACTGCGCGATCGGTTTTTGGGTTTTTTTCGCGATCACGGGCACACGGTGATTCCATCTAGTTCGTTGGTGCCGGGCAATGATCCGACCTTATTGTTCACCAATGCCGGCATGGTGCAGTTCAAGGATGTGTTTTTAGGGCAGGACCTGCGTCCTTACACGCGGGCAGCCACCTCACAGCGGTGTGTGCGTGCCGGCGGTAAACACAATGATTTGGAGAATGTGGGCTACACCGCGCGCCACCACACCTTCTTTGAAATGCTGGGTAACTTCAGTTTTGGTGATTACTTTAAAAAAGACGCCATTCGGCTCGCTTGGCAGTTCATCACGGCGGAACTCAAGATTCCCAAAGATCGCCTGTGGGTCACCGTGTATGAGACTGATGATGAGGCTTTTGATCTGTGGGTGAGTGAGGCGGGTGTCCCGGTCAATCGCATCACGCGCATGGGCGCGCAGTCTAATTTTTGGGCCATGGGGGACACGGGGCCATGTGGTCCGTGCAGTGAGATTTTTTACGATCATGGTCCGGAGGTCGCAGGTGGGCCACCGGGATCACCTGATGAAGACGGTGATCGCTACGTTGAAATCTGGAATCTCGTGTTCATGCAATACGATCGGGGCGCTGATGGTGCGCTCACGCCTTTGCCTAAACCCTCGGTCGATACCGGCATGGGTCTTGAGCGTATTTCTGCTGTTTTACAGGGCGTTCACTCTAATTACGATATCGATTTATTTAAGGCGTTGATCGCGGCGGCGGCGCGTGTCACCGGTGTCAGCGATTTGAGCTCGCCTAGTCTTCGGGTGATTGCAGATCACATTCGGGCATGTAGCTTTTTAATAGTAGACGGTGTGACGCCATCCAACGAGGGCCGTGGTTATGTGCTTCGGCGCATCATTCGCCGCGCTATTCGTCATGGCTATCAGCTGGGTCAAACCGAGCCGTTCTTTCATCTCTTAGTCGATGCGCTGGTCACACAGATGGGGGAGGCCTATCCGGAGTTAACTCGTGAGGCAGCCCGCGTCCGCCAGCTGCTGGCGCAAGAAGAAAGTCGCTTTGCTGAAACGCTGGCCTCAGGCATGGCAATTTTGGACCAGACCATCCAAGCGCAGGCGGCTCAGGGTGCCTCGCGCGTGATTCCAGGTGAGACGGTGTTTAAGTTGTATGACACTTTCGGGTTTCCGGTCGATCTCACCGCGGATGTGGCGCGTGAGAAAGGCTTCACGATTGATGAGCCAGGCTTTGAGGCGGCCATGAACCAGCAGCGGGACCGGGCGCGCGCCGCGAGTCGCTTTGCGGTTGATTTGCGCGCACCCACCGATATGGTCCACCGCAGTGAGTTTCAAGGCTATGACCAGTTAAGTTCGGAAGGCACGGTGCTGGCCCTGTTGGATGCGACAAGCCAGTCGGTGAATGAGCTGCCTGATGGTGCGATCGGTCAGGTGGTACTCGATCGCACCGCGTTCTATGCAGAAAGCGGTGGGCAGGTGGGGGATGTGGGTGTGCTCTCACGTGAGGGCAGTCGCTTTCAGGTCGAAGACACTCAGAAAATACGCGATGCCTTTGCCCACCGTGGCCGAATGGTCGCCGGGACGTTGAGAGTGGGGGATCGGTTAAGCGCCCTCGTCGATCGAGACACGCGACTCGCGACGGCGCGTAATCACTCGGCCACGCATCTTTTGCATGAGGCGTTGCGGCGTGTGCTCGGTGTGCATGTGCAGCAGAAAGGCTCCTTGGTACAGGCTGATCGACTGCGCTTCGATTTTGCCCACGGTGCGCCGATGACGGCAACGGAATTAGCAGATGTTGAGAAAAAAGTGAACGCGGAGATCTTGAATAATCTCGCCACGACCACACAATTAATGACCTATGACGCGGCCTTGGCCGCGGGCGCCATGGCTTTGTTTGGTGAGAAGTACGGGGACACCGTGCGCGTGCTTGGTTTTGGCGACTTTTCTACTGAGCTGTGTGGCGGCACACATGTGGTGCGAACCGGTGATATCGGCGTGTTTAAGATCCTTGCGGAGACCGGTGTGGCGGCGGGTGTGCGGCGTATGGAGGCAGTGACTGGGACACTCGCCTTTGATTATTTGACACAGTCTGATCAATGGTTACGCCAAGTGGGTCAGTTGGTACGCGCTGGTCGTGGCGATGTGCTCGATAAAGTGGAAGGGCTGCTGGATCGCACCAAGCGTTTAGAGCGGGAACTGGATCAGCTAAAAGCGCGTCTTGCGAGCGGACAAGGGACTGATTTGGCTTCCACGGCGGTGGAGGTGCGCGGTATTAAAGTCATTGCGGCGCGATTGGATGGTTTGGATGCCAAGGCGCTTCGCACGGCGGTTGATCAGTTAAAGGAAAAGCTCGGCTCAGCGGTGATTGTGTTGGGTTCTGCGGATACGGACGGCAAGGCGATTTTGGTGGCGGGTGTCACGGCAGATCTGATCGGTCGAATCAAGGCGGGGGACGTGGTAGCCCGCGTAGCTGCCCATGTGGGTGGCAAGGGCGGTGGCCGCGCTGACTTTGCTCAAGCGGGCGGACCGAACGCAGAGCAATTAGATGCGGCGTTGGCGCTGGTTCCGACGATTGTCGAGGGAGACAGTGCGCGTTAGTATTTAAAGAAATCGCCGTCTGATTTTTGTTGGTTTGTTTAGTCCATATAGGTTCACAAGGAGGTGACTCAGCTGGCCGTAGATGGCCAGTGCAATGAGGGTATTTATGTTAATTCTGACTCGTCGAATTGGTGAAGCGCTGATGATCGGTGACCAGGTTGCGGTCACGGTGTTGGACATTAAAGGCAATCAAGTCAGGCTGGGCGTTGAGGCACCGAAAGAGGTCCCGGTCCACCGTGATGAGATTTTTGCCAAAGTAAAAGCCGATCAGCCTAAGGGGTGATCTGAGCGTCGAGGTCGATTCATCGGCCTTCGGGCGTCTGGGCGGGCAATCGAGGTGCCCGACAAAGAAAAAAACGTAAATTTCAGACGAAAAGGGGTAATTCTTTTGACCGGTCTTCCTATACCCCCGTATCATCGTGCTCCCGGTGAATAGGTTCCGGAGAGATGGCCGAGTGGTCGAAGGCGCGCCCCTGCTAAGGGCGTAGGGGAGTAATCCCCTCGAGGGTTCGAATCCCTCTCTCTCCGCCAA
>CAIOZU010000026.1 GCA_903862885.1 uncultured Pseudomonadota bacterium
CCGGCCAGAGCGGCGCAATGCCTACAGCTCGGACATGGGACATGAACTGGTACATGCGCTGCGCGCGGCCATGACGGATCAGGCTGTTCGGGTGGTGATCTTGAGTGGCGCTGGCAAAGGCTTTTGTGCGGGTGCCGATCGCGAGTATCTGGCCGGTCAGCCGGGTCGCTATGGGATCCTCTTAGGGGAGGAGCCCTTTATCAACGAGTTCACGCTAGAGTTAGCTGCAAGCCCTAAGCCGTTGGTGGCCGCGATGGGCGGTGCCGCGGTGGGCATTGGCGTTACCATGGTGTTGCCTTTTGATCTGCGCATCGCGGCTTCCGACGCGAGCTTTGGATTCCCGTTCACTCGCTTAGGCTTAGTGCCCGGTCTTGGCAGCACACATCTGTTGACACAACTGGTGGGCCAAGCGAAGGCGCGAGAGTGGGTACTGTGCGGCGCTACTTTGAATGCCCAAGAGGCGCTCGCTGCGGGCTTAGTGAATCAGGTAGTGCCATCAGAGCAACTGATGGCTGAGGCGGAAAAATGGGCGCATCGCATGCTAGAGAGTCCGTCGGAGGCTATTGCTGCGGCGAAGCGTGCTTTGACTTTCGGTGCATCCGCGAGCCTGTTAGACGCATTGGCCAATGAAAAGCTTGAGAACCGACAGTTAGCGCCCGTCAGGGCGCAACAATTGGCAGCACGCGTTGCAAAGGCGCACGTTAAAGGCTGATTTGGTTTGCTTTGATGGAGTGCGACCATAAAAAAGCTGGCACTAAGTGAGATGATGTTTTGTTAAATTTGCGATGAATTTTTTGGAGCTTTCATGACGAATCCTATGTCGTTGCAAAATCGCGTGATTATGATCACCGGCGGTGGCCAGGGTATCGGCCGTGCCCTCGCTGAATTTTCAGTGAGTATGGGTGCGCGGGTGGCTTTGATCGACATTGATCGGACGATAGCCGAGTCGGCTGCCGCTGAGATTGGTACGGATCATGTGCGCGCCTATGCGGGCGATGTCACTGATGAGTCTTTTGTTCAAGAAACGGTTAGTGTCATCCTTCGTGATCTCGGGGGGCTGCACGGCCTCATTAATAATGCCGGTATTGTGCGCGCTGCCATGTTGCACAAGATGACCTTGCGTGAATGGAAGCAAGTAATTGACGTCAATTTGACGGGATCCTTCGTGTGCTTGCAGGCGGTGGCCGCGCACTGGATTGAGCAGTCTAAGCAGGGCGTGACACGGCCCGGATCTATTGTGAATGTATCCTCCGTGGCAGGCAAGCGCGGAACCATCGGGCAAATTAATTACGGCGCAGCCAAATCTGGGGTACTGGGACTGACGATGTCGGCGGCGCGCGAACTAGGCCGCTACAACATCAACGTCAACAGTGTGTGCTACGGGGCGGTTGAGACGGCGATGACTGAGACCATTCGGCAAGAAAAGTATCGTGATAAGTATCTGCAGCAGATACCGCTCGGCCGTTTTTCTCTGCCGACGGAAGTGGCGCCCGCGACGTGCTTTCTGCTCTCAGAAGCAGCCGCTTACATCACAGGCCAACACCTGAGTGTGGATGGCGGTATGCATATGACTGCCTAAGGACGAATAGGGGCGGTCAGATATCCTTGCTTAGGTCTACTTTTGTGTGTGAGAGATCAGATGTCCTATCAAACGGTTTTAGCCGATTTAAAAACGAAGCTTGATACCGAAACGCATGTCGGTGAGTGGCTGGTGATTGATCAAGAGCGGATCAATGCTTTTGCAAAAGCAACGCTAGATGATCAGTGGATTCATGTGGACACTGAGCGGGCGGCTCGAGAATCGCCATTTGGTGGGACCGTGGCGCATGGTTATCTGAGCCTATCTCTCCTTCCGTACCTGGCAGCGCGGGTGAGTGCGGATGGGCCGCGCTTTGCGGGTGCTAAGCTTGCTGTGAATTACGGTCTTAATCGCGTGCGCTTTCCATCTGCAGTCAGAGTCGGTGCGCGCATCCGGGCGCGCACTCGATTGCTCAGTGTCGATGAGATCCCAGGACAGTGTTTGCAAATCATCAATCAGTTCACGATTGAGATCGAGGGAGCACCGAAGCCTGCGTGTATCGCCGAAACGGTGGCTAGAATCTATTTTGATGCCTGATCGGCGGATGTGCTCGAGTCGCTACCGGTAAGGCGTTAATCGACCAGTGACAAGCTGGCTTTCATTTGGTCGCGCAGTATAAATTTTTTGACCTTACCAGACGGTGTGAGGGGCAGCGTGTCAATGAAAACGACATAGCGCGGCACTTTCCAACGCGAGATTCGCTCCAGACACCAGGCGCGAAGCTCATCTGCTACGAGACGTGACTCCGGCTTTAGGATCACCGCAGCGCAGGCTTCCTCGCCATACTTGGCATCGGGTACGCCCACCACGGCCACTTGACTGACTAGAGGGTGTTGAAGGATCAAATTCTCCATTTCGACGGGAGATAGATTTTCGCCGCCGCGAATGATCATTTCCCTCGCACGGCCAACGATTTTGATGAACCCTTGCGAGTCCATGGTTGCAAGATCACCTGAATGGAACCAACCATCAGCATCGATCGCGCCTACATGTTGCGTGTCATTTCGGTAGCCGATCATCCGACCAGGTCCTTGGAAACACAGTTCACCCGGTACACCGTGGGACACTACCGCGCCCGCTTGATCGACCACTTTCAAGCTCACGCCAGGGACCGCGACACCTGAGGTAGTGGCTTTTTTATCAGCGGGGTCATGCGCGCGACAACTGGTTGATACACCGGAGGTCTCTGTTTGGCCGTACGAGTTAATGACCTGCGCTCCAAAGGCCTCTTCCCACGTATGGATCATGGGGATAGGCACGGGTGCGCCGCCGATGATGAGCATTTTGAGTGCCGATAGGTCCCGGCTTTTGAAGCTTGGGTGCTCCAGCATGGCAGTGATCATGGTGGGGACGCCAATAAACAGTCTGCACCGCTCGTGTTCGAGCAGATCAAGCGCTCGGTCTGCCTTAAAGACGCGTAACGGTAAGGTGGTCGCCCCCATTAAGATCGCGCCCGGCGTGCAGCAGCCGGAGCCCCCAATGTGGAACATGGGGAAGCCATGGCACACCCGGTCACCGCTGGTGACTTCCCAACGACGGTGGGTGTTTGAGGCAGAGGTAATAATGGACTGATGCGACATCTGCGCCGCTTTCGGCTGACCAGTGGTGCCCGAGGTGTACTGGATCATAAAGAGCTTCGTCGGATCCACCGCTGGAAGCTCAATAAATGCTGGGGCTTCCTCGAGAAGCTTCGTCAGGCCGTTTGAAAACGAATAGATTCCTCTTAAGGTCGGAATGTCGGTGGCGACTTGGGCAATGACAGTACTCAGGGCGACGCCGCTGACTTCATCGGCATGAAAAATGGCGCTCACCGCAGCCGCTTGTAAGGCGTACAGCAACTCGGCTTGCTTATAGAGGGGATTTAAAGTGACGAGCACTAAGCCTGCGCGGGAGATCGCGTACTCAATGAGGATCCACTCCGGATAGCTTGGCCCCCACACCGCGATGCGATCACCTGCTTGGTAGCCTTGCGCGAGTAGGCTCGCAGCAAGCCGCGACACCTTTTGATCCAGTTGCTCATAGGTCCATCGGACCGCCGGTAGCCCGGGTTCGGCTGCTGACACCACCGCCTCTCGTTCCGCCCATTGGCTTGCTGAGATTCGCAATGAATCAGCCAGGGTCATGCTGAGGTATTGGGTTTCTGTCGGATCAGCAAGCCATAGCGAAGTCAACGGATCTGGACGGGACAGGTTCATGGCAGACTCTGCTCTAAGAGACTCTAATAACGAATAGTAGCTTACCGTACACAGCGCCCATCTTCAGCGCACAGGCGGCGTTGCGTGCTTCCGATTTAAGCTCTTGCGAAGATTATTGTATTTAGAACCTATCTCCGCAATGGGAAGTGCCGAATGCGCCCTGCGTATGGTGTGAGCATGCTGCCTGCTTTTGCGAGAGCGTGCGATCCATATCGGTTAATGGAGATCACGCCCCGAGCGACTTTTGTTTTCCTGATCGATGTCTAACGTCTCCATGATGGCGACGGTGGTTTCACGAAGCGCCTCGTTTTCCCGCCGCTCGTTGGCGATCGCCGCGCCGAGGCTTGAGTGTGCAGCAAAGGCGAGAGACCGCTTCATCGCAGCGATAGCTGCCGGCGGACTTTTCTTAATCTGTTCAGCTATTTCTAGGGCTTTGGCCATGACTTGGTGACGCGGCACCACATGATTAACCAGCCCAAGTGAGAGCGCTTCTGAGGCGTCGATGACCGCATTACAAAATAAAAGCTCAGCTGTTTTAGCTGAGCCGATCAATCTTTGCATTATGTGTGTTGCACCCAATGCAGGGACTAATGCTCGTCGTGCAAAGTCAAAGTCGAACGTTGAGGTGCTCGCAGCGATCCTGATATCGAATGGCAGTGCAATCGCGCAACCGATGCCGGTTGCGTGACCGTTGATCGCTGCGATCAGCGGTGTAGTGCAGCGACTGAGCTCGACGAAAAATTCGTTAAAAAACTCTTGGTCGCCAAATCGCTTGCCGTCTTTCCCTCGTAATTTCGATACTAAGTAGTCTGGGTGCGAGCG
Source organism: uncultured Pseudomonadota bacterium (assembly GCA_903862885.1). Lineage (GTDB taxonomy): Bacteria > Pseudomonadota > Gammaproteobacteria > Steroidobacterales > Steroidobacteraceae > CAIKZZ01. The sequence continues at coordinate 4,597 of CAIOZU010000026.1, forward strand.
CTCGCAAAAATGGGCGCCAGATCCAGTTAGGATAATGGCACGCACCGCATCGTCACTGATTAAATGTCGCAGGATATGCGTCAACTCATCGCCCATGTCCGGCGTGAACGCGTTGCCTATCTCGGGGCGATTGATCTCAATCACCGGAACATCCTCGCTACCGCCGAGAATTATATGCTCATAGACCATAGATCATCTTCTTTACTTCAGATAGTGCGCGCTCGGCTCACAAATCAAAGACCA
>CAIOZU010000027.1 GCA_903862885.1 uncultured Pseudomonadota bacterium
AACCACCGAGGTCGCTGTCGCCACTGTCACGCCTTGCTGCAAGCCCGTGTACTTGCTATCAAACAGTGCGACGTTGATAGATAGCCTATGATCAAGCAAGAGTGACTTTAGGCCTAACTCATAGGAATTCACCTTCTCCGGACCATAAGCTAATTTGGTTGGATCTGCGACCGTATCAGAGCCATCGAATCCACCGGCCTTCCATCCACGTGAGTAGCTTACATACGAGGACACATCGTCGGTCCACTTGTAAGTAAGGTTCGCCGACGGCAAGAAGGCTTGCCCATTGACCTTCTGCGATATCGTATGGTTTTCGTAGGTTGTAAACGCTTGCGCCAAAATCTGATAGAGCGGAAGTGGAATTTGAACAATGCCAACGCCGGGTACCGGCACTGGAACTGGGATCAACGTCCCTTCCACTGGCGTACCAAAGGTGTTGAACGTATCACCCGCTCTTTCGTTGTAGGTGTACTGCGTTCCATCCTTATCCGAACGCGTCCAACGTGCACCCACCGAGCCTGACAGTTTGTCGGTTAAGGGAACCGTCACAGAACCAAAGGCCGAGTACGCCTTTTCTTTTTGATCCAAAGCGACATTGACGCCCAGTGGGGTGTATTGCGACAACAGCCCTGGTGGTAAACCACCAAATTCTGCAGGCACGGTTTCCAAGAAATTAATCGTGGGCGTCAAGAAACTAAACACAATGGGCGTGTGAACATTCAGAGTATCGTTCATCCCGTAGAGACCAACGATCCACTTCACCTTAGAACTATCAGGTGATGTGAGTCTAAACTCTACACTCTTCTGATCGTAGGTTTCGAAATCGGAGTATTGAAACCAAGGGATATCAATGCTGCCAGGGGCGCCACTACTGTATGAGTTGTAGTGGGTGTTTGCGAGCAACGCCACGAAACTTGGGCCATCATCCGTTTTGTGCTCAATATTGAGCACCACGTCATGAGAAGTCAGGTCTAGGCGCTGACCAGCGATGGCATAGACCTTATCGCTACCAGCGCTAGGTGAACCATGCGAACCAGGGAAAGTGGCATTGAAACCAAGTGCAGCACCACAGAGCTGATCCTTCCAACCGCCCGCCGTTGGGGTGCTGACAGGATAGATCGCATCCGGAGGACAGTGCGTGTTCTGGGTGGGGTACGGCGTATTACCCGTCTCATGCCCAAACTCACCCTTTAACGAGACCTGCCACTGGGGCGCCGCGTCCCATACCAAGGTGGCCCGTGCAAAATTATTGCGATCCGAAGGTACGCGCTGGTTGTCCACTAAATTGGTGAGCCATCCATCCATGTTGGAGAAGTGCCCCGCCACGCGCAGACCCAGGGTATCCGTCAAAGGGCCGCCTGATGCCAGTTCAGTCACAGACTCTCGTGCGTTGAACTCATAGGACTGTGAGACTTGACCTTCCCACTCTTTGCCCGGCTTTTTGGTGGTGACATTAAACGCACCGCCAATGGCATTGTTACCAAAATAAATCGACTGTGGTCCACGCAGCACTTCCAAGCTTTCGACATCAACAAAACTGCCTGACGAGTACTTGGCGCGACCGTGGTAGACGCCGTCTTCAAACGTGGCGACTGACTGTTCGAAGCCGACGTTATTGCCTGAGCCGACACCACGAATGGTGAGCGAATTGGTGATCGTGCCACCCGCCACGTAGACGTTAGGCATGCGACCCGCCAAATCATCGAGCTTCTGCAACTTCTGGCTCGCCAGCGCGTCGCCGTTTAGCACTTCAATAGAGATCGGAACGTCTTGGAGTTTCTCGGAGCGCTTCTGCGCAGTCACCACGATTTCATCGAGCGCACCTGCCGATGCAGCAGACTCAGCGGCGGCATACGCCACCCCACTGAACCCCACCATGATGGCGCCTGTCAGTGCCAGCCCAGTCTTTATTGCAGTCATATCAGCGACCCCCTAAAAAAACGTCCGATACTTAAAATATTTCTGCTTGCCAGTCTCTCAGTCGCGCAGACGCAACACATTGAGGCACCAACACGCCCTTACAGTATGTCTTGACGGTTGGTCCGTAAACTCATGTTCGACTCAGGTTCATACACTGACATTGACAGCGCCAAGCGGTGTACGGCTAACTGATCTGTATGAACCATATCGACGTGATTGTAGTGGGGTCTGGAGCGGGTGGAATGTTGGCAGCCATCCGTGCCCACGATCTGGGTCTAAAAGTTATTTTATTAGAAAAATCAGATCGTTACGGTGGAACCTCCGCCCAATCCGGCGGCGCCATTTGGATCCCAAATAACTACAGCTCGCACCCCGGCGATTCAACTGAGGCGGCACTGGCTTATCTGAAGACCGTGACTGAAGGAGCCGTACCCGAGGCTAAGCTCGCCCGCTATGCTGAAGTCTCGGTGCAGATGCCAGCCTACCTCGCCTCTCTGGGCGTTCACTACTACGTGGACCCACCCCTCACGGCACCCGATTATTACCCATCAGCACCCGGCGCCTCTCCGGGTGGCAGGACCATGTGCGTCAAGCCTATGGATGGTGCGGTACTGGGCGAGGAATTCTTTCGACTGCGCGAACAACAACCCCAGCATAGGTTGCTGGAGAAGATCTCCATCGACATACCGGAAGGCATACAACTCAGCAACAAATCCAAAGGCTGGATCGGCACACTGCTTCGCATCTTTGCTAACTACTTTGGGAATCGCCGCTGGAGACGACGCACCTACCGAGATCAACGCCTAACACTCGGTAACTCGCTGATCGGCGGACTGCGCAAAGCCATGCTCGATCGAGGCATTCCCTTGCATCTAAAAACGGCCTTCACCCGCCTAGTGGTTAAAAACGGACGCGTGGTTGGCATCGTGGCTGAACGTGAAGGTAATGAGATCCAACTATCCGCTGCGCGCGCCGTGATCTTAGCCTCCGGTGGCTTTGAGCAATCGCAGCCGCTGCGGGAGCGTTATTTCGAGCACTCAACACGCCCCGACTGGAGCGCCACACCCCCCGGTAATAACACCGGCGACGGCTTAACCGCCGCTATAGCCATTGGTGCCGACACCGAGTTTATGAATGAAGCCTGGTGGGCACCGACCGTCAAGATGGGCTCCAATTTTCCACCCCATACCGTGCGCAGCGTACCGCTGTTCTTTGAACGAGGCTTTCCACACAGTCTGGCTGTCAATCGTCTGGGCAGACGATTTGTGAACGAAATTTGCTCTTATCATCTGTTTGGTCAGGCGATGATCAAAGATCAGACGGCAACGAAAGCCAATCTTCCCTGCTGGCTCGTCTTCGATGCGACTTTCCGCCATAAATATCCGATCGGTGCGCTACTTCCAGGGAGCATGGTACCTGACAAAAAACTACCCCCCGATTGGTTCGATCATCTGATTTATAAAGCCGACAGCCTGCCGGCACTCGCCGATAAGATCGGCGTACCAGTCACTAATTTTGAAGAGACTGTTGCGCGCTTCAACGACAACGCTTTAAAAGGCATCGACCCTGACTTCGGGCGAGGCACCAATCGCTACAACCTGTACTTTGGTGATCCAAGCCACCTGCCGTGCCGCGTCTTAGGACCCGTCGCCACCGCACCGTTCTATGCAGTGCGGATTGATTTGGGTGACATCGGCAGCAAGGGCGGCCCGAAAACTGATACAGAAGCGCGCGTCTTACATACAAATGGCCATCCCATCCCTGGCCTCTACGCCGTTGGTAACGCAGCCGGTTCGGTCATGGGATGTGCATACCCAGGTCCTGGCGCGACACTCGGCGCTGCCATCACCTTTGCATATCTTGCTGCCGATGATATTGCACGCGATGCCTGAGGACTTTCGCTAGCCTCAGTGCAGCAGAGAAGACGCACCCCAGGTATTTCGCAGCTGTCAGTCATTAAACGACTCTTTGACACCTCTCAATACGATTATAAAAGGAATAAGCTCATGGTAACTGACACGACTGTTGCCCGTGCGTTCAGCCCACTGACCATTGGTCCACTGACCCTTCGTAATCGATTTATCAAGGCAGCCACCAACGAAGGCATGTCGCCGGGTGGGACGCCATCCAAGCAACTGGTGCAGTTTCACGAAGACATCGCCAAGGGCGGCGTCGGCATGACCACCGTCGCTTACTGCGCCGTCTCCCCAGACGGACGCTCCTTTGTGGATCAGACCACCCTCAACCGTGACAATGTGCCACACCTGAAGGTACTCACCGACGCCGTGCATCGCTACGGCGCGGCGGCCTCAGCGCAGATCACGCACGGCGGTGCTTTTAACTTCATTAAAGAACCAAGCGCCGGTCCACCGATATCCTCTAGTGGCGGCTTTAACAATGTCGGTATCTTAAGCGGCAAGTGGCGCCGCCAGGCAATGGGACCCACGCACATGGCACAGGTCACCGACGAGTTTGTGCAAGGCGCCCGCCTTGCTCGCGATGCCGGCTTTGATGCAGTAGAAATGCACATGGGTCATGGCTATCTACTCAGCCAGTTCATGTCGCCTGTCTACAACCACCGCCGCGATGCCTATGGTGGCACACCCGAACAACGGGCCCGCTTTCCGGCAGAGGTACTCAGCCGAGTACTAGACGCCGTCGGAAAGGACTTGGCGGTAGTCTGTAAAATTAGCGTCACTGATGGGATTAAAAACGGCAACACGGCGTCAGATGGCGCGCGGGGTGCGCGCATATTGGAAAGCGCCGGTGCACACATGCTAGTGCTAAGCGCTGGCCTCAGCGCCGCCTCAGTCGATACCATGTTTGGCTCATCCTTCCCTGCTGCCAACTACCCAGAATGGATGAGTAGTCCAATCACCAAACTGGCGATGCTCATTTACCGGCTGACTGCACCCAAAGTGACTTTCCATGAAATGTATCTGCTAGAGCATGCCCGCCTAGTACGCGCAGCCACCCGCTTACCGCTTGCCTACCTTGGTGGCGTTAAAACACTCGCCAACGTCGAACAAGCGATGCAAGAAGGCTTCGATGCAGTGACGTTGGGACGAGCATTAGTACATGACGCCAATCTGGTATCCGCCTTCGCCTCAGGACGAACGCAAGCATCCGGGTGCACCGCGTGCAACCTCTGTACCGCCATGATGTATACCCCGGCGGGCACCTCCTGCGTTCTTGGACAGCCAGGGAATGTCTTTTTAAATAGCCAGCCAGCTGCCTCCTAACCCGTTCACATTTCCCTAATTCCAATACCTTTCGAAAGACTTGGTCATAAAAAAACCCTGGCCTAAATCGGCCAGGGCTTAGTTAAGGTGGCAGCACAGCTACCTATTAATTCACTTAAAAATCAATAGAAAGATTCACCCCATAAGTCGCTCCGCGACCGTACGTCGCAGTGCCGTAACCTAACGCCCCCAGATCAATTGCGGAAACTAATGGGTGTTCATTGGTCACATTGTTACCGTAAAAGTTCACTCGTGCCTTATTCGAGCCAATCTTCATGTTCGCGAGTGCCACATTGATATTGACCGTTTTGCTCGACGGCGACTCAAGCACGTTCGCATAAGGACTTAATTGCACCACGCCGTAGGTGTACCAACTCGCCTTGTACGCGTAGTCAATGGACACAGAAGGCAATCCGTAAGCGATCTCATCATAGGTATACGTTACCCCTACGTGTGCTGTGACCTTCGGAGCAAACGGCATATGCGACGTACTGGCCACATTCAAAGTCGGGCCACCCGCTACTGGCGTGTAGGGGAACTCGTCGAATTTCGCGTCCGTATAGCCCATGCTTGCCGTATAGTCCCAATGCGCGTCCGGCACAAACCGGCCATCAAACTCAAGTCCGTTAGAGTGTGATTTTCCGGCGTTGTTTACCGTAGAACTGGTGCCATTAAAGTTTTGCACCTGCTGGTCGGTGTAGTCTGTTTTAAATACCGTTAGATTGAGCAACAGTCGGTGGTCCAGCCATTCACTGCGGACACCGCCCTCATATAGCTTATCTTTCTCAGGCTTGTATTCGTCGACCTCCGCGCCGCCTGGGCTGAAGCCACCCGACTTCGTGCCATCGGCCACGCGCACATAGGTCAGCACGTCGGGCGTCCATTTGTAGCTCACTGACGTATTGAAGTTCGTAAAGTTCCAGCTAGCGTCGGATGCGCGATCTAACGGGGGTGCTGGGAAAAAGATATAGCTTTGAGACATGTCATACAGATGCTTCTTGTCTTTTGTATACCGTAGGCCACCAGTTACCTCGAGTTTTTTATCGAACGCCTCCGGTGCCCATGAACCCGTCAAGAACCCAGCATATGACTTACTGTCAATCGTGTAGTGTTGATTAGTCCACGCATTAACCCCCGCCAAACCCAGCGGAGTCTGATCGGTTACCGTCGTGGGGAATACCAACGTAAACGCGTAAGGATCTATGTTATGAATGACTTCGTTAAAAAAATACAGTCCAGTAGTCAACTTGACGGTATCCCAGTCAGCTACTAGCTGCAGCTCTTCAGAGAAATTATGATCGGTCTCGCTCTGAAACTGCTGGCCAGCCGGATTAGTGATGTCATGACCCGTTATAAATGCCGGAGCTACATTGGTCGTGAATGGAGTCACTGTTTGCGTACTTATAGCGCACGGTGGAGGCGCATAGCCAATAGCGCATAACGAGTTATCAAAAACAGGTCCCTTAAGGTTTGGGTTGCCGCCACTGAGATCCTCATGGTTAACATGTGAGCCGCCACGAAACCCAGTAATTGACTTTGCTGTCACCACGTCAGTCACTGGCAGGGTCAGTGTCGCCGAACCGCCGTAACTGCTCGTTAGCCACGCAGGGTAGCTGGCCGCATCCGCGGTCGAGCTCGCAAGGGAAAACGGCGAAATGTGGAAACCCGCAGCACCGGCATTGAGGGCGGCCTGTTGGAAGTAGGCGACTTTATAGCCATCCATTGCCACAATTTGGTTCATACCTGGCAGATCATGGGCGCGACTGTAGTCAGCTTTTAGATCGACCACTAAACCATTCGCCATTTTCCCATATAAGCCTGCGTAGAAGCCATCCGACTCCGCGTACCCCGGGCCTTCTCCGGAACCTTGATCCAACGTATTTTTGATGTAGCCATCTATTTTCTTATGCACATAGGTTAATTTCGCTCTGAAATCACTGTCAAATAGCTTTCCGGTATTTACCGTTGTGCGTGACAAGACCTCGTTATAATTACCGAACTTTAAGTCTTGGTGAACGCCAGCGTCTGCATTTGGCGTCTTGGTAACAATATTGACCGCACCGCCGGTGGTATTGCGCCCAAACAAGGTACCTTGCGGGCCACGGAGCACTTCAATGTGATCCACATCAGCTAGATTAGTGATGCTCTGACCATCACGCGGGATAACAACGCCGTCGACATAGACTGACACCGAGGACTCGTTGTACGGCCTGCCATCTGGGTTCGCCGCCAAGCCGCGCATCGTGATCAGCAAACCACCACTGCCGTAAGATGGGGGAGGTGCGAAATCAACGTTTGGTAGGTACTGGCTCAGGCTCCGCATATCCTCAATGTTCTTGTTCTGCAAGTCTGAGCTCGACAGCACGCTGATAGAGACTGGCACTTCCTGTAGATTTTCTGCTCGCTTTCGTGCCGTCACTACGATTTCTTCAAGGCCGCCGGCGCGAGCACTCGGCGCTGCTTGCTGGCTGAAAGTCGGTGCTGCCGTTCGTGAGCACACGCACGCGATGGCATATCTTAATTTTATAGTTAAAGCCTGATTCATCGTGAATCTCCCAAATAAATAGCTGCTCATTGAGCAAAGACATAAAGAACCACCGCACGGTCTACCGCATCGACTGTGACCGCAAGGCAGTGAGATCAGTACCGGCCTGTTTGCCGACTATGTCCTTACTGTTACACCTACCATCGTCACTTAATACTCAAGCACGGCTCAGTTATGCATGTTGCGGTATTACAACAAACCGGCCAGGCGACGTTAAAGACAGCAGTATCGTTCTGCTCTTCTCGGGACTCTCGAAACACACGGTGTATCGCCACGCGTAGAGCGCATCGGTTACGCCTTGAGTGAGCACATCCATATGCGCGCAGATTATTTTGCTAGAATAATAAAGACAACAGCATTGGTCTTTGATTTGTGAGCCGAGCGCGCACTATCTGAAGTAAAGAAGATGATCTATGGTCTATGAGCATATAATTCTCGGCGGTAGCGAGGATGTTCCGGTGATTGAGATCAATCGCCCCGAGATAGGCAACGCGTTCACG
>CAIOZU010000028.1 GCA_903862885.1 uncultured Pseudomonadota bacterium
AGGCCGCATAGCGCACTGGGCTATAGGCCACCCGCACCTGAGACGACGGTGGTGCGTTTGACGACGTTGAAGAAAATAAGCGAGACTCAGATCGCTGCGTAACAGACATCAGAGCTGGACCAGTTAAAGCAGGTCGGTCACTCCGAAGGAGCCTACTCTTTGCGCGTTTAATTGACAGGCGTTTTCACAGCCTTCTACACTGCCTCGTATTCCCTACAGGCTTGGAGTCCGCTATGGCAACCATTATGGTTTTGTTCAATCTGCGCCCCGGTGTGGCTCCAGCGGTTTATGAGCAATGGGCCCGCACCACCGATTTGCCGATCGTCAACGCCTTGTCATCGGTACAGAGCTTTGATGTGCTGAAGACTACGGGACTGCTGGGTGGTGGCGATTCACCTTATCAGTATATAGAGCTACTGCGCTTCAACTCGATCGAGGCGCTCTTCAAAGATATCGGTAGCGAAACGATGCAGCGCGTATCGACCGAATTTAAAGCGTTCGCCGACAACCCTCTGTTTATTACCACAGAGGCCTTATGAAAAACACAATGTGGCAGGTCTCGCCTCATAAGCAAACCATCCCAAACGACAAAACGTCTGCAGGCGCATTGCGGTGTGCGCATGGATGCACCAAGCCGCTGGTCAGCGATCGGCAATGACACCCGCGGCACGCTTTGGTCTAGAATGAGTCAGCGGTCGCACCCTCTAAATTATAAAATCCCTCCTTATTAAGGATCCGGTTATGCACGCCACCCATCAAACATCAACTGTGCAAGTGTTACTCGCCAGCATGATAGGCACCACCATCGAGTTCTTTGATTTTTATATCTATGCGACCGCGGCCGTCTTGGTATTCCCAAAACTATTTTTCCCATCGGCTGACCCGGCATCGGCCATCCTTGCCTCTTTTGCTACTTTTGCTATTGCCTTCTTCGCGCGACCCATTGGCTCAGCGCTCTTTGGTCATTTTGGCGATCGGGTTGGTCGCAAGGCGACCTTAGTGGCGGCACTCTTAACGATGGGTATCTCCACGGTGCTCATCGGCACCCTACCGACTTACGCGATGGTTGGCGTCGGCGCGCCACTCCTTTTGGCCTTATGTCGCTTCGGACAGGGATTGGGCTTAGGCGGCGAATGGGGGGGTGCGGTGTTATTGGCGGTGGAGAACGCGCCGCCTGGTAAACGGGCTTTATATGGTCTATTCCCTCAGCTAGGCGCCCCCATCGGCTTTCTATTGTCCGGTGGCACGTTCTTTCTTCTCTCGAGTCAACTCAGTAACGCCGACTTCTTTAATTATGGTTGGCGCATCCCCTTTCTCGCGAGCGCCCTGCTCGTCGGCCTCGGTCTCTACGTGCGACTCACCATTGGTGAGACGGCTGTGTTCAGTGCGGCCAAAAGCACTCAACCCCCCGTCCGTCTACCCATGAGAGAGGTGTTTACAAAACACACTGGTACCTTAATTTTTGGCACGATGGCGTCGCTCGCTACCTTTGTTTTGTTTTACCTCATGACGGTTTTTGCGCTGTCATGGGGTACCACCGCCTTAGGCTTCAGCCGCGGATTTTTCTTAAAGATTCAATTGCTGTGTATGTTGCTGTTTGGCCTTTGCATTCCCCTCGGCGGATGGTTGGCCGAACACGGCCGACGACGCACCATGGTCGGCGTGAGCTTAGCGATCGGGACTTTTGGTCTCGTTTTTGGGCCTCTTTTTCAAGCCGGTGCCACCGGCGCCATCGTGGCGATGGCCATTGGCTTGGCACTCATGGGTCTGACCTATGGGCCTTTAGGGACCACCCTCTCGGAACTCTTTCCCACCAATGTGCGCTACACCGGCAGCTCACTCACCTTTAATCTTGCGGGTATTTTCGGCGCCTCACTGGCCCCTTATATCGCCACCTCTCTAGCTGAGCACTATGGATTGGCTTATGTGGGTTACTACCTAACGGCGGCGGCCCTCATCACGGTGGTGGGTGCACTCGCGTGTCGAGAAACCAAGGATCAGCCGCTCTAACGAGGGCTCGCTAAGCGGCGTTCTTTACGAAATCCGCAAGGCCTTGACGGAACTCGGTGGCCCCGCCCATGGCGGGGTGGCGCAGAGTCACCGTCGGGTGGCGACCTAATAAGCGCACGGTCCGCTCCGCTACTTTGCCCACCGCCACAATCGCGGCAGGCGAAAAAGCATCGAGCACCGCCGCAAGGACCGGCCCCCCGAACTCCAGCTCAGTTCGCGTTGGCGTCCGATTCGAATACGGCTGGCCTGGCTTGAAGGGATGCCAAGCAAAGGTATTCCACAGCACCGTCTCCGATGCGATACCCAGTGCGTGGAGCGCGCCCCACACCACCGTCGCCGACGGTTCACACCACGGCCGTGGTCGATGGGTCAAACGATCTCTCACCGTCACTCGCGGGATGTGTCCTGCCAACAGCAGCTTCTCATTAGTGAACGGGATGCCAGAAAAATGACATCCCTGATAACCCGGTGCTTCGCCGAGCAGTATGAAGCGAGGCCGAATAGAGAAATGCGCCTGTAATCGACTGAGCCTACCCTGCGGTCCCGAGAGCACACCGACCTGTTCCCTATCCAGAGGGTCGTCCTCAGCCCAGGGATTAAACACCCCAGGGGCTTTGAAGGACTGCAACGCCTCATAGGGGATGCGCGTCATACCCGTCACGAAGTCAAACGCGCGCTCAACACGGCGATGTGCTCCGGCCCAATGCCACAACAACCGCCAATAATACTTGCGCCTCGCGCAGCCCACTGTTCAGCAAAGGCAAGATAACCTTGCGGCGTTAAATCTTTGCGTATCTCATGCAAAGTGGAATTCGCTTCCGGCTCAGCCCCTTGTGGCGGAAATGCATTGGCATACACGCCGATGCGTACCTCGACTGAGCGTGTGTACGCTGAGGCCACCAAGACCGCTTGGGTAACATCCACTGCATCGGCCATGACTTCAGGTTGACTGCAATTAAACAAAATAGCGGCCACACCCAATTCCAGTGCCGCAGCGACTGCCTCGGATACCCGCTCACCCGAGCGCAAACGAGGATCGCCAGCTATCGCCTGATCATCCAAAGTGTAAGAGATCCACAAAGGTAGTCCATCTTGACCGATCACCTCGCGCACCAAGCGCGCCTCCTCGATGGAGCTTAAGGTCTCCGCCTGCCAATGATCCACGTAGGGTCTTAAAGCCGTCACTAAGGTATGTAAAATCGGTCGGGCGAAGTCCGCGTCAAACCACTCCGCACGGTAGGAGCCACAGATGGGTGGCAATGAACCGGCGACCTGTACCGCCGTGGGTGTCCGATCAGCGACCTCGCGCGCTAGTCGTCCAGCCAGCGTCGCTAAGGCGGCGCCCTGCTGAGCAAAGCGCTCGTCACCAATGTGAAAAGGCACCACCGCATAGCTGTTAGTCGTGATCACCCGCGCACCGGCCGCCACATAGGACTCATGTACCCGGGTGACAAAGTGCGGAGCCTGAAGCAAAGCCAAAGCTGACCACTCCGGCTGCTGAAAAGGCGCACCGATGCGCTTCAGTTCACGACCGGTACCCCCATCTAAAACCCACATCGCCAATCGATCAGTCACCCGCCTCTCCTTTGAAAATAGGGACGCTCACCCCGCGCTGCCTAGATGAAATTGTACAGAAAGCAAAGCCGAAAGACGTGCCCATCCGCCATCGCGTAGGCTATGCTGAGCCACGCTGTCACTTTTGGGACGCTGCCATGATAAAGCCCTCTGCCTCCATCCCTGCACCTACCTATCGGCGCGAGCTCACGGCACTGACGACGTTGTTTTTTATGTGGGGTCTGATTACCTCACTCAATGATATTTTAATGCCGCACCTCAAAGCGGCGTTTGAACTCACCTACACCCAAACGACACTGATTCAGTTTTGTTTTTTCAGCGCCTATTTCATCATGTCAGTGCCAGCCGGTGCCGCGGTCCAGCGCGTCGGCTACCAACGCGGCATTATCTTTGGCCTTGTGATTGCCGGGATCGGTGCGGCGTTGTTTTACCCGGCCGCTCAGTATCGCGTGTATGGTTTATTTTTAGGGGCACTTTTTGTATTAGCGTCGGGTATTACCTTGCTGCAGGTAGCCGCCAATCCCCTCGTGGCACTGTTGGGTAGCCACTCGTCGGCTTCTAGCCGCTTAACCCTGACGCAAGCATTTAATTCACTCGGAACCACCATCGGCCCTTATCTCGGCGCGGGATTAATCTTAGGTGGCACCACAGCACTCACTGCCGTCAGTCGAGTGCAATTGCCCTACCTGGGGTTAGCCGCAGCGTTTTGGTTACTAGCAGTGGTGATGAGCTTGATTCGGCTACCCGGTCAAGTCCAAGCAACCACCACCGTGCGCCGATCCGCTGATCCTTCGCTATTCAGTCACCGACCCTTACTGCTCGGTGTAGGTGCTATCTTTTTATATGTCGGCGGTGAAGTCTCGATCGGTAGTTTCTTAGTCAATTTATTTTCCGAGCCCGATATCGGCGCGCTCTCCCATGAAGATGCCGGCCGCCTCATGTCACTGTATTGGGGTGGTGCAATGGTAGGTCGCTTCATTGGCTCTTGGGTGATGCATCGCGTGAAGGCAAGTCAGGTACTCACTTTTAATGCACTCGCCGCGGTCGTTCTGATTGCCTTAGCCATGTTAGTCAAGGGGCATATGGCGATGTATGCCTTGTTGGCCGTTGGACTCTGCAACTCGGTGATGTTCCCTACGATTTTTAGTCTGTCGATCGATGACCTAGGAGATCGGGTCGGCGAAGGCTCCGGGGTCCTGTGTATGGCCATCGTGGGTGGCGCGTTGGTGCCTGTCCTGATGGGCGAGATGGCAGACCACGTAGGTCTTTTAATGTCCTTCTTGGTCCCCCTGCTGTGTTACGTCTACATTATGTACTTTGGCGTGACAATCAGCCGACTAACCAACAGCGTACGAGTCTCATGAGACATCGTGCGATCACGATACACTCGCCCGCCTATCGTGGCCACGCCGTGACGGCATGCTAAGCCGCGCTCTCTACTTTGGATTTAAAGTATGACCACATCCATTGCTTCCCGACCACCCGTACCTCCGTTCACCCGAGACACCGCCATCATCAAAGTGCGCGCAGCTGAAGATGCGTGGAATCGTCGTGATCCAGAAAAAGTGGCGCTCGCCTACAGTGAAGACAGTCAATGGCGCAATCGCTCTGAATTTTTAAAAGGGCGAGCAGAAATCGCTGCGTTCTTAAGTCGAAAATGGTCGAAGGAGCTGGACTACCGCCTCATCAAAGAATTGTGGGCTTTTACCGACCATCGCATCGCCGTGCGCTTTGCTTACGAATGGCATGATGCCAACGGTCAATGGTTTAGATCGTATGGCAATGAAAACTGGGAGTTTGATGCGGCAGGCTATATGCAACGTCGAATGGCCTCGATTAATGATCTAGCGATCGCCGTGACCGACCGCAAGTTTTTCTGGGATGCACCGGGCGTGCGCCCGGCTGAGCATCCAGGGCTGACGGACTTAAGTCTATAACGATCCGATTTGATTGACTTCGGAGACCAAGCCAACCGAGTCCTGTGACTAGAATCTGCTCAGGGGATCTCACCCACCGGATTGGCAACTCAAAAGACGGTCACTGGGGTCGCGTAGCGGACCCGCAATCGATAGAATAAGACGATGAGCATTCATCCCACAGCCATCATCGAAGACGGAGCGATCATCGGCGCGGGCTGTGTGATCCACGCACAAGCTATGATCAAGCGTCATGCGGTGTTAGACAACGGTGTGGTGGTGCACTCCTATGCCGTCATTGGGGATGACCCTCAGGATCTCAGTTTTGATTCCCGTATCGATTCTAAGGTGCACATCGGCGCCCGCACCGTCGTTCGAGAGTTCGTTACGGTGCACCGTTCTACTCGAGTAGGCGAAGCGACATCAGTGGGTTCGGATGTATTCCTGATGTCAGGCGTGCATGTGGGGCATGACAGCAAAATCGCCGACCATGTGATCATGGCGAGTAACGCAATCATCGCAGGACACACCCAGATTGGTGCCTATGCTTTTCTAGGCGGCGGAGTTGGCGTTCATCAATTTACCCGTATCGGCGAGAGCGCGATGGTCGGTGGACTGGCGCGCATTACTCGCGATGTACCACCGTTCACCATGGCCACAGAACGAGATGAACTCATTGGACTGAATAAAGTGGGCTTGCGGCGCCGCGGCTTTAAGGCTGAGACGATCGCCGAGCTAAAAGCGCTCTTGCGACTGGTATGCGCGCCCACCGGCAATGCCAAAGCGTTGGCGGCCGAGGCCGTAGCGACAGGAAAGTACCACAGCGAAGAAGCACAGCGGTTTTTAAAATTCTTCAATGAAGGTCGTCGCGGCTTCTTACGCCAAAGACAGAACGCTCATCTCACCATAGACAGCGCAGAATAGCCTTCTTGCGCCACCGAATGCAGGACGACAGATGACGGACATCAGAGACAGCAATGGAAGCATCCTAGCATCCGGTGATTCCGTGATGGTCATTAAAGACCTCAAGGTAAAGGGCAGTTCAATCACCTTAAAGCGTGGCACGGTAATTAAAAACATTCGGCTCACTGACGATGAGGAAAATATTGAGTGCAATGCCGACAAAGTAAAAGGACTGGTACTCAAAACTTGCTTCCTTAAAAAAGTGTAGCCCACCAAGCAAAATAGAGCGACCTTGGGTCAGGAGCACTCATGCGTGCTGAACAGACAATGTATTTCGCCACCCGCGATACGACGCGCGGTTGGATACTGTTGGCGCACCAAGGAGCAGGCATCTGCCATGCCGCATTCGGCAGCAGTGCGACGGTATTAATAAAGCAACTGACTGATGCTTATGCCGACAGGCGGGTGCACGCCGAGACATCCCGTCGACACGCGCTCAGTGAAAGTCTGACCGCACTCGAACGTTATCTGGAGCGTCGCGGTCCTTGCCCTCGGCGAACTGTAGATCTGCAAGGAACGCCCTTTCAGCTCAGCGTATGGCGTTACCTACTCAAGACACGGTCTGGCCAGACTTTAAGCTATGGCGAACTGGCAAAAGCCATCAGCGCACCCACTGCCGTCCGAGCGGTTGCCTCCGCCTGTGGCGCCAATCCCATCGCCCTGTTCGTGCCTTGTCACCGCGTACTGCGTACTGACGGTGGTTTGGGGGGTTACCGATGGGGATTAGCGCTCAAAAAGTATCTGTTAAAACGGGAGCAGGAAGACCTATAAGCCTCGCGCGAGGCGGTCACTTTCCGGCAAGATAGCGGCTTGGCTTTACAAGGCAGACCATGGCCCTCCCGACCTCCTTGGATCGACGACAGTTCTTGCAAGCTTCTCTGCTGGCCGGCGGTGGCTTGCTACTCACCGTCCGATTAAGCGATGCCGCGAGCCCATCCACGGGAGAGTCAGTTTTAAACGCCTATGTTCGTATCGATGCGACCAGTCAGGTCACCTTAGTCATGCCTAAAGTAGAGATGGGCCAAGGCATTTACACAGCGCTTGCCATGCTGGTTGCTGAGGAGCTTCATGTCAGTCTCGATCAGATCACCGCCCAAGCTGCGCCACCCAACCCGGCGATCTACGGTGTACAAGGGGATCAATCGACCGGCAGTTCCACTTCCATTAAGGACTGCTGGCTCCCTTTACGAACCGCAGGGGCCACCGCCCGCGTCTTACTCACCCAAGCCGCCGCCCGCACTTGGCACGTTCCGGCCGCTGACTGCCATGCCAAGAACGGCTACATCGAGCATCGGAACTCGAATCGCCGTCTGAGTTATGGCGCACTGGCCGCGACCGCCGCGACTCTCGCGATTCCACGCCATGTGCCCCTAAAAAATACTAAAGACTTCCAACTCATTGGCACATCGCCACGTCGTCTGGAAGGCCCATCAAAAACAGATGGATCGGCATGCTTTGGAATCGATGTGCGCATCCCGCAGATGCGTTATGCGATGGTGGCGCTGTCCCCCGTAGAGGGAGGCTCTGTCGCCCGTCTAGATAAAAAGGCGGCGCAAGCGATCCCTGGTGTCCGGCACATTATTGAAGAGCCGGATGTGGTGGCGGTGGTGGCGGATCACACCTACGCCGCGATACAAGGCTTATCCGCTCTACAGATTGAGTGGCACAGCGGCCCGCATGGGCACGTGCAACAAGCCACACTGGTGGCCGAGCTCGAAGTGGCGGTTCAGCAAAAAGGGGGGCTTGCCCGGCGCATAGGCAACCCGGCGGCCTCGATGCACGCCGCCGCCCAGGTGGTTGAAGCCACTTATCATCAGCCGTTTTTAGCACACGCCACCATGGAGCCGATGAACTGCACCGTACATTGGCAGAACGATCGCTGTGAAATCTGGGTGGGCACGCAGGCCCCTGATCGAGTGATTGATAAATTAGCGCCCTTAGGCCTCAAACCTGAACAGATCACACTCCACAACCATCTGATTGGCGGAGGGTTCGGTCGTCGGCTGGATGTCGATACCATCGTACTCGCCGCGCGCATCGCACGGCATGTCTCCACCCCCCTGCAGGTCATCTGGTCACGCAGCGAAGACATTCAGCATGACCGTTACCGTCCTTACTACGTCGATCATCTCAAAGCAGGCTTAGACGCTGACGGCCACCCGATCAGCTGGATGCACACCATCGCCGGCGGTTCTGCGTATTTTCCTTGGGATGGTAAGCCGCTTAAGAATGGTATTGATGACGACGCGGTTGAAGCCTCTGCCAACCCTGCCTACCAGTTTCAGGCGTTATCCGTTCGCTACGTGCGCCATGACCCCATAGGGGTCCCCATCTCTTGGTGGCGCGGAGTGGGTCCTACGCGCAGTGTTTTTGTCGTGGAAAGCTTCATCGACGAGCTGGCCACCGCCGCCGGCCAAGACCCCATTCAATACCGACGACCGCTGTGCAAAGATGAGCGTCTACGCGCGGTACTTGATCTAGTCGCCGATAAATCCCATTGGACAAGCCCACTGCCTGCCGGTCGTGGACGAGGGGTGTCGATTCAAGCAGCGTTCGGTAGCTACCTCGCACAGGTCGTCGAAGTGACTCTGAAATCGGACGGCACTATTCAGATTGACCGCGTGGTCTGCGCCATGGACTGCGGCCAGCAGGTCAATCCAGATGGCATCCGTGCTCAACTAGAGGGTGGCGTCATCTTTGGTTTAACGGCTGTCCTGATGGGTGAAGTGACCGTCGCCAATGGCCGCATCGAGCAAAGCAATTTCAACGACTACCCGGTACTTCGCTTTGCCGATGTACCACACATCGATACTTATCTCATCGCCAGCGCAGAAAGTCCCAGCGGCGTCGGTGAAGCTGGAACGGCTTGCATCGCAGCCGCTGTATGCAATGCCGTGTTTGCCGCGACCGGCAAACGCGTCCGTACGTTGCCAGTGAATCGTCATTTAGCCAGCTGAACTGACGACTGGGTTTTTAATCGTTTGTAATCACACTCGTTGTTAAATAGGTGCCTCATGCGAAAGCCACTGACTCTGATGGCCCAATACAGCGCGATACTGACCGCCATTTTTTTTGTCGTGTCTGTGTCAGCCGCTACACCCAAAGCAGAGATGATCTACCAAAATGGGGAGATTTACACCGCGGACGCCCACGATTCCATTCAGCAAGCACTGGCCATCAGAGCAGGCCGGATCATCTATGTGGGGAGCAATCCAGGAGCGGCGCGCTTTGCTGATGGCCACACGATCACCGTTGATCTCAAAGGACGCATGGCGATGCCAGGACTTGTCGATGGGCACATGCATCCATTCCAAGCGGGCAGCAAACTGTTGAAGTGCACACTTAACTACGAACCGCTATCCACTCAAGAATTTCAACGACGCATACAAGCGTGTCTTGATCAAAGCCTAGCGCAGGAGCCGGCGGGTTGGCTTGAAGTAGTGGCCTGGTTCCAGCAATCGATGCCAAAGTCCTCACGCGCCGTATTGGATGCTCTAAAAACCAATCGCCCCATTATTGTGCGTGACTCATTTGGCCACACGGTGCTCGCCAATTCTAAAGCGCTTGAGTTAGCGCATATCACGCGAGAGACCAAAGAGCCCACCGGTGGTGCCATTGAACACGACGGTCAGGGAGAGCCCAGCGGACTGCTCCAAGACGCCGCCTTTGATGGCTTTGACGCCTTGTTACCGACACTGACACCTCAAGAAGCCCAGCAAGCCGTGCGGGTCGCCTTACAGGCCATGGCCATGCAAGGGGTGACAAGCTTCTTAGATGCCATGAGTACCGAGGAAGCCCTCACGGCCTTCACCGCCATGAGTCACGCGCATGAACTGACGGCGCGCGCGCACTTTGCACCGGTTATTGATCCGGCGGACACAGCCACAGCATCGGCGGTAGTTGCTAAAGTGGTGGCACTGAGACAACGCTTTGACCAAGGCGCTCTGCAGCCAACACCCACGATCACCGTTCGCCATGCAAAGTTATTTATCGATGGCGTTATCGCAGGCCCCGCATTCACGGGCGCCATGCTTGAGCCCTATTGGACGAATAAAGGCACAGAACAAAACCCGCAATGGTCCCCGGGATCCTCCCGTGGGCCGGATGCCTATTTCCCAGCGCCTCGCTTGAAAGCCATCCTTTCAGAACTTGCTAAAATGCGTATTGATCCGCACATGCATGTCGATGGCGATCGCGCCGTGCATGAAGCCCTCAATGCCATTGAAGTCATGCGAAAGACTTATCCAAAAGCCGACATTCGACCGGCGCTGGCACACTGTGAGATCGTAGACCCCGCTGACTTTGCTCGCTTTAAACAGCTCAGTGTATTCCCGGTGCTGTCCATGCAATGGGAAAAGCGGGCACCAGATACCGTGGATCAACTACGCGACTACGTGGGCCCTACGCGGGCGGCTCTACTAGAGCCTGCAGGGGTGTTAATGAAAGCTGGCGCGCCGATTGCGTTCGGTAGTGACTGGCCAGTGGATGCGCTCGATGAATGGTTCGCGTTCAAAGTCGGTGTGACACGCCAAAACAGCGCGGCTGCCGGATCTCAGTACGCCGGCCGCTTAGGGACGGATCCTGGCTTATCGATCACCCAGGTGTTGCGAGCAGCCACCATTGAAGCGGCACGTGAACTTCACGCAGATCAAGTCACCGGGTCACTTGAGGTCGGAAAATTTGCTGATCTCATTGTGCTCGATCGCAATCCACTGACGGTGGATCCAGCAGATATTGCAAATGTGCGGGTCAGGCAGACCCTTGTGGGTGGGCGGGTGGTGTATCAGCAGGCACCCTTGTGACACGGCAGTGCGTTGTGGGTGCACGGGGCGATTCGCAGGTGTTGATTTAAAAAAATAGAGCGTCCTGCGAGTCGATCGACCGAGAGGCGAGTCTTTAAACGATAGGTCCTTCTTCACGTGTTGTCATTTCAACAGGCGCAAAGATCAGCATCCCCGAAGAGGAGCATGCCTCTCGCCGAATCGGGCCCTCGTTAAGAGACCTGAAAGTGGCGTCTACGCGGGCAAACCATTTCAGAAAATATCTTTTACTTTCAATTAGTTGGGGATTTTTCTAGGATCAGCATCGGTCGGCAAGGTTGAACGCAACCCCTACGACAGGGATTGGATTAAGATAGCAGGCGCTTTTTTCGCTGAATGTGCTCCTCGGCATACGGCAATCGTGGGCTTGCATATAAAGCCAGACGGCGTCGCTTCACTTCTCATCACAGGCCGTCACTGCATGTCCGTAAACCAAGCACCCACGCTACCCACGTCAAATCGGACCGCGCGCGGACTGAGCATTACCCTAGGGATCCTCTTCAGTATTTCCTTGAGCGCAACCTACAGTGCACAACTCGTGCCTGACTCTGCACCCAGCAAGACATCGACGACGGGACTCGTCACAACGGCAAGCGAGATCGCTCCAACGGACGCTCCTGCAAACGTGTCCACACCGCCTGGGCGCACAGCCTCCCGCTTTATTACCTTGCCGAAATTGCGAGTCAAAGACGTCGAAAATTTAATTGACGATATCTGCTGGAATTTGCAGCTAAACCATGGCTTCTCCCAAAACCGCAGTAAAGTCAGCGAAGTCATTGCACCCGCTGATGAAGCTGTGACCTATCGCTCTATGAGCATCGGCGATGGGGATCATCCCAACATTATTTACTTTGGCTATCTGCTGCTGCCGCGTCAAAGCCCTCAACTGTGGGTCTTTTCATCGATCCACCAAATGTTACCGTCCGGCCTCGATGTATCGGCGAACTCCCCAATGCTCGATAACGTTATCAAGACGGTCTTTGCCAAAACAGAGGAATATCAAGCGCATCTTTCCTTTCAGGACTTGCAGTCCAATGTAATCAACTTATCTTATGTTGATGCAGATGGCGCTTTATATGCCTTACGCGCCATGGGATTTTCTGTGATCACGGATGATCAGGGATTGTTCACAGATGATTCCTTTCAGGGGTCGTTGAATTTGCAGACCAATGCAGCCGATGGAACAGGCTTTCCCGGCGGTGTGGGTGCTCCGCTGCCCGCTGCCAACTTACCCGCGGCGCCGGGCGCGCAGATGGGAGGCGGCGCAGCCGCTGGTATGGGTGGCATGGGCGGTATGGGTGGCATGGGCGGTATGGGTGGCATGGGTGGCATGGGTGGCATGGGTGGGATGGGCATGATGGGTGGGATGGGCATGATGGGCGGCATGGGCGGCATGGGCGGCGGTGGCATAACCATACCCACCTCCGCAAAATACCCGACTATCCGACAACTACCGACCTCAGTCGATTACAAGCGCCTGCCAATGGTCATCAAAATGCCGGCGGCCGACGCCTACAGCACGGGTATGGTGGGCGCTCCGCCACCGATGGGCGGTATGGGCGGTATGGGCATGATGGGTGGCATGGGCATGATGGGCGGCTATGGCGGCGGCTATGGCGGCGGCTATGGCGGCGGCATGGGCGGCGGCATGGGCGGCGGTGGCCAATCCGGGGGAGCTATGTCCAACGCATCCATCGCCAGCATGAGTAATACCTCCCCCTTGGCGACCCCAATCACCAACGGTTCTGACGCCCAACTGCTGGTGCTCTCAGACCCGAATGATCCGAGCCAACTGTATCGTGTTCGTGCGGCGATTGATTCGGTCGTCGATAAACCCGCCAAGCAGATTTATATAGAAGCGCTCATCGTTGAGGTGAACAGCAGCCAACTCACCCAACTGGGTGTGCAATGGTCGGGGGCGAAAGGCGCCAATACGCTCACCCTCGGTGCACTCGGCCCAATCACCGCCGGCAGTGGGCAAGCGCTTGCCTTTGTTAAAAACGCCAGCGGCAACGCGCCGGCGACTTTCACAGCCAATCTCAACGCCTTGGTCAGCAACAATCACGCGACTATTTTATCCCGCCCCAGTGTCCTAACCTTGGACAACAGACAGGCCTCTATCAAAGTCGGTACCGATATTCCGATCGCGAGCAGCGCGAGTAACCTCGGCATTTCCACATCCTCCTTCAGCTATCAATCAACCGGCATCTCTTTGAACATAAGGCCGCGTGTCTCCGAGGATAACAGCGAAGTCAGCTTGCTGATTGATGCATCGGTCACCAACGTCGTCCCTGGCGCTAACGCCACGGTGACTGACTCCAATGGCCGAGTCGTCGCAAGCGCCCCTACCATCGATTCCAGAAAAGTGGGCACCTATGCCCGGGTACCCAACAGCAACCCACTGATCTTGGCCGGACTGGTCAATCAAACCAAATCGAGAGCCACTTCCGGCGTTCCCTTTCTATCGGCGGTCCCGGTGCTCGGAAAACTATTTTCTTATGAGAGTCCGGACGATACCAAAACGGAAGTGATTATTGTTCTAACACCCACCGTTATTCCAGAGAGTAAGCGGGAAATTCAGATGAATTATCCGAAAGACTCTGCGCTTTATAATCACCTCGCGGATAAACTATTTCGTGACCAATATCGACTGACCTCACTCGACATCATTCCAAGCTTTACGACCAATCGCTTAACGGACGATCAGAAAATCGCCGATCTACTGATCAAGAAAAATCCGAAACTCGCAACCAATGCCGCCATCGCAGAATTAGCGAATCACAACATTCCCGGTGAAGACACGTTGGTATTCAATGGTCTGACTTCCATCGTTGAGCGTTTAAAATTGATTGAATCGGACTCTATAAAAAATGATGATCTGTTAGTTTATGAGCGTGATAGCGGCGGCTTACTGAGCAAAATCCGGCTCGTGGACCTGATTGCTCAGTTCGGCGGGCGACCCGACAAAAAGAGATTTTTCCCGGGCCACCAGGCCATGTCACTGACTTTCAATAAACAAACGGTGGGTACGTCAGCGGCAAAAGGAGCACAAGAATATATTCCGATTGTCAATATGATCAACATGGCCTCAGATGGCATTCTGACTTCACTGATATGGCAGAAAAATAAGCCGAATGCGACAGGCGAATTTGACCACTACACCATCGTGATAGAGGATCAGCAAGATCTGGATAGCCTCAAGTCAATCGCATTGGCGAGGAATATCTTATCTTTGAGCGGCGGACCAGATATTTTAAAACTACAAACGTTTACGCCGGGGCGAGTTATCAACATAGGCTCTTTGCATGCCGGCACTACCCATCTCATAGATCTTAATTTCGCACATGACTATGTTCGCGACAGCATCACCGATCAATTGTTCGAGGCAGAACAGGACCTCGCGCTCGGCCTATTTGAGCGAACAATCCAGGGAAATGAGTTTCGAAAGCTACTGACGGAGCATTAGGCTGAGTGCCCGACGCAGGGATGACTTCAATAACTACCCGAGACTAACGTGTCGGGACTGACCTATGCAGTGGGCTACTAAACTTTGCTATCCTGCATAATCTGTCCGCTGGGCAGACTAACGAGCAAGCCCGCTGACAGAGGTTACCCGTGTCAATATTCCAATGGATCGCAAAACACCTCCCGAGCGCCGGTCGACGTCGCCGACCGTTCGATTCTATCTACGCTGCGGATGAACGCCCCCCGAATGGGGTGTTGGCAATGCTTGCGATCCAACACGTGGCCATCACCTTGCCATCCTTGGTTTTTCTAACCTCGTTTGCCCGATTAGATGGCATCTCATCCTCCGCCATACAGGCCATGATGTCCGCGAGCCTCATCGGCATGGCGCTCTGTACCGTTTTTCAAGCTTGGGGAGGGCGATTGGGCAGCGGGGTGTTTTTGGTGCACAGCATTGATCCCATTATCATTGCATTGGCTACCGCCGCGGTGGCCACGAGTGGCCCTGGAGCGCTTGCCAGTGTCACGATCATTGCAAGCCTCACGGCGCTGTGTATTGGACCGCTGTTACCAAAACTCCGTTCCCTGTTTCCAACCACCGTCGTGGGCACCGTGATTTGTATGGTCGGCATGTCGTTGGTCGGTCCTGCTTTTACCGACGCGTGGGACCTCAATGAGCACATGCAGGTCGACTGGACTAGCGTGATCATCTCGAGCACGGCACTGGCAACCATGGTCGGACTGTCCGTCTGGGGGGGTCGAAAGATCCAACTGATCGCTGTTGTCGGTGGCCTGTTAGTAGGCTTGGTGGTGGCGATCGCGCTCGGTGAGATTCACGGCTTGAGCCGCGTCTCAGAAGCTTCATGGGTTGCGCTGCCAAGCCTCGTCGCACCCAGTTTTCATGTGCCCATTGGCATCGTCGTCGCCGTCATGCTCACCGCACTGATGAATCAGCTAGAGAATATGGGTGGCGCGGTGGTGATGGATAAAATGACCAATGCCGACTGGCGGCGTCCGGATATGACCGCCATGACCGGTGCGGTCAGAGCGACTGCGCTCGGTGATCTGGCTGCGGCACTCTTTGGCGGCGCACCCACAGGTTATAACCCGGACAACGTCGCACTCGCCAGCGCCAGTCGGGCTACCTCGCGATACATTGGTTTGGCCACCGCGGCCCTTCTATTGTTGTTGGCGTTTTTGCCCAAGTGCACCGCGTTGGTCACCTTAATTCCTAGCGCTTTACGCGGCGGGCTCGCCATTTACACCGCCCTATTCTTGATTGTCGCAGGCATTGAAATGGCTACTTCGCGGGCCTTAGACAGCCGCGGGACTTTCACCATCGGCATTGCGCTCTGCTCGGGGCTGGCGGTGATGGTATTACCTGGGTTGAGTCGCGACTTGCCTGAATCGCTTAAGTTTATTACTGAGAGCGGATTTGTCATGACCGGCATCGTGGTCATTCTGCTCAATGGCATCTTTCGCTTAGGGACGAAGCAAACCGCCGAGGCGCGTCTTGACGCCCCGGACCTACCGCTCAACCAGCAAATTACCGAATTCATTGAATCCCATGGCGCCACCTGGGGAGCACGCCGCGAGGTGCTACATCGCGCTATTGCGGCGTCGATTGAAGCGGCTGAGGCCGTTATGAGCAGCGGTGGGCGACATCTGCTGTCGATTCGTGGTTTTTTTGACGAATTCAATCTGAACTTAGAGTTAGTCCACAGCGGTCATGTCATCTCCTTAGATCGCGGTCCTGGCCTATCACAAGAACAAGCGGACCACTTACTGCAGGCGGATATTGAAGAACTCGATATTGACCTCGCATTGCAACAAATTGGCGCCGCGATGCTGCACCACTTGGCCGACTTAGTGACCGCCGAGGGCAACGGTAGCAGAGAAAACCCTGCCTATCTTAAATTACACTTTGAGCACTAGCCGCCGGGATTTCACTGGGCTTTTAAGGTACCGCCGGCTTTAGACATTGGGCGGCGGTGTGATTTTGCGACGAGCGGGCTCGTAAAATGCACCGCTCATCACCTGACAGCGCATATTAGAACGACTCCATTTCAGCTCTTTCTGATAGTAAATCTCTGCCCACAATGTATCCTGAGGATCTCCCCACGGCATCTGAACACTAGCGAGTGCAATGCTCGCTTTGCACATCGGTGACCACATCGAAGAAGTCACGGCGCCGATCACACGGCGCCGATCATCATAAATGTAGGCATCCTTAGCCGGCTTATTTCCTTCCACATCTAGGCGAACCAAGCGGTATCGTGAGCCCTGTGCGCGCTCTGCTAACAACGCCGCCCGCCCGGTAAAATGGTCTTTGTTAAAGTCAACCAACCACCCCAAATCCAGTTCTAGCGGTGAGCGGGTCCGGTCAGTCCGAATGGCGCGGTCAGCCGGCAAAAAGTCGACTCCCGCCTGAATAAATCCTGCCTCAATGCGCGCCATCTCCAACGCATGCGTGCCCATCGGTTTGATCCCAACATGCATTCCCGCCTCAAACAGCGCATCCCACAAGCGCTCCGCGTGCGTCGGTGGAATCCAAAGCTCATAGCCTAAATCACCCGTGAACCCAGTTCTCGACACCATGAGGCTTGACCCCTCAAAGGGGACCACTCTCAGGGAGAAAGGCGTCTGTGATTCCACAGCAGACACTCCCAAGGCTCTTAATACCGCCGCACTGGTAGGGCCTTGCAGCGCTAACGCGGCGACTTCTGCGGTCTCCTCGCGGATACTCACATCAAAACCCAATGCAGACCGTAACAACCAATCAAGTTGTCGTTCCTGAGAACACAGTCGATAGTCGTTATGTCCGAGATGGAAAATCGTGCCATCGTCAATCACCTGACCACGATCATCACACCACACGCAATAGCCCACACGACCCTCACGAATCCGACTGACGTCGCGGGTCACCAGCCGGTTTAAAAACGCCAGGGCATCGGGCCCGCTGATACGATGCTTGGTCATTGGTGAAATATCGAAGACTGCGCAGGCATTACGCAGCGCGGTATATTCCAGTGCCACATCAAAGTACGCATCCGCCACGGTGTAATCGCGCCAGCGGTGCCAGAGATTGAGGTGATTCGCCGCTTGGGTCCGGCGATGAAATGGGGTGGTTTTCACCACCTCCAGATAGTGTTCGCGCGGAGCCCTCATAGGAGACCCTTCAGCGCGACCCGCGCGGCATTACGCCCGGCCGTACCCATCACGCCACCCCCCGGATGGGCCCCTGCGCCGCACAATAAAAGACCCTTTACCGGCATCTGATACTGGGCGATCCCGTGCACCGGTCGCATCATCAATGCTTGATCCATTGATAACTCCCCGTGATGCCAATGGCCACCCGTCATACCGAACCTCTCCTCGAGATCCACCGGGGTCAGCAACTCCGTTCCTAACACTAACGAACCGATCCCCGGCGCATAGCGCTCAAGCACCTGCATGATCACTGCCTCAAAAGGGGCTCTGGCCGCCGTCCAACCGCCGACCACATCATACGGCGCGTACTGTACGATCGCGGATAACACATGCCGACCAGAGGGTGCCAAGGTGGAGTCGTACACGGTGGGTAGACTCAGTTCCATCATCGGCTGTTCCGAATAACGCTGATACTTTGCTGGATTAAATGCCTCATCGGCATAGAGCGAACTCGGACAAATCACTAGGCGCTCACCCACATGAGCGAACTGCACGCCCGTAAACTGTGGAAGCCCAGATAAGGCGATATGCAGCTTCGCCGTCGTCCCCACACTTCTAAAGTGCTGAACACGCTGCGCGAGTTCCGTATCTAAATGTCGAGCACCCAGCAACCGAAGTAAGGTTGTTTTTGGATCAAGGCTCGACAGCACCGCTGACACCGCAATCTGCTCGCCACTGCCCAACATCACGGCCGTGACAGCACCCGCTGTGACCTGTAAACCACTGACTGTGGTATTTAGGCGAATCTCGGCACCGGCCTCCAAAGCGGCGCTAGCGAGCGCCTGAGTGATCGCCCCTACACCGCCTTGTGGAAGGGCCGTGCCTAAGCGGCTTTGACCACTGCATCGATGGAGATAACTAAACACGGTGTTGCCCGAGCGAGACCCCAATTTCGTACCGAGTAGTGCATCGAGCGCTAAGGCGCCCTTTAGCTGATCACTCGAAAATTCCTCATCCAACACATCCTGTATCGCCATCGTGACCACGCGCAAAAACTCGCGCATGTCATCTCTCCCGAGACGTCTGACATCAAATCCGAACCGTGCCGCGGGCCACGCATCGCGCCACTGATCCCAATGGAGTCGCGGCGGAACGCGTCCGTGCTGTCGTCCCAACAGCTGAGCGAAGCGCTGCATGCGCAGCATAAAAGGCGCAAACGCAAGCCGATCGCCTTCAGACAATTCGCCAGCCACGATATGCGCCTGATCGAACACCAGTGCCTCGCGACGGGTATCTAAAGCGACCGTTTTCAAATGGGTTTTAGAAAAGACCAACCCATGTCGAGCCAACCTCAGATCCTTATATAAAAAAGGATCAAGCAATGACGTCAGATGCGCGACACTCGATACCCTGAACTCAGGAAAGAACTCATGAGTGCTGGCCGCGCCACCCACATCGGCGCGAGATTCCAAGACCACCACCTTGCGCCCCGCCCGAGCCAAATACGCAGCGGCCACCAAACCATTGTGACCCGCACCAATCACCACCATAGGTTTTTGATCAGTCATCCGACCAACTCCCTGGCACCGTGGTCGGTCTTCTAAGATCAAGTAGCACCTCACGAGCGGCATTGGCACCCGGAGCTGCCATCACCCCGCCACCCGGATGCGATCCAGAACCACACAGGTAGAGTCCCTTGGCAGGTCCTCGGTATTGCGCAAAGCCAGGGAAGGGCCGGTTGAACAATAGCTGATCAAAGGTCAGTTCCCCTTGAAAAATGTTGCCTTCCGTGAGCCCCACTTCGGACTCCAATTCCTGCGGCGTGCGCACTTCAGCATGCAGTACGAGTTTTTCAAAGTCAGGGCTATAGCGGCTGATCTGTGCAAACACCGTTTTCTTAAACGCGTCGCGATCTGCCTCCGTCCACGCGCGGCCATCAATGAGGGCAGGCACATACTGTACGAACACAGACATGAAGTGCTTGCCGGGCGGCGCCATGGTCGGGTCAGTCACGCTAGGCATCAATAAGTCGAGATAGGGATCCTTAGACCAAGTGCCACGCTTGAAATCGTCATACGCTCTCTCAAAGCGCTCTAACGAATCTAAGAAATGCATGTCACCGGCAAGAAGCGGATGATTAGGACCTAAAGCGGGGAAAGACGGCAAGCCATCCAGTGCAATATTGATCTTGCCCGAGGAACCCCTAATTTTAAAGTGTCGCGCTCGTTTGACTAGGGCTGCATCCAGTGACTGTTCACTTAACAGGCCCAGAAACGTGCGCTTAGGATCCAATGCAGACAGTACGATAGGCGCCTCTATTTCATCGCCGTTGTCGAGCGCCACGCCTTTGACTTTCCCATGGTGCGTCATAATCTGCGCGACGGATGCATTCACCCGAATCTCCCCGCCCATCGACTGCAGTGAGTGTGCAATGGCTTGTGACACAGCGCCCATGCCGCCGCGGGCGAATCCCCAGGCACCCATCTGGCCATCGACGTCCCCCATATAGTGATGGAGCAACACATACGCCGTACCTGGTGAATACACCCCAAGAGCAGTCCCAATGATGCCACTGCCGGCAAAATTAGCCTTCACCGTATCGTTTTCAAAATACTCGCCGAGGTAATCAGCAATACTCATTGTATAAAAACGCAACGTATCGTAGATCGATGACTCACCGAGCTTGCCGAACTCACCGGCTATATAGAGCATTTCCTTTAAGTCACGCGGTTTTAAGGAACTCGGATCCGGCGGCGTTCGCATCAGCAAGGAGCGCACCAAGCGGCACTGCCGCATTACATCGCGACCATAACGTAGGTAGGCATCGCTGTCTTTGGTGCTGTAGCGCGCAATCTCGCGACGCTTGACCTCTTTATCAACATACCCGCCCAATACATCGCCATCCCGCGTGAACCCTACCCCTCCGCCATAAGGAACAATTTGCAAGCCGTGTCGACCCAAATCTAAGCTGCGATAAATCTCGGGCCGCAACAAGCCACACACGTAGGAGCAATTTGAATACATCCAGCCTGTATGCAGCTCACGACTGACCGTGGCACCACCAAAGTAGGGATTGCGCTCCAGCACGAGCACTTTAAGGCCAGATTTTGCCAAGAAAGCGGCGCTCGTTAAGCCATTGTGCCCAGCTCCCACCACAATGACGTCATAGCGAGTCATTAGAGGGCGGCTTGAGCAATGCGCAAGGCGTCAAATCGGCTCAAACCATATCGCGACATCAACACCCTCAC
Organism: uncultured Pseudomonadota bacterium; assembly: GCA_903862885.1. Classification (GTDB taxonomy): domain Bacteria; phylum Pseudomonadota; class Gammaproteobacteria; order Steroidobacterales; family Steroidobacteraceae; genus CAIKZZ01. Next base: position 21,148 of record CAIOZU010000028.1, read on the forward strand.
GCTCGTGTGCTCATATCAGCCAGCAGGGCGACGATTTGATCGACTTCAGCTAAGGTGTTGTAGTGCGCGAAGCCGATGCGCACGACACCGCCGCTATCACGTACACCGAGTACGCCTGCAATTTCGTAGGCATAAAAGCTACCATCCCATACAAAAATATTATGCTCAGCAAACTCCTTAGCAATCACACGCGAATCGAGCCCACGGAGGCGCAGACTGAAGGTTGGCACGCGGCGACTGGCATCGTCTAAATCAGAGATTCCATACAGGGTAATATTGTTAAGATTCGCGACGCCACTCAAAAATCGCTGAGTGAGCGTGAGCTCATGCGCGCTGGCCGCCGCATAACCTGCCAGGATCTGCGACCGGAGTGAGCCCACAGGGCACCCGCCAAAGCGCTCTCCCAACCACGCCATGTGCTCTATCGCGCCTTGCGTGGCACACTGAGCCTCAAACGAGGGCGTACCAGGTGAGTGTTTATAAGGCATCATATCGGCGGCCGGGCGCACTTTCAGCGGCACTAAGCGGTCCGCTAGCTCGCGTTTAACGTATAAGAGACCCGCATGCGGTCCAAAATACTTATAAGGCGAGGTGGAAAGCAAATCACAGCCTAAAGCCTTCACATCAATCGCGATGTGGGCAACTGACTGGACTGCATCCACCATACTCAGCGCACCGACGGCCTTGGCGGCATCAATGATGCGCTTCACATCGTTAATAGTTCCTAAAAAATTGCTTGCATGATTACATGCCACAAAACGAGTGTTTGCGTTGATTAGAGAACTTAGCGTGTCATACCGATACTGAAAAGTATTTACATCAAATTCGAGCCAGCGCACCTGTATGCCGCGCTCCTGTGCAGCGATCAGCCACGGTGCGATATTGGCATCATGATCCATTCTCGATAAGACGATTTCATCACCGGCTTTCCAGTCTCTGGCAATCATGCGAGAAAAGTGAAAAAGCTGCGTGGTGGTGTTCAGTCCGAACACCACTTCGTCTGGCTCAGCCCCTAAAAAGACGGCCGCAATGCGGTGCGCCTCCTGCAGAGCGGCATCAGTCAGCTGAGAGGTGCGAAAAGCACCCCCGTCATTGGCGCAGTGATTGACCATCGACGCGTGCATTCGAGTCAGCGCACGAGCGGCCACCTGTGTACCACCGGGGGCATCGGCGTACACGCGCGCTTGATCATGATCTCGTAACGAAAGCGCTGGGAAAGCAGCGCGCACTTCGGTGTCGCTCCAAGAGGTCGTGTGCGTCGACATAAAATTAATTCCTTGACCTATAACCGTACCCGCCTGTCTATCTAGAGTGCAAGGCGGAGTCCTTATGTTAAAACAGTCTTATCGCAAATACTTTGTTTATAGGATCGCAGGCTGCAAGACTTGCTTCTTAGGGAGCCAAATGCAGGGTGTTGATCATGAGGTCATAGGTTGCCCCGGGCTCAATCGCTGAATTGGCGAGCTCGAACTGATAATGGCCACCTTCAATGACCCAGTCGTGGTGGGCAGTGCTCCAGGTGGCTAATAGCCGCGGATCAATGTCTATGGTCGCCGTGCGCGTTTCCGAGACGTCGAGCGGCATGCGCAGATAACCCACCAAACGACGTGTACCGCGAGTCTGCGCCGACACTACGTACAGTTGCGCGATTACATCACCGGCACGCGCCCCCACGTTACGGAGTTGAAAATGCGCCGTCAGATGTAACGGTTGATGCTGCGCGACGGTTTTTTTGATTTGTAGCTGATCAAGGGAAAAGCGGGTGTAACTTAGGCCATAGCCGAACGGGAACAGAGCGGTTTTGCCCTCACGCGCATACCATCGATACCCCACATAGGCGCCTTCCGAGTAGTCAACCGTCACAGCCGTCTGATGCGGTGAGCCAAAACCGACAATCGTTGGCCTTGGCAGTTGCGCAAGGTCTTTAGGAAATGACATCGGCAGTCGTCCTGATGGACTCACAGCCCCCGTCAATATATCGGCAATGGCTAAGCCACCCTCTTGGCCTGGATACCACGCCTCAACCACTGATTTGACATCCGCTAGCCAAGGCATGCTGACCGGATTGCCTGTCTCTAGCACCACCATCGTATTGGGATTGGCCTGGACGATAGCGCGAATTAAATCATCTTGGCCTTCAGGCAAACTGAGTGAACCGACATCTAGACTTTCAACTTGCCACTTGGTGGCAAATACAATCACCATGTCGACTCGCTTCGCACGTGCAGCGGCCATCTCCACGTCATAGCCTGATACATAGGAAAAATGCGTTTCCGGCATCGCGGCGCGTAATGCACGCAAGGGTGAAGACGGCATATACAGCTGACGCCCCATATAGGTCATGGCGCCACTCACTTCCACTGGAATAATCGTTGGAGCGGGGCCCACGGGCGTGACCTGACTGGAGCCGCCACCAGAGAGCACCCCTAAATCTGCATGTCCACCCACCAACAACACAGACTGAAGAGTCGAATCCAGCGGCAGCACGGCATCATTCTTTAGGAGCACGATTCCCTCTACCGCAGCGCGGCGAGCGAGCGCTGCATGCGCCACATAATTGACAGGAGCGGCCTGACGGGGTTGATCTAGTCCCAACGCATACATGGATCGCAACACGCGCCGGACAGCATCTGACACCCGCTCATGGCGCACACTGCCGTCGGTCAAGGCCTTCCGCAGCGGGGCATCAAACCAGACGGCCGTATCCAATTGCTCACCGGATTCTTGATCCAGGCCCGCATTGATGGCATATACCGTATCAACAGCGCCCCAGTCGGACATCACAAAACCAGGATAGCGCCAGTCATTTTTCAAAACGTCATTTAAAAGAGCAGGACTATTACAGGCGGGGTGCCCATTGACCCAGTTATAGGCGCACATCACCGAACCTGGTGCGCCTTTCTCAATGGCGATTTGAAACGCCAACAAGTCCGACTCGCGCAACGCGGATTCATCCATACGCGCATCGAGAGTGGAGCGCTGTGTTTCCTGATCATTGACAGCAAAGTGTTTCACGGTCGACAGCACATGCTGTGATTGAGTGCCTGCGATGGCTGCACCCGCTAAAGTGCCGGCAAGCCACGGATCCTCACCGAGATACTCAAAGTTTCGGCCGTTGCGCGGATCGCGTGCGAGATTGACACCCCCACCCAGCAACACATTAAATCCCTTGTCGGCAGCCTCCGAGCCAATGACCACACCCCCCTCATAGAGCAAGCCCGGATCAAAACTGGCGGCCAATGCCTGACCAGACGGCAATGCCGTCGCCGTATCCCCCAGCCGAATTTGCATGGGGTTAGTGACACCCAGACTGGCATCCGTTTCCAGTAAATCAGGGACACCGAGTCGCGCAATACCTCGCACAAAACCGGCGGTGACCGGAATGCCTGTCGGGATAGGGGCGCCTTCAGGAAAGAACTGTGGGATAGGCATAAAGCCATGCAGCATCTGCAGTCGTTCGACATCGGTCATTTGCCGCTCAGTCATGACGGCACGGGTATCCACGTCCATACGACCGTCCGCCTGAGCCGGCGGGAACGATGCCGCGGCGACGACCAGTGCGACCCCTAGGCGATGAAACCGCGAACGGCCTCGCACCGCAGCCGCTTGTCGTTCCTTCCACGCCCCTCTAATGCTCATGCCCAAATACCTAAGTGATTGTTTAATCTGTAAAATTGCCGGACTGTGCAGATCGACTTCAAAATCAAGTACCCTTGTCCCCCCCCGATCGTAGACGGTCGCCGCTTAAGCGCCTAGACCTACACAATCGGCTCCACCGCTACCGGAGGCATCGCGCATGACCACATCCATCTATTCGATCTCAATCCCAATCCTAACGCTTGGGCTCACCAACTTATCAGCCATTCTCGACAAAGCACTGGCACAGACCACCGCTAAATCGGTGGACTCGAAGACTTTGGCCGGCACCCGCTTAATCGTCGACATGCTCCCTTTAAGCAAACAAGTGCAGATTGCCTGTGACAGCGCTAAAGGCGCCGCAGCTCGCTTAGCAGGCATTGATAACCCGGCGCATGAAGACAATGAAGAAACCATTGAGCAGCTCAAAACGCGCATCAGCAAGACGCTTACTTTTATTAACCAAGTCACGGCCAGTCAGCTAGTCGGCAGCGAATCCCGAGAAATTGTAATCGCTTATCCGAATGCCACTTTAAAGTTTAACGGCCTCGACTTCTTAACCAAATTTGCCTTACCGAACTTCTATTTTCATACGACAATGGCGTATGCCATCTTACGCGCCAATGGTGTAGAGGTTGGCAAAATGGACTTCCTCGGTAAAATTCAATAAAAAAAGCAAATGCCGGCAAGTATCACTCATGTGGAAGAAACTTCGCATCAGCTTTCTTCTGCTGATACTTGCCGGGGTCGCTGCTCAGGCATGGCTTGACAAAAAACGTTTTACAAACTGGCAAGTGCCTATGGATGTGGGCATCGTGCCCATTGCCGGTGACGACACCAAAGAGACGCGCGCTTATTTAGACGGTCTCACGCGCGCTGATCTATTGCCGATAGAGTCTTTTTTTCAGCACGAGGCGCTGCGATTAAAGCAGCCATTCGCTACCCCGTTTAAGATCACGCTCTATCCAGTCACTGAGCGCGCACCACCAGACATTCCAATACACATCCGCACACTGAGCAGCATGCTGTGGAGTCTTCGGATCCGCTATTACGCCTGGAGTAGCTTTCGTGACTCCATGAAGTCACGCCCCGATATTCGGCTGTTTGTGGTGTATCACAATCCCACTTTAAGCCGATCGATCCCACATTCTGTGGGCATAGAAAAAGGTCATATAGGTCTCGTGCATGCATTCGCTGCGATATCGGAAAATCAGCGCAACCAGATTGTCATCGCACACGAGTTACTGCACACCGTGGGGGCAACTGATAAATATGAGGCGACCAGCAATGCGCCGCGTTATCCTGAGGGTTATGCGCAGCCCGACCAGCAGCCCCGCTATCCACAGCTCACCACTGAACTCATGGCTGGACGGCGAGCCTTGTCAGAGACTCGAGCGCAAATGCCTACTGATTTAGACTACTGTTTGATCGGTCCGCGAACAGCCCAGGAGATTCACTGGTCAGCCGATTAAGTCGAATTTTAAGCGCTCACGCGCTGATAACAAACGCTAGGCGACGCGCACCTCATCTTGCTGGCTAAAAGCAAAACCGATCACCGTCTGCTCAAGCTCAACCCGCGAACGCGCCACCATCAGCTCCATCTCACGCGCCACACGAACAAGAGTGACCTGCCGCTCTTGACCCAACCCCGGCTCATTGACACTCACTAGGGACTCAACCGCCGCACGCACATGCTCTGCTGCAGTGACTGCACCCATAACATCAAGTGCATTGGCCACCGCCAGCCATTCACTCAACGGCGAGTCGGCCAACATCCGGGCCGTCGCATAATCGACACAGGCAGTCATCCACTGGCTGACCCGCAGCAAATGCCACTCTGCATCACTCAAAGACGTTGACCCATCTCGCAGCAGCTTAGCGCGAAGTGCCTGAGTGATGAGATCCAGAGTGGCTGACATGTGAGTGGGCTTCGGTTGAGTGGGCTTCGGTGAGTGGGTCGCAGATGGCAAGGGCCGTCAGAGAAATCCGATAGCCACAGATATAATTTAGCATACCCGGTCACATTATGTTAAGTCGGCACTGAGTGGCCTAGGCGACCCGAACGGATCCACACATGACCAGCTAAATTACGTGTCTAGTGAGTCACTTATACCAACTGAGCGGCGTTTTTCTGCCGCTTTCTATGAACCCCACAGGCCGTCTCAGCGGCGCAATTCAGTCAGCGCCCAACTCAAGAAAGAACGTACTTCCGGTCGCGTCCGATCGTCTGAGCGGTGCACCACGTAGTACAGCTCGTCCGACTCAATCTCCGTGTCGTTGATTCTTAGAAAGCGCCCCGGCCGCAGCGCCCGTTCGCAAACAAAAGTGGGTACTAAAGCGATGCCAAGGCCGCGTTCAGCCGCGCTGACCGCGGCCGGCAACGTATCCACCTGAATGAGCATGTCACTCGGTGCTAAAGAAATCCCAGAGACGCTCGACCACTGAGTCCATAGGTTGGCGCGTGGCCTATAGACGACTCGTCGGTGCGTCTCAAACAATCGCTGACCAGCTTCTTTGGCGACTATCGCCACCGAACGGGCGGTGGCAGCAACAAAGCGAGGCCTAAACAATTCGGTAGCGACATGCTCTCCAGGCGGCTGAGAAGCCATGACAATCGACACATCCGCTCGCGCATGATGTTCCTCCAGCACCGCCTCATTCGCTTGAATTTCAACATCAATACGTGGCTGTAGCGCGAAAAAACTGGCGAGCCTTGGAATCAATAACTCGGTTGCTAAAAAAGGCGGTGCCGCAATGCGCAATATTTTCCGGCGTGAGCGTTTAGCCGCCCGATCAATGGCCATGTCTAAGCCCGTAAGTAACGGATCCACTTCGCTTTGCAAAGCACGTCCTGCATCGGTGAGCTCAATGGCACGTGTCTTGCGAACAAACACTCGCTGTCCTAAGTGCTTCTCAAGATCCCGTATACGGTGACTGATCGCCGATGGGGTCACAAATAGGGCTTCAGCGGCAGCTTTGAAACTGAGTTCACGAGCGGCGACGGAAAACGCCCGTAGCCCATCAATCAATGCTTGTCTTGGAATTCTCATGGTGATCCATTTGATCGGTCGATATGGCCAGAGTTGCAAGATCCATGCCGCCTGCGCGCCAGCAGCATATCAAGGGCTTAGCCTTAAAACTGAACGATCCGGGTCAATCGGCGCTTTATCTTGGCACGAGACGGAGACGTGGCGCACCCATCAGCGCCTTAGCGATCAGACGGTCCTCGGCCCGTTCACACCCAAGCGTTCAACAGCCGACACCCAAGCGTCAGCCACACTGGCACGTACCCACACCACGAAGCCCTGCGCCTCGCGGACCAGAATCGAGGGGCAGTCAAACAAGGTCACTGCAGCGCAATCCCGATTCCGAAGTGTCGTCTCAAGGTCAACAGTTGAGGCTAACATCCACTCGGCAGCCTCTCCCTGCAAAGCCATAGCCACCCATTTACCCGTCACGTCCACCCAACTACCCCATTCACTGGCCGCAAGCACTCGGGTCTCCGAAACGGGGCTAGGCGCCACCAACAGCCATCGCCCTGGCGCAAAATACAGGGTACAGGATCCACCGTCTTCGCGAGACACGGCACCAGGACGACTAGGTAATCCAAGGCTTTCAACGTCGTCACGGGGGACATTAAAGGCAGCGACCTCCACCAAACGCACAGCCGCGGGCCGCATCCCAAGCGCGCGTTCTAAAAGAAGCGATTCACTCATGATTTAATCCGCTCGCCACTTGGATCGACGTGCACCGTCGCTGTCACTCGAATTAAGGTCTCCTGACCACGCAAAGGATCTCGTGCGACCAAAGTCGCCTCCTCGATCGCCTGTGCACGGGCGACCAGCGCTAATCCAATCCATTCATTCAAGGTGGGACTAAATACACTTGAGGTGATGTACCCAAGCGGCCGTGTCGAAGAGGGATCGGTGAGTTGAGCGCCAGCCAAAAAGCTACTGCGCCCATCGAGGGCGCGTACACCCACGAGTCGAGCACGCGTTGATTCGGAGAAAGCGGGTCGATTCAATAGCGCACGACCCACACATGGGTTACCCAATTGCACAAGACTACCCATGTTGAGATCATCAGGCGTGGTCTCGCCATTTAACTCCGAGCTCACCAGATAGCCTTTCTCGACACGCAGAATATCAAGCGCATCGATGCCATACGGTTCAAGTCCCTGTGCCGACAGTGCCTCCCACAGAGCCAACGCAGCGCTAGGGCCTATGTGCAGCTCATAGGCGAGCTCACCTGAAAAGCTCGCCCGCAGCACGGTGAGTGGCGCCCCAGCAAATTCCCCTCGCGCAAAGTCCATGTGCGTCAACGCCGCAACCCGTGCATGCCAATCGCTCCCCAATACCTTCTGAATAACCGAACGACTGCAGGGGCCTGCCACCGCAATCACACTCCATGCGTCAGTGACATCAGTCAGAGTCACTGCACGTCCCGCCCAGTCGACATCACGATAGTGTTCGAAGTGTGACAGCATATGCTCAGCGTGCCCTGAACTGGTCGTCGCAATGAAGCGATCCGGGGCCAGACGCAACACAATCCCATCGTCGAGGACCATGCCATCCTCACGTAGATTGACCATATACTTAGAACGCCCAACCTTAATGGTGCTGGCCTTGGTGAGATACATCGAATCCAAGAACAGCCCCGCCTCAGCACCCACCACTTCAATCTTCCCTAACGTCGAGCCATCAACCATCCCACCCGTGGTGCGCACCCTACGCGCCTCTGCCACCGCCGCCGTCGCTGCATCCACTCCGTTTGAGAGATAAAAACGTGGTCGCATCCAAAGACCCATCGGGTCAAGCACTCCGCCATGTGCAACGTGCCAGTCATGCAGAGGCGTTCTCTTGGAAATCCGCAGCGCAGCACCGACCCGCCATCCCGCCATCGCGCGCATGGTCATCGGGTGATAGGGTGGTCTCGGTCGACTGAGTCCCACCGACTCAATGGACTCACCTTTGAACTCAGCCAAAATTGCTGCCGCCAACACATTACTGGTTCTGCCTTGATCCGTACCGACTCCTAAGGTGGTGTAGCGTTTTACATGCTCAATATCGATGAAGCCCTCAGCCAGTGAGGCCCGTAGGTCCGCAACCGTCACATCATTTTGAAAATCAATAAACTGCCGTTTCTCCAATGCCTGTGTGCAGGGAGAGCGCCAGTAAGGCATCAGCTGGGGTGCAGGATCTCCCAAGCCCATCGGTGGACGTGGGCTGTCCAACTTAAAACCCAAATCACTCACCAGAGCGGCTGCGATACGCGCAGCCTCCGTTAGCAGACTCGCCAACTCAAAGCAGCCTGACGACGCACCAACCGTCACTCGTCCAGTCGGCTGCTGAGCAGCAGTGAAAGCGCCACTGTCTGCTGCATAATGACGGACCCCGCCTCCCTGTAGACCGGCATGCATCGCCGGCGACCATCCGCCACTGGTCAACAATAAATCACACGGCAAGCGTTTTGCCTGACCACTGACCAGATGCTTAATCACCACTCCCGTCACTGCACGTCTGCCCTTTGCTGCCACGACCACCGACTGCGACAAACACAGCACACCCGAGGCTTTCAGACTAGCGTAGTGACGTACAGTGGTTGCATCCTGTTCAAGGACGGTGGCAGGACGCGTATCAATCACCGCTTGCACCGCAACACCCGCTTTGACGAGCCGCGCAGCCGCGGCATAGGCGCGCTGATGATTGGCAAAAATGACGGGCCGTCGCCCGGTGAGCGCGCCATAGCGCCGACTTAAGCGTTCAGCGGCTCCCAACAACATCACGCCGGGTATATCGTTATCGACGAAAGCAATCGGCCGCTCAATAGCGCCCATGGCGATCACCAACCCGCCCGATCGGATACGAAAGACGCCGTTATGACCCGCCAGACCACCGGGTTCACGATGCGCGATATAAACACCCTCACTGCCCCCCACTAAGGTCGTGTCAGTCAGGGTGCGGACACCCAATGACTCCAGTGTTTTTTGGGTGGTCGCTACCCACGTCGCGGCGGGTTGTCCATCGATGACCGCGCTCTCAAACTCCAGTTCTCCGCCAATAACCGGTTCGCGCTCCACCAGCAGCACGCGCGCACCTGACTGTGCGGCCACTAAAGCGGCCGTCAAGCCCGCCGCACCGCCACCAGCCACCAATACATCACAACGCAAGTACTCAACGGACACTGCAGTCGCATCACTCGCGCCGGGAGCCTCTCCTAAGCCCGCCAGACGTCGAATCAAGGGCTCATAAGTTCGCCATGACGGCCACATAAACGTTTTGTAGTAAAATCCGGCGCCAAAAAATCCGCCGCCCAATTGCAATAACGAAGCCACGTCCCAGCGCAGCGAGGGCCAACGATTTTGACTTTTAAGAACTAAACCCTCGCGCAGTTGCAGTTGAGGAGCGGAGACGTTGGGAATGACCATCGGGGACAGGCCAACGGTCAACAGCGCATTGGGCTCCTCAGGACCCACCGCCAGCAACCCGCGCAGCCGCCGATATTTGATGCTGCGACCGAGCGCATTCACGCCCTGCGCTAAAAGCGCTGAGGCAGCCGTATCACCGACCTGCGCCTGATACACCCGACCATCAAAGAAAAATTGGATGGTTTTGTCAGACAATCGCGTACCCACGCGTTTGATCGCAGCCTTCATGTGCGGGTCCCCAAAAGAATCATCTCTAGGACCTGCCCTGTGGATGGATTGCGGCGTACCTGCAACCAAGCGCGGCAACCACGTACGTGCTGCCAATACTCCTGGCTGTCATCCACCCGATTGATTCGAAAGTAAGTGGCTGATAACGGATCATCACCCGCATTGGGGAGCGTCTTATGAAACTCGAATTCCGACAGCTCTCGAACACCGCAGAAAGGGCAGCTAAGTACCGTCATAAACGCACCGGAAACGGACCACGCCCTGGCTCATCCAACAGATGGCCGCTCGCAAATCGAGACAGTGCATACCCTTTGATTAAGTCAGGCGCCGTACCGGTCGCCACCAGTGTGGCGCACGCAGCCCCAGAGGCCGGTATCGTTTTAAAACCTCCGTAACACCAGCCTGCATTTAAAAACACATTGTTATAACGCAAGCGATCAATAATGGGACTCCCATCCATGGTCATGTCATTGGTGCCGGCCCACTGTCTGACAATCTTGACGCCACCGAGCTGCGGAAATAAGTCGACCGCACCCTCCACCACATCCTGCATTCGATCCCACGTGCCTTCGCGTGTGTAGGACGGAAAACCATCTAAGTGCCCACCCATGACCAATCCGCCCCGATCGGATTGAGAGATATACGTTTCGCCGTGACCTGGGAACACGGAAACCATAACGGTGTGTAAAAAGGGCTTGATAGGCTCAGACACCATCGCTTGCAACAAGTGCGTTTCAATAGGCAGTGGCACCCCTAACAGGGTGCCTATCATGCCGGTGTGCCCGGCGGTTGCAAATAAAATGCGCTCCGCACGCACATAACCGCGATTGGTCTCAACCCCTTGAGCCACCTCAGCCTGCACCCGCACCCCTGTAACCTCACAGTCTTCAATAATGTCGACGCCCAGCGCACTGGCCGCGCGGGCATAACCCCAAGCCACGGCATCGTGTCTGACCGTGCCACCACGTGCCTGCACTAAGGCCGCGGCCAACGGAAAGCGCCGCGCACGCCGCGGTGCAATCTCAGGATAGCGACGCTCAAGGGCTGCGACATCCAATAACTCAGCGTCAATGCCCGCCAAGCGCAGGGCATTACCGCGTCTGGCCAGTGCGGGTACCTCATCATCAGATACTGCGAGATCAACGACACCTCGCGGGCTGTACATCACGTTGTAGTTGAGATCACGCGATAAGGTGCCCCAACGACGCAGCGCATCCTCATAGAAATAATGGTTTTCCGGCAACAAATAATTAGAGCGGACAATCGTGGTGTTACGACCCACATTGCCGTAGCCGACCAAGCGCTTTTCGAGTACGGCAATTCGCTGAATACCATGATCACGTGCTAAGTGATACGCCGTGGCCAAACCATGACCACCGGCACCCACAATCACCACGTCATAGTGATTCTTGAGTGCGCGTCCAGTCCATAAGGGTTTCCAGTACCCACTACCGGCGAGTCGTGCTCGCAGCAATGCCCAGGCAGAGTAATGAGGGCTCGCTAAAGACATAGAGCACAACCCCAAGCCAACGCGCACATCACGGTAACACCAGTTTTATGACACGTAGGACCAACTGCTTTCTTCTTTTAAGAGGAAAGCGAGTGGGCTCAAAATGCGCGCCAATCCATAAGCCGTCAATCGCCGCACTTAGCAGAGCCACCGAATCTTCGAGGGACGCCGGCGTCTTAATTTGACGCCGGCGAACCGCCTCAGTGACCTGCTGCGTGAGACAACGGCGCCATCGAGCGTAGTAATCGCGATGCACCTTCGCGAGTACTGGATTATGCATCGCCCCGCCCCACAGACTCAGCCAGACGGCCATGAAGCTTTGCACACCTGGGGCCGGCATCATAAATTCAAGCGCAGCCCGAACGCGTGGCAGCCCTGGGGCCGCGACTTCCATCGCTGCATCAAGGTCCTTAAAGGACTTAGCCGCCAACCACTGGAAGGTGAATGCGACTAGCGCATCCTTATCCATAAAATAATGGGTCAGCACACCAATGCTAAAGCCACCCTCTTTGGCAATTTTGCGAATGGTCGCGTGCTCCGGGCCATCCCGTTGGATAACCCGAACCGCTAATTCGGCCAGTTCCTGACGACGCAGATGGTGGTCTACGATTTTTGGCATGGCGGCTCTCTTGGGCTGATCGTGTGCCCGTTTGCACCCCCGTCTAGCATAGCGCAGAGACCCGCCACGCGCTTAATAATTACGTCTGTTATAAAATCCTTAAACGTGTGCTATAACACCGAGGAAGCTGCGAGCCGCGCTGCACAGCGCGACCACCCGACCCGCTGAATGTGGAGAAATCTTTGACTGAATCAAGCGCCATCGCACGAACCCCTCGCGGCCTGTCCCGTGAAACCCGCCGGGTCGCGCGCGAGCAAGCGCAGGCGGTCAAACTGCCTTTTATCCGTCGCCAGTTACCGACCATCGATCTGCTGAGCTCGGAAGCAGTTGAAATCATCGAAGCCAACGCCGAGACCATCCTAGAGGAAATCGGCATCGAGTTTCGTCGTGACCCGGAATCCTTACGCCTATGGCGCGAGGCCGGTGCCGATATCAAAGGCGAACGAGTAAGAATCCCCCGCGGGATGGCCAGGCACCTGCTAAAAACCGCACCGCGTGAATTCACGGTGCACGCTCGAAACCCGCTACGCAGTGTACGCATCGGCGGCAATGCCACCGTCTTTTCTCCTGTCGGTGGCCCGCCTTTTGTCACTGATCTTGACCGCGGCCGCCGCTACGGTACGCTTGAGGATCTCCACAATTTCATCAAACTCGCGCATATGGCACCCGCCATTCACTTTTCAGGGGGCAGTACCGTCGAGCCCATGGACATCCCAGCAGGCAAACGCCACCTCGATGTGCAGTACGCCTTTTTCCGCTATAGCGATCAAGGCTGCGAGGCCACGCCGGAGACCCCCGGGCACGCGGCGGATGCGGTGCGCATGGCCGAATTGTTATTTGGTGAGGCCTATGTCGACCAACACGCGGTGGTGCTTGGCAATATCAACTCCAACTCACCACTCACTTTTGATGGCCGAATGCTCGGTGCATTGCGCGTGTTCGCGGCACACAACCAAGGCACCATCGTCGTACCAGCAGTCTTAGCGGGCGCCATGGGTCCTGTGACCGCCGCTGGATGTATGTCGGAGATACTTGCCGAGACCTTGGCAGGTATGGCGCTGACCCAATTAGTCCGTCCCGGTGCGCCGGTGATCATGGGCTCCTTCGTGGGCGCTATATCGATGCGCACCGGTGCGCCCACTTTCGGTACGCCTGAAGCAACTCAAATGATTTTTGCAACCGCGCAGTTGGCCAGACGCCTAGGCATCCCCTGTCGCAGCGGTGGCTCCTTGTGTTCCGCGAAAACAGCGGACGCGCAGGCAGCTTACGAGAGCGCCCACACCCTACTGCCCACCTTATTGGCAGGCGTTAATTTGGTTACCCACGCGGCCGGTTGGCTCGAAGGCGGACTGGTCGCCGGCTATGAAAAATTCGTTATGGATGCCGATCAACTGGCCATGATGCAATCCTTAGCGGCGGGTATGGATCTTACCGAACGCGGTCAGGCCCTCGATGCCATTAGAGAAGTCGGTCCCGGTGGTCACTTTTTAGGCTGTGCCCATACCCAAGCGAACTTTGAGTCTGCGTTTTATCAATCCACTATCGCCGATTATTCATCCTATGAGCAGTGGTCAAGCGAAGGCAGCCTGTCAGCAGAGCAGCGCGCCAATAGGGTGTGGAAAAAAATGCTTGCTGAGTACCAAGACCCTGGCATTGATCCAGCACACGATGAAGCCATGCTGCACTTTATCCAGACGCGACGTGCACAGCTGTCCGACAGCATTGAAGAGGAATAAGCAGAATGAAGAGCCATTATCGCGTCGTCATTATTGGTGGCGGCATCGTTGGCACCAGCGTGCTTTATCACCTCGCGCGTCATGGCTGGACAGATCTTGCATTGATTGAGCGCGCCGAGCTCACAGCAGGGTCGACCTGGCACGCGGCCGCGGGCTTTCATGCGATCAATGACGATCCAAATATCGCGGCACTGCAGGCGTATACGATTAAGCTATATAAGGAAGTCGAAGCCGAGAGTGGGCAAAACGTCGGTATGCACATGCCAGGGGGCTACAGCATCGCCACGACGCCCGCCCGCTGGGAGTGGCTAAAATCGGAGTTTGCCGTCTATCAAACGCTCGGCATTGAGGCGCGCCTCGCGACACCAGACCAAATCATTGCGGACTGTCCGATCGTCGATCCCACCGGTTTACTCGGCGGTTTATTTGATCCACACGAGGGCGCCGTGGATCCTCATGGCGCAACACACGCATTTGCAATCGCAGCGCGTAAAAAAGGTGCCGATGTTATTTTGCATAATCGCGTATTGGCGTTGACGCCACTACCAAATGGTCATTGGCGGGTCGATACGGAGCAAGGTCCTATCACCGCTGAGCACGTCGTCAATGCGGGTGGCTTGTGGGCACGCCGGGTCGGGCAGATGGCAGGCGTTGATCTGCCGATCACACCCATGCAGCACCACTATCTCATTACCGAGGATTTACCAGAGCTATTGGCCCGAGCGGATGAGATGCCATGCGTCACAGACCTTGAAGGGTTTACCTATCTACAGCAAGAGCGCAAAGGCGTTCTTCTCGGTGTCTATGAACGCGATCCGCGCCACTGGAAGACGGAAGGCGCTGACTGGGATTACGGCATGGAACTGATTCCGGAGGACATTGATCGAATCAGCCCAGAACTATTGATCGGCTTCAAGCGCTTCCCTAGTCTTGAGCGCGCGGGCATTCGTAAATGGGTCAATGGCGCCTTTACCTTCACCCCAGATGGCAACCCCTTAGTAGGTCCAGTCCCTGGTCTTAAAAATTTCTGGGCCGCCTGCGGCTGCATGAGTGGCTTCTCACAGGGCGGCGCCATCGGCAAAGTGCTCTCTAATTGGATTGTTGAAGGAGATCCAGGATCCGACATTTTTGGAATGGACGTCGCTCGCTATGGCGCCTTTGCAAGCCATGATCGATACCTAAAAGATATGACGGCACAGTTCTATGCGCGTCGTTTTATTATTGCTTATCCGAATGAAGAGCTGCCTGCTGGACGACCACTCAAAATGAACCCGAGCTATGACGCCCAAAGCCGATTAGGAGCGCGCTTTGGCGTCGTGTGGGGTATGGAAACGCCGCAGTATTACGCCAGTGATGAGCCTCTGTTCATGGAGACCCCTAGCCTTAAACGCTCTGATGCCGATCGCTTTGTAAAAACCGAGGTAGAGGCCACGCGAAGCGCGGCGGGTTTATTAGATACCAGTGTCTATGGTCGCTATGAAGTCTCTGGTCCTGGTGCCGAGCGCTGGCTTAATCATTTACTGGCGAATCGCTTACCCGAGGAGGGTCGCATTCGACTCGCGCCGATGCTGAGCCCATCCGGTCGACTGATGGGTGATCTCACCGTGACCCGTTTGAGTCCCACCCGCTTTTGGCTGATCGGTTCTTACTATTTACAAGAATGGCATCTGCGCTGGTTCAATGATCACTTACCAGCCACGGGTGTCACTATCCAGAACCTCTCAGAAAGCTGGCTTGGCTTTTCACTGTCAGGACCCAAGTCACGCGATATCCTAGCGCGCCTCACAAAATCGGATGTATCCAATACGGCGCTACCTTTTATGAGCTGCCAAACGCTCGACGTAGGCCGCACTCAAGCGGTGGTCGCGCGCCTCTCACTCACCGGTGAACTGGGCTATGAGCTGACTGTTCCAGCCAGCCAACAGCGTGCGCTGTGGCAGGTCCTGATGGATGCGGGAACCCCCTTGGGCATGAAGCCCATTGGCATGCGCGCTCAAGATAGTCTGCGTCTTGAGAAAGGCTACGGTGTCTGGTCACTGGAGTTCTCGGCCTCCTACACCCCCGCGATGTGTGGTTTGGAGCGCTTTATTGATTTTAACAAAGGCGACTTCATCGGCCGCGAAGCAGCGCTGGCCGCCTCTAAAACAACACCGAATGAAACGCTGGTGCTCATTCGCATCGACGCTCTAGATGCGGATGTCACAGGCTACGAGCCGATCTATCATCAAGATCAGCGAGTCGGCTTTATCACCTCGGGATGTTACGGCCATCATGTAAAAGAAAGTCTCGCTCTTGCCTACGTGCAGACATCACTCGTCAGGTCCGATCCTTCACTCTCTGTCACTGTGGTAGGAGAGCCTCGCGCCGCACGTATCCTTCGTGAGCCGCCCTACGATCCAAAGGCACTGAAACTGCGCTCATAACCGCATTGCTCAGCGGACTTCTTAGGAGTTAGCATCATGCCGCTCGCGACTCAACCGATTCGCATTCGTTGGTGGATATTTGTTTTTATGAGTGCGTTTGCCATGCTGTCCTATATACAAAGGACGAGTATCGCAGTCGCCGCCGCACAGATGATGCCGGATCTGCATCTGACCCAAATGCAAATCGGCTGGCTCAATGCGGCTTTCACCACGGCCTATGCTATCGCCCAGCTGCCCGGTGGTTTGATTGGCCAGCGCTTCGGCGCGAGGCTAACCTACACCGGCGTCGGGCTCATCGGACTCATCGCTACCATCGCCACCCCCTTAGCACCCGTGTTGCTCGCGGGCACCGGCTTGTTTGTCGCGCTGTTGCTCGCGCAAGGTTTACTCGGCGCATCCCAGGGGCCCGTCTTTCCCCTGTTTGCCGGTGTCTCACAGGTATGGTTCCCAGAGCGTCAATGGGCCTTCGTTAATGGACTGGTCTCCTCCGGCATGAACTTGGGCGGAGCGATGACGCCGCTACTGATTGTGCTGTTAACGGCACACTTTGGATGGCAAGGCGCGCTCTTGTGGGTGGCGCTGCCTGCCATCCTGTTGACCGTTGCGTGGGCTTGGTATGGTCGAGACACCCCACCAGAGCACCGTTCGGTGACACCCGCCGAACTAGCGGAATTGCCCTTGCCTTCCCAAAGCAGCCGCGCACCCATGACCATGGCTCGTCTGGTTCGTATTCTAGGTAACCGCAATGTGTTGCTGCTGGCTTTCTCTTACCTTTGTCTTAACTACGCTTTCTATCTACTGAGTTCGTGGTCGTTTTTATATCTGGTGCAAGTCAGGCATTTCAGCGGCCTAGAAAGTGGCGTTGCCGGTATGCTGCCATGGATCGGTGCGGGGATCGGGGCCGGCGTGGGCGGTTACTTATCTGATTGGCTGGTGGTGCGCATAGGCTTCCGCTTTGGTTATCACCTAGTACCGATGTGCTCATTGCCTTTGGCAGGTCTGCTGTTGTTGATTTGTATTGGTGTGCCAACACCCTACGCCGCGGTCTTCTCGCTGGTCCTTGCCTTTCTATCCATCGAACTCAATGAGGGGGCCTACTGGGCTGCTACCATGCGAGTCGCCGGTGCGGATACCGCCGCCGCCACCGGTGTACTGAATACCGGTGGCAATATCGGCGGCATTATTGTGCAGCCTGTGGTGGGCGCGCTCTCCGGCAGCGGTCACTGGCAAGCCGCGTTCGTATCAGGTGCGGCCTTCGCGCTGCTAGCGGCGCTGTGTTGGTTACTCGTTAATTCTGAAACACCAGACCCAGCAACAAACAGCGCCTAGCGAACTTCTTGATAGCCGCCTAACACGCCATCGGGTGACATCACGACTTGCCACAGTTGATTGCTTCGGGAACGAAAGCTCGCGGCTGAGGCCATCAAGTAAAAATGCCACATGCGGTGGAACCGTTCGCCATAAGCAGCTTTAAGCATCGGCCACCCACGCTCAAAGTTCTCGGACCAAGCCATCAAGGTGTGGTCATAGTCAACGCCAAACTCATGCCAGTCCTCAATCGTCCAAAGCCCTTCTGACGCCGCATCAATCTGACGTCGTGATGGGATTTTTGAATGGGGGAATATGTACTTTTCAATCCATGGATCGTTGGCTTTTTGTGTCTGACGATTACCAATGGTGTGTAAAAGCATTAACCCCTCTGGCGCCAATAGCCGACGGGTGGTCTCAAAAAAGACGCGATAATTGCGCTCACCGACATGCTCAAACATCCCGATGGAGTAAATTCGATCGTATGTGCCTGTCACACTACGATAATCATCAAAAATCACTTCAACAGGCAAATTCTTGCACCGTTCGCGAGCACTGCCAGCCTGATTTTTTGAGATCGTGACACCGGTCACCTGCACCCCGTAGCGTTCCGCTGCGAACTGGGCTGCCCCTCCCCAGCCACAACCAATATCGAGCACCCGCATACCTGGCTTAAAACCCAGCTTTCGGCATATCAAATCCAGCTTCGCCTCTTGTGCGAGCGCCAACGTGGGTGCGTTCTTCCAATAGCCACAGCTATAAATTAAACGAGGATCGAGCATCAAGGTATACAGATCATCGCCCACGTCATAGTGTTGCTCGCCAACCTTGAAAGACCGCTTCGGCGTCTGCAGATTCATCAGCCGGCTCTTAAGAGCGAGCAACACCTCCCGCATAGCCGGTAGGCGCTTATCGATGGAACCTCGAATGGCGCGAAACAGCAACTCATCAAGGCGCTCTGCATCGAACCAACCGTTCATATACGCTTCGCCGACGCCGAGAGAACCGCCACCGAGCACCGCATTCCACAACCGTTCATCACGCACCTGTAGATCCCAAGGGCGCGGTCCATCCACCCGTATGTCGGCGTGTGCCAACCACTCGGTGACCACCTCGGCTGCACCACCTCGGGTCTTCTGCTCTGTGGTATGCGCCGCTCTTTGGTTCATGCCCTCACCCCATTGGAATCTCAGGATTAGGTAAATCCTAGCATCATCGTACGGTGCAGGTAAAAGACCACTGTGATGGTTTCTACGCACGCACCCTGCCGAGCCTAAGCCGGTTCCGCTCAAGGCTGCCCCGTGTTAGGGTCATGCTGCGTGACCTGATCACGCACGGCGCCCCACGATGTCAGGAGAGAAAGCCATGGCGGATTCCGCTGAAAGCCTTACCACCCCGGCGGCCGCCACGTTGTCTTCTCTGAGGCAACTGACCGTTAGCCGCCGGAGCGCCCTGTTAGGCGCCGCCGCTTTGTTCTCTACCGTCACACCACGCGCCCTGCTCGCCGCGGTGCCGCCCGACCCCTCACCACCCACCCCCTCCGTCATCCTGCTGAATGGCAACGAAAACCCCTACGGCCCCTCGCCAACCGCCCGCCAAGCCATCATCCGAAGCGTCTTTGAGTCCTGTCGTTATGGCGATCAGGCCATCAAGACCTTAATGCAGGCCATTGCAGCCTACGACCAACTGACCATCGAGCACCTCATCCTAGGCTCTGGTTCCAGCGAGCTGCTGCGCATGTCAGCATTTTTAGCAGCTGAGGGTGGATCGGGCGGGGAGGTCATCGCCGCCACACCCACCTATGAGGAACTGCCGGACTTCGCCACTCGACTGGGCCTGCAGGTGATCACCGTGCCGTTGAATGCACAGCACCAACATGATTTACCAGCCATGCAAGCCGCGATCACAGACAAGACTCGGCTGATCTATATCTGTAACCCCAATAACCCAACGGCCACCGTGGTGGGCCTTAAAGCGCTTGAAGACTTCATGCGAGCGGTGCCGGCGAGAACCCGCGTACTTATTGACGAGGCTTACTTTGACTTCATTACAGACTCATCAGCCGGTTCCGTAATCTCTTGGGTAAAAACCTACCAAAACCTCATCGTCACGCGAACCTTTTCTAAGATTCATGGACTCGCGGGCCTGCGTATCGGCTACGCCTACGCCCATCCCACACTCGCCGCACAGCTCACCGCAAAGCAGCTGGCCTACCCCAATATCGCTGGCCTTCGAGCAGCCCTCGCTAGCCTCACCGACTCGGCCTTCATTCACTCCACAAGAACCGTCCTGCTCGCGGATCGCGCACGCATCGAAGACTGTATTGATCGTCTCGGACTCACGAGAACACGCTCACAGGGTAATTTTGTGTTTTTTGATGTGCGCCAGCCTTTGGCCGAGTTCTCTAAAAAAATGTTGGCGCACCACATCGCAGTAGGTCGACATTTTACTGGCTACGATCAATGGGCGCGCATCACGGTGGGCTTGACCTCAGAGGTCAATCACTTGTTAACCGCGTTACCACACGCCCTATCGACTTCAGGCTAAGCGCGATAGGGATACCCACAGTAGCTCGGCCGCTGTAGAACCGGTTAGCTCTAGGGTCACTGGTGTGGCATCACATAGCATCGCGTCTTGTTTTTTTAGTCGCACCTGCTCTTGAGCGCTTGAGATGACGAGTTCCCCGTCAATACAAAAAACCAGCACCACATCACTATCGACGCGTTTTGTCAGCGGACGGTCCAAGGACAGGCGAGTGACTTGCTGAGCAAACTGACCGCGGCGAGTCATCACATTAAAATCCAGCAGATTATCGCCTTCTAGTAGGACGTCGGTAACCGCATCTCCCGCAAATGAAAACGGAGGCGAAGCCGTATCTAGACGCACGGGCGCACCCCCATCTATAGATAAAGAGAGCCCTCCGCCCTCAAGCACGGTGAGGGTGCGATCAATGTCTGGGAATAGGGAAAAGGGAGCGGACGCCGTGACACGCGCCATACTGATGCGCCAGTCAAAGTGCGTCAACGAAGCATGGGGAGGATACACGGCGATCTCCGTGGTCTCACCTAAGCCATTTTTCCACGGCATGCGCCGATGTTGAGACGACGGGAGAAAAATCATAAAGGGACCTGCGACACATCATCATTAGTCATCACGTGGGCAGCCTTTCCCTTGGAAATACCTCAGCAATTTACACACGCTTGCCAGATAGTAACAAGATAAGACCTGCGAGAATCACCGCGACCGCTTGCCACTCGGAGGGGCTAATCGACTCATGGCCAACCGTCACACCCAGTCCTAGGGCGATGACGGGGTTGACGTAGGTATAACTGGTCGCGACGCCATTTGAAACCTTGCCCAGCAGGTACATGTAGGCATTGAAGGCGATTAACGAGCCAAAAACGACGAGATACCCCCAGGCAAGCCACGCCCCTTGAGGGACGATGAGACTCCAGTGTTCGCCGACCGACGCGGACAGGCACAACAACACCAGGCCGCCACAGAGCATTTCTGAGGCAAAACCCATCGCACCCGGCGCTAAGCGCAGTGATCGCTGACTCAAGACCGTGCCCATCGTCCAACCGACACACCCCAGACAGATGGCCAGTAAGCCACCTAAAGAACTTTGGTATGTGGCGCCACGGGTGAGCAAGAGGACACCCACGACACCCAAGCAGATGCCTGCCAACTCTAAGCGCCTCGGACGGAGACCCAACGGCAGATGAACGAGCGTGATGAGCAATGGAGTGATGGCAATAAAAGCAACCACGAGACCCGACCCAATGGTGAGTTCTGCATACGCTGTCCCACCCATTCCTCCGCCCAACATGAGACTACCCACCACCAATGCACTGAACCACTGGCGTTTTGTCGGTAGTACGCTGCCCCGCCAGAGGCAATAGCCCATCAATAAGCTACCGGCGACCACAAAGCGAGTCCCCATCAAGAAGAAGGGTGGAAATCCGACCAAGGCCAAGCGAATGACCAAATAAGTCGACCCCCACACAAACCAAGTGGCGGCAATACATACCAGCACGCGAGTAGACAAGGTGGAGCGGTTCATCCAATCGACCTAATGGTGTCGCTCCCTGCGCTTAGAGACGGGCGCGATGATGGAGGGAATTACAGTCTATCGCTCTCCAACGGGGTGGACAATGCTCTTTTCCACACCCGATGTGATTCTCGCTATCCACACACGCGATAGGCCAGCGCGCCAGACTCGGCTCCAACCCAATAGACATCGCTGATACCGCGGTGTGTTCCTCGCCGTACGCAATGCACCACCACATCCACAATAGAGTGTAGCAATCGTAAAATGTCTGCCAACGCCAGTTCACGCCCCGGCGCACTCTCCTTCACCAACAGCGCCAGCTGTTCAAAGGCCAAGGCGGGGCTCCCCGCATGAACACTGGTAATCGATCCGGGATGACCTGAACTGACATTACGCAAAAAATAGTAGGCCTCCTCTCCACGCAGTTCGGCCAACAAGATTCGATCCGGTCTCAGTCGCAGGCACGCTTCTAGTAGCTGTTTGGGAGTCACCCGTGCCCTGCCTTGACCATCTTTTGAGTAAAACAGTCGAACAGAATTTTGATGTCGGCTAAAATCAAGTTCGGCGGCATCCTCTATACTGATGAGGCGTTCATCGACGGCGATCTCCTGAATGAGCGCCTTAGTCAGGGTGGTCTTACCGGATCCGGTAGCTCCCGCCACGACGATATTCAACTTGGCTTTTACGGCTAAAGACAAGAATCGCGCCCAATCCTTGGCTGCGAAGGCGCTGTGCAGGTTGCCATCCTGGTCTGACCGCTCAGGCAACCAGCCGGGCTGTGTTGTAAAAAACTGGCGCTCAGCCAACTGACCCACACTCCACACTTGTTGGTTTGGTCTACGTACCGCCATTACCACATGACCCTTTAGCGTCGCGGGGGGCAACACCAACTGCACGCGCTCTCCATCTGGCAAAGTCGCTGATAGGAGCGGTGTCTCATCATTCACCCGCTGATCACTGAATGTGGCCAGCAATCGAGAAAAGTGTTTGGCCCACGCAGACGTAGCCCAAGGTGCCGGCACACAGCGCCAACCCCCTCCATCCTCCAGAAAGAGTTCGCCGGGGCGTTGCATACACACCTCGGTGACCCCCGGAAGAGCCAAGCACGAACGTAATTGCTTGATGTAGTGATGCAACGAGCTAACGTTTGCTCTGAGTGGCGCGTCAATCGCCATGATCCACCAGACCATAGACACTACGAAAATCCAGATCTCTCATCACAATCACGGATAGCCGCGCCCCAGTTGACACGCGGATAGTAGGTGGGATCCCGATAGAGTCCTTCAGCGCCTCACTAGCCACATCGTGTGACGCCTGAGCGTTATAGACAATCGCGCCGGCTCCCTGACTGCGCGTAGTCACCGCGGTGACTCCCGCATCGAACAGCGACAACATGACCGCTGCACCGAAGCGCTCGCCGGTGTGGCGATCCACTTCCCCTGGCACCCCGGATCGTCCAAGCGCATCAGTGCCTGGAGATTGAAGACTGACCACTACCCCCGTGGGCGTACGCGCTTCATTCCACAATAGCACCACGCGTGCTTGACCTGCCCTGACATCCGTTTTGATCTCGCCAATGAGTCGCGTCCCGCGCTCTAAAAGAACGACCCGACCATCGGCACCAAAAACATCCTTGCCTAGCACACAGGTGGATAGTCCGGGTAGGGTTGAATCCACAGCCGTCTCTAGGGTGCAATTCAAGAACGAGCCTTTCGGCAACAACCAGCGCTGTGTCGGCAATACGGTGGCGGCCACAGTGACCACGGATATCGGTGCTGCCCTGTCGGCGCCAACGCTGAGGCGAGGACTAAGAACGCGCTCAGTGCGTGTCGCTATGGCATCGATGCCGACTGAGTCAGCCTCATTAATTAAAGTGGTTGCACGAATTGTCACCGGTGCCGCGTACACCGGCGGACGAGCGGCGGTCGTCCCCGCCGACATGGCCGCCAACTGACTCGGCGACGTGAGCGCATCGGGAGACAACTGCAGACCACTGTGCTCAAGGCCAGTGGACACGGGTGACGGCACTTCCACAGGCGGTGGCGCGACTCCTAAGCTCGGCAACTTCATCTCTGATCGACTTACCGTGCGGGCTGACTGATGGGGCGCACTGGCAGTTTCTTTGGCACGGTGGCTCACCTCGCTGTAGTAGGCAATGAGCAGCCCCACCCCAGCGGCCACCATGAAACCCGTAGCGACATAGTGTGGCAATCGTTGTGCCAGAAGTCGTGGACCGCGCATCTGTGCTATCCCACGATCACCGGGAATACCAGTATCCTTTCTCATGGCTGCACCGTAAACGTTGTCCGCTCAACCGTGTCGAGTACGGTACCGCTGGTCGCGCGGCGTGCGTCACTGTTAGGGTGGCGGTTCACAAGACATCCCACCTCAGATCCGCGTCGTAAGACAAAGCGCTCCGCTAAGTGATGAATAACCAACACGTCTTTCTCCGTATGAGAGTTGACTAAAGCCTCTTCCCCATCCGGGGTCGCCACATAGACCGCTGGCCACTCCATTTGTGGTGGAAAGAACAGCCGCAGCTGCATGCCATCATCAAACGCGGCACGCGGTCGCAAGGACGCTGGCCCACAAAACCAATAGTCGTTGTTTTTTTGTGGGGACGTCCCATTCAGACGCTGCTCGGCGTCGCTGAATGCCCGACTCTGAGTCGCACTCACCGCGGGCGGGTACTTAAATTGCAACGAGTACAGCGGATGATCTTTGGGACTGACTTTTGCTAGCGCCCGGTAATCGATCACATACACCCGACGGTTGGTCAGGATAGTTAGATTAGAGTGGGTCACCGGCTGCCTTGCTTTTAAAAATAAGTGATGCCCCTCCGCAGCGACATCAAGGCTCGCGGTATCGCCTGCCCCTAAACTCACGAACTGCTCGTCGGGCGCGAACTCTATATGCAGGTGATAGCCCACCCACAAAGTCAGATTAATCACCTGATCAGGCAGGTAATCAACAACCCTCATGCGTTCATCTCCCGTCTCACCGGCGTGCGCTGGCACCGGCAGGGTCAAGCCACACGCCACAGCCATTAAGCCGATGAGTGCTGACACCCCTAAGTGTCGGCGACTCATGAACGCACCCGAGTACTGCGCGCATCCTGACTATGTAATACAGGCGTCGGGTCGGTGGGCAACAGTTCTGGCTCTTTTCGGTACTCTAAGACCTTGAAGCCCAATGGATTAGCGGCGCGTATCCGAACATCTGTAGAGGGCGCAGAGAATGCGGTCTGTAGAGTGGCCACATAATGCTCAAGCTCAGCCGCGCCGCCCGCGGCACGTTGTGTAGCCGTTTGAAAACGAACCTGCAATGTATCATTCCCCTCAGACGTCCTCTTTAAAAAAGACACCGCCTGCACTTGGACAGTGACCGCAGCATCCTGCGCATAGCGATTCAGCGGGGAGTCGGCATTAGTGCGCGTCCACAGTGCAGCCCACGCCTGGTTCATGGGCGCTGAATGAAAGGCCCCAACGGTCATATAGTCTGTTTCCGCGAGGGCGGCCACATAGCGCTCCCGCTCCGTCACATACTGGGTCACTAAATAGCGAGTAACCGTCTCTGGAAGATCCGTCCGGCCGATATAGTGAGGCACCACATCCACGACGCCCGTGGTGTTATCGACCCGGATCAGATAGGGCTCTATTTTTTTCAGTGGCAGTAAAACCAGCAGGGTCACGACGCACCCTACGGAGAGCACCATGGCGCCAGCGGTGACCCGCCAGGCTATGCGATGACTGTCGCGCAACAACACACTACGATCCACGTCCCAACTGAACGCCTCGGCATAGTACGGTTCATCAATCTTATGCATGAGGCACCTCGATATTTTGGTTAATTGGCACCCAGGGGCCATGACACGCGGCCCTTTGATGAACCCCCACACAGCCGCACAGCAACCCCCCTGTGAACAATGCGGTCAATACGATTCCTAACAGCGCTCTCACACTGCACCTCCTTTTCTTGGTAACTTCTCTGGTTCTTCAATTGCCCAGTCATCTGAGCTCTCGCTTGCATTCAAAACGGCGGTCGCCGCACCAATGGTCAACCCACCTAGAGCCGTCGCTGCGCGCTCCACGACGCCATTGGTTGATAGGGCAAAGCCTCCAGCGAGGCGCGCAGCAATCGGTAACACTTGGCGCAAAACCATCAGTACCAGGCCTGTGGTCAGCACCAAGTTGAGCGCGTCGACTGTCATCAGACTGCTTCCCAGTGCTGCCGTTTGCGTGGCATAGGACTGCACGAAATCCAGCATGAGGACAGCCACCATCATGGTGATGATGCTGACCAAGGCATAATTAGTTAACTCATGAATCCACGCCTCAAAGAAACGCCGCGTGGGTTGAAATAGGGTCATCACGATAAATAGCGGCCCTAAAGCCAGCAAGACCGCCAGAGCGATTCGGGCGAGTGAAATGAGAAACATCGTGTACACACACACAAACGCCACCAGCAGATACACTGCTGCCGCGACCAAGTAAAACCCGGGATCGCCGGTCAGGATATTGGCCTTATCCCACAGAAGGCCTGCTGCCGTGCCGCCCTGCGCCCAGATCTGGTCGACCATAGTGACCGGATCTGAGGCGCCGACTAACTTCGCGGCCAATTGGTTCGGGGCGGTAAAGAAGGTATCCACCAAGAGATCGTTATAGGCCCATAATTTCAGGCCCACACCAAATACGACCACTATAGTGAGTAGTCGCTTCACCCCCTCTAGGATGGGTTCTTCAATTTGACCACGCAGGTGCAAGTAACCCCATAGCATCACTGCGATGACTGCCATGGAGACCACCGCCGGCTCAATAGCGGAAGCTAACTGCGCAGCATGCACACTGATGTAGGTCGTCAGACGCGCGGAGAGCCAGATCCAGTAGGTTTGGAAAAACATCACGGTGCCGGTGGAATGGGCTGGAAGCGAGTCGCAAAGTGCCCATGGTTCACAAAGGCTGACTCCCGCGCGCTCTGCTGACTGACCGCCTGATCAGCGGCCGCGATCTGCGCCAAGGACTGCAACTTGGCATTGTCATTAGCCAGTAGAATCTGCTCTCCGAGAATTCTCGCCTGTAAGTCAGCGATCGCCTTGGCGTCGGTCGCTGCACCGATCTCATTAATGAGGGAGGTCAGTTCATTGAAGCGCGTACTCGCCTCCGTATAAGCCGCACGACTCAGAATTTGGTGGGTTGCGTGAGTCATTCGCTCACGAATAACGAGCTCGGAGAGCTGTGGCGATAATCGGCTAAGCATCGCTTGTGTCATCACCGAGTTCTGAGTGGTCTGACGGGTGACTTCGCTACCCAAGCCTGCGTACTGAGCGCCACCCCCACCGCCGCTGACCGCGATCAGGGTTTGGGCATCATTGGGGAGGTAATTAAGCGTCTGCGGGGAGGAGCGCAGAAGTGACTGCATACCGCGAGTACCGGTGAGCGCGCTGTGTGTCTGCTGTAACTGCCGCAGTTGCATTTGCATGGCTTGGAGCTGCTGGCGCCAGGCGCTCACTTGCTGGATAAGCTGTTGAAAAGCGGCGCCATCGAACACAGCCATCTGGGCTTGTGCCATGGTTGGCACGATCAGGACCATAGTCATGGCAATCATAGTGAATCGTTTCATGGGTTCTCCTAATCTGTGGTCGTGGGACGTGAGAGAAAAGCCGGTAGCCACCGTGTCGGTTCTGAGCCGTGGACGGTGATGAGTTGTTCTAACTCGGTCACTGAACTCGACCGCCCGGAGATCACCTTGAGTTCTGCGTCAAAGCCTTTGAGGTCCAGTTCCGCGACCACACTCTCATGGCCCTGCTTGATTAAGAAGCGGCGCGAGCCCGAGGTGATTTCCGTGTGAATGAGCTCATATTCACGTTCAGTGAGCCCAAAGCCGTCGATATAGTCGGCGCGATGCGCGTCCGGATTTGGAAAAAATATCTTCGTCGGCGTCTGCTCGATGAGTGTGCGAGCGATGGCACTCGTGAGTACATCATGTGGGCTTTGAGTGGCGAAGGCGATCACTCCATTGCGCTTGCGCCAGGTATTGGTGCCATCCTTAGCCAAGGACTCAAAGATTGGGTCGCCGAGGAGCTTGGCAAATTCGTCAAGCCAAGCGACAAAGCGACGGCCATCTAGGAGATTTTCAAGCAGATGGAAAAGATACTGAACGAGAGGCGCGCGGATGACGGGGTCCTCTATGACATCGGTCATATCAAAGCCCAGCACGGTCGCTGCATTGAGAATCGGTACGATGCGATCGGTCGATGCGTCAAAAACAGTGCCTAACTCGCCGCCGGTGCTCTGACACCAGCGGGACAGTCGTGCGTAGACGCCGTCCTGAACGGTGGGGTCTAAGAACTCGAGTAAGCGGGACAACCGTCGGTCCGAGATCGGTAGCAATAGAGTGCCGGCTAAGGCATCGTCCAATTCCAGTTCATCACGGGCACTCAGCGGCCGCGTCGGACTGTATAAGAGCGCACGCAGCCAGCCAGTCAGAAAGGCGCGATTGGCAGGATTGTCTGGTAACTGCAGCGGGTTACAACCAGTCTCAACACCACGCTTTAGACTGAGATACTGACCACCAAGTGCTCGAATTAATATCTCTAGGCCGCGGTCCTTGTCGAAGACCACTTGAGTCGCTTCGTGCTTTTGCAGCAAGCACAATAAGAACCCGACCAGCACCGTCTTTCCAGACCCCGTGGGTCCACAGATAAAGGTATGGCCGGTGTCGCGGTGACTTCCGCCGTCTGGATCTTTCGGGTCTGAGGCATGCAGTGAAAAGTAATAGGGTGAGGCGGCGGTCGTTTTTAGCACCGTGAGAGCATCCCCCCAGTGATTGCCACGCGCACGACCCAACGGATACTGATGAAACGGCGATAACCCGGAAAAATTGCGACTGGTGATCGGCGCAATCCTCGGTCGCGATGAAAAATTACCCGGTAGTTGTGCCCAGAACGCGGCCTCTAGGGCAATGTCTTCACGCGCAACCACCATCCCGGCATCACCCAAAATGGAGCGCGCCGTGGCCATCCCTTTTTGCAAGTCATTTAATATCCACTGACGATCGGTCTCGATACCGCTCACTAGGGGGCTAAGCACATGCAAAGAAAAGTGATGTTGGCCGAACACAAATTCATTACTTCCCAGTTGATCAAGGGCCGTTTTTAGAGCGGTTGCTTGCGACACGGCAACGTCCGCAGCGTTTCGCAGGCGGTGGTATTGCCGATTCAGAAGGCCCATCGCGGTGGACTTACTAACGAATGAGAAACTTTGCGTTAAAACGAAGGCGAATGGCGTACTCAGCAGACGATTTAAGAGGCCGGGTGAGGTAGGTGTTGGATATTCCTTAATGGCAAGGGTTGCACCAAATCGCGTACCGGTGGCTGTTCGATACTCCAATGTTTCATGGCCTACCAGCAATCGGGTGGTGGCAAGCGCGTCACTCAGCGGTGCCCGCGGTAGGGGGATGGGCTGCGGTTCCCCATTTAGTAAAAGTGCGAGGAACTCGAGCAGCCGTGAGTACTGTCGACCATCTTTAATGTAGCAACCTAATCTATCTAGCTCATAGACCTTCAATGCTCCCTCCACCTGAGTGGCCAGCTTAGAGATCGTGTCAATAGCTGCCAGCTGCTCCTGGCGCAGGCTTTCGTCGTCTCTGGCGGTCAGCCACTGCATCGCGGCACTGGTTATGCGCGAGTTCATGGGGCGATACACCAAGGTGAGATACAGCTCGTTTACCCACAACGTCTCGCCGGCAAGGCGCTTGAGATAGCGATCCGACAGGGAGGTAGCAAAGTCACCATCGATCGGCGTGGGTGCGAACACCGACTCGCGCCGACGGATGACGTGACTCCATAGAGAAACCTCTGGCGAGGCTTGATTACGCAGCCAAACATTGAGGCGTTCATGGGCGCTATTGATCTGTTGATCATCGGCGCACTCAAAGCCGACGCCACCCACCCGCCACGACACGAGGTAGTCACCGGATGCAGTAGAGACCACGTTCTGAGTCACATGCGCCCGGTAAGGCAGATGCAGGGCGGCTGGCACCGCGTGTTTTAGTGAGGCCAGCGCGCTCATCGCTGAAACCCCACCGACTCCACCACCAGCATCATCGGCTTATCTTCACGGCAAGGAGCAGGTAGCGGTCCATAGCTCACCGCCTGCCATAATCGTGTCCCGCGAAACCCTGCGCGGGCTCGCACCCTACCCCACACCGTGACCAATTCGAAAAATCGGGGCTCGACCAGACAGAGCATCCAAGCGATGGCATGCATCGGTAAGGCAAGTAGCAACATCAGCAGGTTTTTGCTGACTAGAAACGCTTCAAGGGTCATAAAGGCCGTGACCAGCAAGGCCGCATACGGGACGCCTAACGCCATCGCCGGACGAGTGATGCCAATAAACAGACTATCGGTGGTGATCCCCCGCCCCACCTGCGCACGACCTCGCTTAGACACCGGCGAGTCCTCGAATCCAAGACACCACTTGCGGCGCACCGAACACGAGCATGATCCCCAACGCACCACCGGCCGCCCAACCCCAGCTGATGCGGTTAAACCATGCCCCGACACCCAAAGCCATCACCGCAATCACGGCGACTGGGGTCAGAATAGTCAGCAAGTTGCTCTGGAACGCACTCGCTCCAGTGGCAAAGGGACTGGACTGGGCCAAAACCGGTGTGACGTGTGCAGCCAACGCGGTAAGAATGAATAGACGGCGAATCGATGCGTGATACATAAGGCCTCCAAAAAAAGGAGGCTCAGAATCACGCCTTAGCCTTGTGTTCGCGAGCGCTTAATCTGCTGCGTTTATTGAGAAATGCAAGAGACCTATAAAATCAAATACGTATCCCACACCTTTCAGAAAAAGGACTCAATCGAATGGACGAGGAACAGCGCTTTTGTGCCAAAAGACCCCGGTTATCTCGCTTGACTATTGCTCAATATCGTCAGGCCGCTTAGTCTCTACGGGAACTCGTCACCGCCACACTTGTTATTCGTCTGCCTCAAGGGGATCTCTATTGACCGACCTCAGCCCCGACCTCGAGCAGGCTGCCGCACAGCTAGAAGCCCACCCCGATTTCCGAGTCCTGCGACGACTGGTGGCGCGTGACCAATTTGAATCCCAACCGTCAGGTGAGATCGCCACCGCAGTCGTCTTAGATACCGAAACCACCGGTCGTGATCCTGATACGGATAAAGTCATTGAACTTGCTCTCGTCAAGTTTGAGTACGAAGTCGGTACCGGTCGAGTGATCCGTGTGAAAGAGGTCTACTCAAGCCTCGAAGACCCCGGCTTTCCCATCCCAGCGGAAACCATCGCTATTCATGGCATCACCGATGAGATGGTGGCCGGCCACCAGCTAGACGATAGCCAGATCGCACAGTTCATGACCGGCGTTCAATGGGTGATTGCTCACAACGCCAGCTTCGACCGCCCCTTCACCGAAGCCAGATTGCCACTTTTCAAGGAGGTCGCTTGGGCTTGCACGCATGTGCAAATCCCTTGGTCGGATGAGGGCTTCAGCGGATCAAAACTTGAGTATTTGGCGTGGTCATCTGGGTTTTTCTATGATGCGCATCGCAGTGAAATTGATTGTCGGGCGCTGCTCGAGTTATTACGGCGGCCACTCCCTAAATCAAAACAGATTGCCCTACAGGTGCTGCTCACCCAAGCCACTGAGCCCGTCCTTCGTCTGTGGGCAACGGGCTCCCCTTTTGACAGTAAAGACGCTCTTCGCTTAAGGGGCTATCGTTGGGATGCGGCACGCAAGATTTGGCATCGAGTGGTCGCAAAAGCTGATGCCACCGCGGAAAGTGTCTGGCTCAAGGAGCACGTCTATAAGAGCCGCCCCGCACAGATCGAAGTCGAGGTGATCGACGCTAAGCTGCGCTTTGCCGACCGCCCCGGTCCGAGAAAAAATCGAGTCATTTGACGCGTTGGCATCCAATCTGTGCATTTCTACCTAAAGAGGCCAGATTGTCGGCGTGACAGCGCGGACTACGCGGCGAACACTCTCCCGGTCGCGCCTATGCGCCTACCCAAATGGAGTGTTTATGACCGTTCTCAACCTACGAGTCCCTTTCGTCGATAATGACGCCGTCAAAAAGCTCGGCGCCCGTTGGAATCCGGTAAGTAAGACCTGGTATGTGCCAGAGGGTCTAAATCCAGTCCTATTCAGTGAGTGGCTTGCGCCACCACCTGACGTCAACGTTCGATCGTCTCGTTATCTGCTCGCCTGCTCACAACACCAGTGCCACCGCTGCAACAAATGGAGCGCCATTTATGGCTTCATGCTGCCAGTTGGTCATGAGGCGCTTAATGTCGGTGAAACGGAAGAGGAGGATGAATGGGAATATGGTGACGATCCTACCCTCCTCTCACATATTGAATACTTGTGTCCTACCGTGGCGGCACGCGTAGCTGCACTCACGCCTTTTTATAGGCCATCGTTTACGACGGATCAAAACGAATTTTACTACTGCAATTTTTGTGAGCATTGTCAGGCGCGTTTTAACGATCACCAGCTGTTTTCAGAACCCGGTGAAGGCTTTGTTGCGTTTTGTCTAGAAGATGCCCAGCGCATTCAATTAATCGACATCAAAGAATCTTTCGCCGCCCAGTGCAATGGTCTATCGATAGGCATCGCACTCTTTGAGGACATGACCTATGTGGAATAACGATCGGCAGGGAGTGGCGGCGGCAGGCCGCCACGCCCTTAGACAACGGGCTGCCAAACGCGAAGCTCCTACGCGCGATCCACCAACGGATACTGCCGGGACACGTGACGGCAACTGGCGGTCGATCAGTCTCAAGCGGCACACTGCAAACTCAAGCGACTCGCATCATAGCGAAAGCCCCTCATCGAGTTGCTGCTGGCTATTTTGTTCTAATGTTCGGCTCGATGACATCGACAATGGCCGTGTTTGTCGATAGAGACGCCAGCGGCTCACCGCCTCCATCGCATCCGGCATGTGCCCTTCGCGCGCAAGGAAGCTTGGTATCAACGCCTCAGTCGCCACGGGGTGCACCCTGGCGTTCTCACTGGGCTGTATCAGTAAACCCTGGCGCGCCAGGGTGATTCGAGAGCGTGCTTCTAGTCTCGAATCAATACCCGCCTCGGCCAATTGCTCGTTGGCTAAGGTAGCCCAATGTGACCGAAGCTCGCGGTACTCCGTAGCGATATAAGGCAGCCCACGTTGGTGCCGGTTCGTGTTGGAGATCTCTATATTGGTTTTAGCGCCAAACCCGTCAGGAGTAACCTCCCGCGTACTCGTGAGTAAATGCACGTGATGATTACGCGGGTCGCCGCGCTGGGTCGGCCCATGGATTGCAATATCGACGGCGGTGCCGTAACGATTGGCCAATTGGTTTGCATAATCCCGTACAAGGATCAGTCGCTTGGCATCAGTGAGCTCATGTGGGAGTGCGAGTGTGTACTCGCGCCCTACCCGCGCATTACGCCGCGTCTCTATCTGCTCTGCTTCATTCCACAGAGTCCGCCGATCACGGGCCCAATCGCCCTCCGCACCGCGCATGGAGTCCGGTAACAGGATCTC
Source organism: uncultured Pseudomonadota bacterium (assembly GCA_903862885.1). GTDB lineage: Bacteria > Pseudomonadota > Gammaproteobacteria > Steroidobacterales > Steroidobacteraceae > CAIKZZ01. The sequence continues at coordinate 54,637 of CAIOZU010000028.1, forward strand.
TGCGTACTTCAGTCCCGCGACTTTTCGATAGTCATGTTGCTTACCGGTGCGGTTGTCTTTTATTTTGTCTCGGGAGATATAAGCGGCTTTAGCGATCGCACTGTGTCCTTTACTTCGTGACAATGAGCGCACTTTGAAAAACATGATGCTCATGACGACGTCCTGGCGTAACCGGGGAACGGTTAAGCAATAAAGAAGAGGCGTCATGATCAAAGGCGCTAGCTGCCGGGAGTAGCTGCAAAATTTGCTTTATATCGAGAATGGCGTGGGTGCGTGATGGCGGTTCATCCGCGACGGGAAAACGGTGCTCGAGCGGTTCCCTCGAACCAATCTTCGGTTTTTTCACAACGGCGTTTTACGCGTTCTTAAGGAAGTTATAGGGATACAGGAAGAGATACAGGGGGCCTGTATAAAGCATTGATTTTATTATATAAAAATCATTTTTGCGAAGTGATGCAACGCGTATGGCAGAGGGATGCGACCCCTTTTTCTCAAGCCTGTCACGCTGAAGCGGTAGGGTTGCAACGGAGGGGGTGAAATCGGTCCAATCGGGAAACCGCAATAAATAGTTTATATAACAGGGGGTTAGTGAGTTTTCGGTAGAGATGCAACGGCCTCACGTGAGGTTGAAGTGAAGCCTTCTTAAGCGCTTGTTTTTAAGAGTTTTTTCGAAAAAATTCGCAGTGGCTTTTGAAACGAGCGGTAGAGATGTAACAGATTTTGTTAAATCGCCGTGCAGCGCTCGGTGGACGACGAACTTAAGTCCTCGTTTTGTGACCCACGCGAGTGGGCGTCACATGCGGTCTAGAGGGCAGCAGCAGCACGCCTCGATCATCGGTTTTGACTTTGGCGTCGCCGTATACCAACTGCACGCGTTGTAACGAACCCATAAAGAATCGGCGAAATTTACGCAACTCCGCATAGCCGTGACCAAATTGCCCGGACAATTGCGCCCAGGTGACAAGACTGGGCTTACTCAAATGAAACAATCGATGCACGAGCCACGCGTACACATCGAGATCCATCGGACTTTTACGCAGCTGGCGAATGGCGTGGGTACTCAAAGGGGCGGAGCGCTCCAGGATAGAGTTGAATAGCCCACTCGACAGGGTGAGCGAACTCCCCTGCCCCACGTGATGGTCATTGTCCCACCACAACTGGGCTTCTTCCGCGAATAAGGCTTGTCTGAGGTGTAAGCCGGTGCGGCCACTGGCGTCGCGAATATTTTCATCAATGGAAAGTGTGCTGTGAATCAGTCGCAGCAGTTGATTGGCATAGACCCGCAGACTCCCCCGCTCCCCGCGGGTGATGGGGATCTCGAGCAACCTTAAAAAATCATGCACCGAGTGCCCGAGAAAAATATCGGGTGATCGGGTACGAATGGCCTCGCTCGCGCAATAGATGGTGAGTAATCGTGCGGGCACGCCGTAGGGCAACCCGGCTTCCGGTCGGGTGGTGCCCAAGGTGAGCTCCAGCCAACCATTTTTTCGGGAGAAGGTGGCGACATCACCCGGGTCGGCGTGCGGGAAAGAGCATTGGATCAGGGGCACGTAATGGAAGGAGATGCCCTCCTCCACCATCTCGGTGGCTGCTTTGAGTGCTAAGCGACCGGCCGCCTCGCGCGGTGGGGACGCTTGTTTTTGTAAAGCACGCAGGGCCCCGTCGGTGAGTGCCCGCGGGCCGGGTAACTCGCTTCGGATAAAAGCACTCGCCGGAAAGTCAGAAAAATGCGGCTGGAGGATATCAGGACTGAATCCGTCAGAGACTAGCTGTGCCAATATGCGCGCGCGAGAGTATCCTGCAGCCGTGTATCGCTGCATACGGATGCTTAAGTTAGGTCCGACGGAGGTAGTTTCAGTGCCCACGGCGATCTTTTTTACCTTTTACTCGTTTCAGACGCACGGACTTCTGGTAAATTCTATCGGAAATCCGTGAACGAGACCTTCCGGGAGATCAGTGTGCCAGTCACCCGAGCGATTGACAAGCTAGACGATATTCTCGCGTCCAGTGAAAGCTTTTTGACCAAAATGCATGAGATGGGGCAGTCGCCGCATGAGCGGAAGTCCTTGCAGCGTTTGTTCAGTCCGTCAGAGGCGGCGGCCATGGTGGGACGGGATCGGACCACCTTAGCCAGAGCCGAAGCGGAACTCATGGTGACGCCCGCGGCGCGTAACCCGGATAACAACCGCCGGGTGGGTTACACGCTCGAGCAGGTGCAAGCCTTTCGGGCGCACTTTGGGACCTTGCCGCACCGGGATCCAGAACGCGATCAGCCGATGGTGATTGCTTGCCAGAACTTCAAAGGCGGGGTGGGGAAGTCAACCACCTGCATTAACTTTGCTCATTACTTGGCGCTCAAAGGCTATCGGGTCTTGGTGATTGATACCGACAGCCAAGCGACCACGACATCCATGTTTGGTTACGTGCCAGACGCCGAGATCGCCCAAGACGATACGATTTTGGCCTATTTGGGTGGGGCACATGCCACCTTGGACCCCGTGGTACGGAAGACGTATTTCCCTGGCATTGATCTGATTCCGGCGTGTCTGGCGCTCTATGAGGCGGAGATTGCACTGGTTCTGCACATTGCCGAGCAGGCAACCCCTGAAGCCCGGCGAGAAGTCTTTGCGGAGCTCAGTTACGGTATTCAGACGGTGGCACAGAACTACGATGTGGTGCTCCTTGATTCGCCGCCGGCCTTAGGGGTGATTTCCCTGAATGTGTTGATCGCAGCCGATGCGCTGTTGGTGCCGACCGCCGCCAAGATGTTCGATTTCTCATCGACCGTGCAGTTCTTTCGGATGATTCGCAACTACGTGGCGCAATTGGCCCCAGAGAAGAGTTATCGGTGGATCTCGGTGTTGACCACGCTGTATGACCAGCGCTACGACAGCCAACGGCAGTTCGTCGATGTGATGCGCGCGTGTTTTGGTGAATCCGTGTTTCAACGGGTGTTTTTCCATTCGGCTGAGGTGATTAACGCCTCGGCCCAGTTCGTGGGGCCTTACGAAGTGGCCAAGCCCAATCGCAAAGTGCTGGAAATGATGGACGGCGTGTATCGCGAGATTGAGCTGGCGATCCTTCGGGAGTGGCCATCCAAACGAGCTGAATTAAGTGCGCAGGGCATCACCTGAAGGGGGCTGGGATGAGCAATAAAAAGCTATTTGGTGGGACGAAGTTGGGTGATATTGCGTCGTCGCTTAAAACCCGACCGGAGATCGAACCGGTGCGATCGGGCATGCGCGCGGTGCTGCCCACCGCGGAGCTCGCCTTGCAAGGTCGCACGAGTCCGGGGCTGACCCGCGAGACGATTTTGAGCGTGGATCCGAAGCGCTGCCGGGGTTGGAAATACCATAACCGCACCGCGGCGTGGTACACCCGCGAACGATGTGAAGATTTGATTCAGTCCATACCCAAAGACGGGCAGCAGGAGCCTGCCTTGGCGCGCCGTTTGGTGGGGGACAGCGAGTTTGACTACGAGATTATCTACGGCATGCGTAGGCGCTATGCCTGTGAAGCCACCAACCACAAGCTGAAGGTTCGGGTGGTGGATATTCCAGACAGTCAGGCGGCAGTGTTGATGCATTTGGAGAATGCGGATCGACAGGACATCACGCCCATGGAGCGCGCTTTGTCCTTCCAGATTCAGCTTGAAGCCAAGCTTTTTCCCACACAAGATTCGCTTGCCCAGGCCCTTAATGTATCGAAAGGGCAGGTCGCCAAGATGCTCAAAGCTGCCCAATTGCTGAACCACGGGCCGATCGCCAGTCTGATTCTTGATCGCTCCGCCGTCCCAGTAGAGCAGGCCTATAAGCTGATTGCCCTGATGGAGCGGCCGGGTGCGCGGGATGTGGTGTTGCAGGCCGCTAAGAATCTGGCGCGCCGAGAGGAGGAGGGCGGTCGAGATCCCCGGGTGGTGTTAAAGCTGTTGTTGGCGAGCCTCGATCAAAGTCGGAAGTTGTCGCCGATGCGTCGGGAGTACAATGTGGGCAGTGCCGGTCGCGCCATTCTCACTCGCAATGCCAAGGGCAAAGTCACCTTGGCTTTCCCGAAGGGTCTTAAGGTCGCTGATCGGGAGAGCGTGATGCAAGCGATCGAGCAGGTGCTTCAGGATCTGAGCTGAACCTAGGTTTCGAGACGAAACATCAGTAACCTATTGAATATAAAAGATAAATAGGTGTTTCGGGTACACGATTAAGGGGTCGAGTGTCGGGGAGTGTTGACCGGCCCGTGATGAACGAGGGATGCCCACGGGCAACCCGGCTTTCGTGGAACATCTCGTGGAACATTTAATTTAATAAGATACTGATTTTATTATTAATAGTTGTTTTAAGGACCCCGATTTTCTTTGTCTTAATGGCTAAATAGCGCAGTTACGGAAAATTTTCCATAACTATGCTATGCTCGATCCTATGCGTCCTCCTTTATTGACCGATGAGGCCATCACCGCCGTGATGACCGAGATCCAAGGTCTCGGCCGTCGGGTGACGGGCGTGGCGGTCAGGACTTTGCTGCACCAACGGTATGGTGCCCGTGGGGGAGTGGCCCGGATCTATCGCCTGGTGGCCGAAGCCACCACCCCGGTGCAATTACCCTCGGTGCCACGCAGCGTCTCTGAGGAATCCAGAGAAGCGGCCATTGCACGCGCCGAGGTGGCAGAAGAGCGGGAGCGGGTGCATCAGGTGCGCTGGGCACGCGAGATGGATGCCTTGCGCAGCAAAGTGGATGCCACGGATCGTCTGCAGCAGGAACTGACTTTATATCGGACGCGAGTCTCTGAGCTGACGCGGGCATTGGCCAGCGCCCATTCGCGGATTGTTGAATTAGAGGCCTCACCGGTGGCCACGCCACTGCTCCGTGATGTCTGACTTTGGTGTCCAGTCTGATCGCACGATGCTTGAGCCGGCTTATCGGCAGACACACTATGTGATCGTGGGTGCGGCCGTGCCATTCACGCTTTTCATCGATCAACCGAGCGTCGAACTACGACGTTGCTATGTCGCGCAGGGCGTGAGCTGCTCCGTTTTTTTGACGGCTTGGAATCCCCTGAGCGTCATGACTGATCCACGGATCAATCAGCGTGCGCAGCAGCAGCTGTTGGATCACTTAGGTGCAGTCGGGTGGACTTACCTTTTAGCTGATGCGCTCGATCCGATGGGGCATTGGCCGACGGAGTCAGGGGTGTTGGTCTTTGGGGTTGATCAGCACCAAGCAGTGACACTGGGTGCGGCTTACCAGCAGAATGCCGTGGTGTGGTGTGACGAGAGTGCAACGCCTACACTGCGGTGGTGCGTGCCACCAGACAGGTGCTGACGTGAAACGAGTGCAGGCGTTTTTTTATTTTTCGGTGCGTGTTTAAGGGAGGGTGGAATGACCAGTTATGTGGTGACTCCATTGCCACGGCCGTCGGTGGCGGTGGATGGTGAAGCGGGTCGCTTTCCGGTACAGCGTATTTATTGCGTAGGTTTTAACTATGCTGAGCACACCGTGGAAATAGTAAAAGACACGGCGAAGACACCACCGGTGCTGTTTGCTAAAGCCTCTGACACGCTGTTGGCGGATGGCCAAGAACTGCCTTATCCGCCGAAGACCGCTGATTTGCACTATGAGGTTGAGCTGGTGGTGGCGATTGGTACGGGCGGTGCTCAGATTCGGGCTGATCGTGCCCTGGATCATGTCTATGGCTACGCGGTGGGTAACGATTTTACGCGCCGTGATCTGCAAAATCACGCGCGGGCTCACGGTCAACCTTGGGAAACTGCAAAGACCTTTGAGGGAGCATCAGGGATCGGTGCGATTTATGCGACGCCGATGGTAGGGCACCTCACGCGGGGCCGAATTTGGCTGTCAGTGAATGGGGTTGTGCGCCAGGACAGTGACTTATCACAGATGATTTGGTCAGTGCCTGACATCATTGCAGAGATGTCGAGTTATTTTCGCCTACAACCGGGCGATCTCATTTATACCGGCACCCCGGCTGGGGTGGGTGCGTTGTCGGTGGGCGACGTGGTGGTGGCGGGCATCGACTCCTTAGGCACACTGACACACCGAGTCGTCTAAACCCATTCTGCTGGTGTCCGGCCGCCGCTGCGTGGGCAGATATTCAGGTATCGATGCCTTGTGAGCTCAAGTACTCGTCGTAGCCGCCATTGAAGTCTTTGATTTCGCCATTGGCGCGTAATTCGATAATACGGGTTGCTAGGCCACCGACAAATTCACGGTCATGCGAGACAAAAATCAGCGTGCCAGGGTACTTTTCTAAACCAATTTGCAAGGACTCGATCGTCTCCATGTCCATGTGGTTAGTAGGTTCGTCCATTAACATCACATTCGGTCGGGTGAGCATGAGCTTGCCGTAAATCATGCGACCTTTTTCGCCACCGGACAGCACTTTGACGGACTTTTTGGTCTCATCGCCTGAGAACAGCAGACGGCCTAAGGTCGCGCGCACGATTTGATCATCATCGGCTTTGCCGGTGTAGGTTGACATCCAGCTGAATAAATCCGTTTTCTCCGCAAACTCGGCTTGCGGATCTTGCGGCATATAGCCGCGTTCTGCGTTCTCTACCCAGGTGATCGTGCCTTCGGTGGGCTGCAAATCACCCGCGAGTAAGCGGATCAGCGTGGTTTTGCCAATCCCGTTAGGTCCAATAATCGCGATGCGTTCGGCCGCCTCGATTTTAATATTGATATTGCGAAGGACAGGGGTTTCCGTACCAGGATAGGTGAATGCGACCTTGTCCACTGTGACCGCTGAGCGGTATAGCTTCTTAGCTTGTTCGAAGCGAATGTAAGGGTTCTGCCGTGATGAGGGTTTAATTTCCTCAATTTTGATCTTTTCTAATTGCCGGCGACGGGATGTGGCTTGGCGTGCTTTGGATGCATTAGCCGAAAAGCGCCGGACAAATTCTTGGAGATCAGAAATTTTATCTTTTGCCTTAGCATTGGCGGATTCCACGCGTTGTCTCGCTTGCACCGAGGCCAACATAAAATCGTCATAATTGCCTGGATAGATCTTCACTTGCTGATAATCAAGATCTGCCACATGCGTACATACTTGATTCAAAAAGTGACGATCATGGCTAATGATCACCATGGTGGCGTCATACTCGTTAAGAACGCCTTCAAGCCACCGAATCGAGTGAATATCTAAGTTGTTGGTTGGTTCATCGAGTAACAAGACGTCTGGCTTTGAAAATAAAGCCTGGACCAATAAGACACGTAATTTAAGTCCCGGCGGCACTTCTCGCATCGGGACGTTATGTAAGGTCTCACCGATACCCGCATCAATCAACAGACTCCCGGCACGGGCCTCTGCGTTATAACCACCGTACTCTGCAAACTTTGCCTCGAGCTCGGCGGCTCTCATGTAGTCGTCGTCGGTGGCATCTAGGTTGGCGTAAATCTGATCACGCTGCTGCATGGCTTGCCACATCTCGGTGTGGCCTTGCATCACTACATCGAGTACGCGCTGATCCTCGTATCCGAACTGGTTTTGGCTTAATTTGCCAAGTCGCAGACCCGCCTGAAGCATGACATCGCCCGCGCTGGCCTCTAGGTCACTCCCCAATACTTTCATGAGGGTAGATTTGCCACACCCATTGGCGCCGATTAGGCCATAGCGGTTGCCATCCACAAATTTGACAGTGACTTGTTCGAACAGCGGTTTGGCACCGAACTGGATGGCCAGATTAGACGTCGCGAGCATGAAGATTCAATCCAATGTCAGTAAAACGGGGCACCTCGGAGAGATGCTCAAACCACGGGGCGCGACAACTGCCTCAGAGAGCGGCGAGTGTTGGCTAGGTGACCTATTTGGGGCCCCGGGGCGCGCATTCTAGCCGACCGGAGGGGTTTCGTCGCGATTCTTCCGTGTGGTGGGCGGTGGTCTTCACGACTCAGCTCAGACACACTATGTTGATGACACGGCCCCCTCGTCTGCCAGCCGCCACCAGCCCCCGACATGGGGTTGCCCGTGTGATTTCTAAAGAGGGCAGGGGATCGCGGAGTCAGGCCACGCGTTGGGTACTGGAAGGTCGGGTGCGGGTGAATGGCGTTGCGGTTCGTGATCCCGATTTCTCGACCCGCCAGGGTATTGATCGCATTGAAATTGATGGCGAGATCGTTCAGACGGCGGCACGTCGTGTGCTGATGCTGAACAAGCCGAGGGGGCTTTTGACTACCACGTCAGATGAGAAAGGACGGGATACGGTGTATCGCTGTTTTGATGGGGTCGAGTTGCCATGGCTTGCGCCTGTGGGCCGTTTGGATAAAGCAAGTGAAGGGCTTTTATTGTTCAGTAATGATCCTGCGTGGGCGGCTCAGGTGACTGATCCTGAGCAGGGACCTGTGAAGACTTATCACGTGCAGGTGAATGCTTTGGCCAGCGATGATTTATTGCAACGGTTGGTGAGTGGGGTGTGGGTAGATGAGGAGCGCTTGGCAGTCAAGTCGGCACGGCGTCTTCGAGAGGGTCAAAAAAATGCGTGGCTTGAGTTGGTATTAGAGGAAGGGCGTAATCGTCAGATTAGGCGTTTGCTCAGTGCGTGTGATGTGGAAGTGATGCGATTAATTCGGATTTCGGTGGGTAGTTTGGTTCTGGGGGATTTAAAAAAAGGTGTTTGGCGTTGGTTGAGTGAATCGGAAGTGGCCGAGTTGCTTTGATGAAGTGTCTTCCTCCGTTATTAACGGTGTCGGTTCATGAGCAGTTATTGCAGGCACGCTTGAACGGTGAGACGGTATGTCACTGTTCGGTCGACCTAGGTCTTTCGTTTGTATCCATTGATGTTGAAAGGGATGGTTGGATCTATGAAAACCGTAAATTCCCTTTTCTAGCGCGTTGTAAGGAGCGCACCATTTACTTTTGGTCGGCGCCTTCTTTTGAAGTGGTGTCCCGCTTTACACACGCATTGATCAAATTAGTCCCTACTGACTGGGGCCCACCGACGTTCGAAATTGATGGCATTAAGATGTTGCCAACGGCGAAAGTGTCGCCGCTCGCGGATGCTGAACGCAAGGTGGCGCTGATCAAACCCTTTGCTAAGCGCATTCTCGATACCTGTGGTGGCTTGGGCTACTTTGCTCGGGCGGCGCTAAGTCAAGGTGCCTCGGCGATTCTCTCTTTTGAGAAAAACCCTGATGTCCTTTGGATTCGCGATCTTAATGCTTGGTCACCTGACAGCCCCTGGGCGATAGCGGATCATCGTGCTTTGCAGCTCACGGTGGGGGACATCACGGAGCAACTGCCTTTAATGGCGGATGCCTCAGTGGAGGCGGTATTACACGACCCCCCCCGATTTGGCATCGCCGGGGAGTTGTATTCTCAAGAGTTTTATTACCAATTAGCGCGCGTGCTGGTGCATCGGGGCAAGCTGTTTCATTACACCGGCACCCCCAACCAACTGACCACCGGTCGGGATGTGCCAGCGGAAGTGGCCAAACGCCTTAAACGAGCGGGTTTTGTGACTCAATTCAACGGTGACGGGATACTGGCCACTAAACAAAGCCACCCCTGAATTGCGGGTTGCTCGTATTGAGGGTGTGCCTCGCTGATAGGCAGACTACGATGAGTCTGGGTTGCTGGCTTTTGTGACTACATGATTTAAGGGAGATCGATGTCGAATCAATGGTCATCCCGCGGCCGTGCCTGGTGGCGCCGACTCAAAGCCCACCCGATCGCGAGGTTAGGGCCTGGCTTGATCACCGGGGTCGCCGACGACGATCCCAGTGGAATCGCCACTTACTCTCAGGCGGGTGCACGATTTGGTTTAGATGCCCTGTGGACTATGCCGGTTGCCTTGCCGATGATGGTTGCAATTCAATTGATGTGCGCGCGCATCGGGCGAGTCACTGGTAAGGGCATTGCCGCCAATATTAAAGACGCCTTTTCGCCGACCGTGCTGCGTGCGGTAGTGGTTCTATTGCTGATCACGAATACGTTAAATATCGCCGCCGACATCGCGGCCATGGGCGAGGCGGCTGAACTCGTGACCGGCCTCGATCGTCATCTAATGACTTTTGGTTTCACCGTATTAAGTTTGGGCCTACAAGTATTGGTTCCCTACCGACGTTATGTGGTGTTCTTGCGTTGGTTGACTCTGTCGCTATTGGCCTATGTCTTGGTGTTGTTCACGGTCCACGTACCCTGGCGACAAGTGGCGTGGCATACGTTTTATCCTCATCTCACTTTAAATGCGGCGACGGTGACCGTGTTACTCGGTGTATTTGGTACGACCATCAGCCCTTATCTGTTCTTCTGGCAAGCGGCTGAAGAAGTGGAGGACATGAGTCTAAAGCCGCACGCTAAAGCATTGCGCGACGATGCGACTGAGGCGGTGATGGAGCTGCGACGGATTCGCTGGGATACGTGGACGGGCATGTTTTATTCTGATCTGACGGCTTACTTCATTATCTTGGCAACTGCGGTCACTTTGCATCTTGCCGGCATCACCCACATTCAAACGGCCGCACAGGCGGCAGAGGCACTGAGGCCCTTGGCAGGGGAGTTTGCATTCGTCGTGTTTGCCATCGGTATTATTGCGGTCGGCCTCATTGCAGTGCCTGTGCTCGCGGGGTCTGCAGCCTACGCGGTGTCTGAAACCATGAACTGGAAAGCGAGTCTCGAGGCGCCGGTGCTGAAGGCGCGTGGCTTCTATGGCATCATCGCCTTCAGTTTCTTAGTGGCCCTGGCGATTCAGTACTCACCGATTACACCGATGCAGGCGCTCTTTTGGAGCGCGGTAATCAATGGCGTGGTGGCGGTGCCTGTGGTCGCAGTGATCATCGTGTTGGCTTCTCGCCCGGCGGTGATGGGTCCCTTCACCAGTCATCGTTTGACGGTTGGCGTCGGTTGGCTGACGGTGATATTGATGGGGGCCGCGGTGCTTCGCATGCTGTGGCCTGACTGAGAGTTTCGCTTGGAGACTCTTGCTCGGTCAGGCGCGCTATGAGCACATAAATCAGTTACGGTAGGCGGGTGCACCTCAGGTGGCAGCGTCATGCAAGATCAATCGAAAATTGTGGTGATTGGTGGGGGACTGGTCGGTTTAGCGACGGCGGTGCAACTCGCAAGGGCGAGGCGTCCTGTGTTGCTGATTGACTCGGCGCCTGCGACCCCACCGGCCTCCTGGGGTAACGCCGGTATCATTGCAGTTGAGCAGGTGGAGCCACTGGCCACGCCAGCGACCCTGCGCGGGGTCCTGCCCCGTCTGTTCACCTTCGGTGGTCCAGTCGCTTTTCGACCCGCGGATATTGCCGTGTGGGCGCCTTTCGTCTATCGCTTTCTGCGCGTATCGACGGTGGCCGATGCGGCCCATGGAAAACAGGCACTCCAGTCGATTGTGACTGAGGCCTTGCCGGCTTGGGAGCGTCTTGCGCAGACGTTAGGTGACACACACCTAGTGATTCAGAGGGGCCAACGGGTACTGTGGGAAAGTGAACGATCGGCAAAGCGTCAGCAGGCGCACTGGGCGATCACAGACACCGGCGACGTGCGGGTGTCCGACTTGGATGCCTCCACCTTGCAGGAAATGAACGCCAAACTCAGTCGACGCGTTGTAGCGGGTTTGCAATTACAGGGGACGGCGCAGGTGGCGAGTCCAGCGCGCGCTTTGCTCGCCTTGCGAGCGTGTCTGTTGGCATCCGGCGGCGAGTGTATGCAAGCCACTGTGACGGGCCTTGGGAGCCTGCGCGGTCGTATCCAAGTTACCTTAGAGAGTGGTGAGACCTGGCAACCAGAGGCTGTGTTGGTGGCTGCCGGCGTGGGCTCTAAGACGTTGATGAAAGACATAGGGTTGAGGGTGCCGTTAATCGCTGAACGCGGCTATCACATTGAAGCGGATGTCGGTGATTGGGAGTTGCCGCCTGTGGTATTTGAAGATCGTGCCTTGTGTGTGACTCAATTCGGTTCGAGGCTTCGGGCCACCAGCTTTGTGGAGTTTGCCCGTGCGGGATCTGCGCCCGATCCTCGGAAGTGGCAACGGCTGCGGCGTCATGCAACAGAGCTTGGGCTACCGTTCAAGGGGCCGCTTTCTGAATGGATGGGTGCGCGCCCCACGTTGCCCGATTATTTGCCAGCGATGGGCCGCTCTCGTCAGGTCTCTAATCTGTACTATGCGTTCGGACACCAACATTTAGGCCTCACGCTGTCCGCCATCAGTGCGGAGCTCATGTGTGATTTGATCAATGGGCGTATGCCGGCGGTGGATATGCGCCCCTTCGACGTCGATCGGTTGACATAACGCTCAAGGAGCGAGTTGCATGCGAAGCCAGTTGGTCCGATATCAGTTGCTGGCCTGTGTTATCGCTACCTGGTTAGTAGGGTCGCCGCTACCGGCAAAGGCAGCCGGCAGGGTGGAGGTCACGTCACCGGTAGATGCTGCCTTTGAGGCGATTTATACCCGGGAATGGGACTGGCGCATGGCGCAATTGGGTGGGGAAGACGATGAGGATGCACATGATCAGATCAGAGATCATCTGTCACACGTTGATCCCGCGACGCAGGCCTCTTATCTCAGTTACTGGCTCGATGTAAAAGCGCAGCTCGACGCACTGGATTACCGTCAGCTGTCGTCTGAGGGAAAAATAAATTATGACATTTACAGTGCGCAGATTCATACGCTCATTGAGCATCAGCGTTTTAAAGAATATGAACAGCCTTTAAATGCCGACACGACATTTTGGACGAATCTTGCAGGCACCGCGAGTCAGCCGTTTCATACCCTAGAAGACTATCAGCACTATTTGTCGCAATTACGCGATTTTCCGCGGTACTTTGATGAGCAAATAGCCAACATGACCGCAGGTCTTGCGCGCGGGTTCACCCCGCCGGCAGTGACTTTGGCTCATCGTGAAGGATCCTTGACCGCAGTGACCGATGCGGCAAGTGTTGAACTGAATCCTTATTATCAGCCGTTTCTTCAGATGCCAACGCGTGTCAGTGAGGCCGATCAACGTCGCCTGCGAGGTGAGGCGAGCACCGTGTTGGCGAACTGTGTTGTGCCGGCGTATCAGCGCTTGTTACGTTTTTTAACTGATCGCTATATCCCAAAAGCACGAAAAACATTGGCGGCGACACAATTGCCGAATGGCCGAGCGTACTATGAGTCGAAAGTGCGCGAATACACGACCCTTGATTTAAGCCCCGACGACATCCATGCGATCGGGCTTGTTGAGGTGGCAACGATTCGTGCACAGATGCTTTCAGTGATGGCTGACAGTGGCTTCAGCGGGTCGTTCGATGAGTTTTTGCAGTTCCTACGAACGGATCCGCAGTTTTATGCCAAAACACCCGAGGAGTTGTTGCTTCGGGCTGCGGGCATCGCCAAGGAGTTTGACGGCAAAGCGGCGGATTATTTTGGGTACTTGCCACGGGCGCGGTTTGCAATCAAGGCGGTGCCTGCAGCGATCGCACCGTTTTATACCGCAGGTCGTGGAGGTCCTGGGGTTTACCTAGTAAACACCTATGATCTGCCTTCGCGGCCCCTGTATGCACTGACGGCGCTCACCTTGCATGAGTCCGCCCCAGGCCACGCTTTTCAGATGCCGATTGCCCAGGAACATAATGGTCAGCCGGTATTTCGTCAGAAGGGATATTTGTCTGGCTACGGTGAGGGTTGGGCACTTTACTGTGAGCGCTTAGGGCTTGAGATGGGAATGTATAAAACGCCATTTGAACACTTTGGCATGCTGACTTATCAAATGTGGCGTGCGGCCCGCTTGGTAGTAGATACCGGTGTGCATGTGAAGGGTTGGACACGCGCGCAGGCGCAGCAGTATCTACATGACAACACCGCGCTGTCAGCGCATGAAATTGAGACGGAGGTGGATCGCTATATTTCGTGGCCTGGGCAAGCCTTGTCGTATTACCTTGGGGCGATGACTATTTGGCAGGCACGGCATCAGGCGGAGGCCGCTCTGGGATCTCAATTTAATATCCGCGCCTTCCATGATGCGGTGCTCGAGTTGGGATCCGTGCCGCTGGCAATGGTTCAAGCGCGGATAAACCAGTTGATCGCAGCGGGTGGTGTGGGGCCATACCCCGACATGGAATAGGCCTTGAATTACCCATCTTAAGGTGAGTGATCGCTGCCAGAACGGCTTCTCATAGTGATCACTCAACTCAAGGTAGGCTCAGACGAGTGAACGTCCCGGGGCATAGACCACGACCGTACCCGCGATTTTATCGTGCCAGGCTTGTTTCTCTTGATCGAAGCAGATCCAGAAAAAACCAAGTCCCCCGACGACCAATGACAAGAAGCAACTCAACGCCCGTACGGTCACAGTGGGCCAGTCGAGGGCTGCCCCATCCAAGCGGATGACTTGCAACCCGCAAATGATGCCGCCAATGGTAGTGCTCTTCATCTTCCACATAATGGCGCCGTAAATCGCGAGGGCAATGAGCAAGGTATTGCCGATGCCATTCGGATGATGGCCGATGCAAGCTAAGACGATGCCCACCAAGGTGATGTCGAGTGCCAGTGCACCCATGCGGATCCAAAATCCGGCGCGTGGCAGGGCCGCTGATGAAGTCGCAGGGGCGCTGCTGGATGCGTCCGGTGTGGCATCGGCGTTTGCTTGGGTAGCATCGGGTAGGCGGGCGCTTTCGGGGGTGACAGCGGGTGTTGGTAACGGTCGACGGGGCCATTTTAGGAGCAGGCTATAAATCACCACACCAAAGCCCAAGACGCCAATGAGTTTGTAGAGAATGAAACCGATCACTGGGATCAGATATAAACCCAGCATCACGAAACCGCCCAGCAAGACAGCAAGCCATGCGGACAGGTCGCGGGTACCACGGACTAGGCGGTGGATCACCCGACCAATGAAGGCCAATACCACCGCATTGCCGAGCAGACTAATGACTAAGATCGCCACCGCCAAAAAGGGCACGACAATGATGCCAATGATGGTGACGCACAATAAGATAAAAGCGACCGGCGTCAGTACAATGGCGAGCAGCGCCGTTAGCACAGAAGGCCCTGGAGCCGCGTGCAATGTGTTCACTCCTTGATTGATCGGCTTAGGCAAAGCAGCGGCAAGGACGGTATAAAAGGCGAGCATAGACAAGGCGAGGATCCAGGCCCAGCCGAGTCCAGGTGCGATCGCCAAAGGTCGCCCTAGCAATAGGCAGTGCTCGACCCAGGTGTGTAGCCAATTAAAGCCACCGGGTGTGCGGCCGAACAGTTTTTTAATGGATCCATGCACGACGGCATCCGGGTGCTGCGTGACTGTGCCGCCCACGGTGACCACATCGCCCTCGATTTCAGCCAGAGGCCCTAGCTCGACGTCACCGAGTACGGCGACTACCTCGCCCCCCACCTTGCTATTGACGTAGTTGTTACCGAGGACGGCAACCGATGATTCGCCCGTGGGACCGCTGACGCGCGAGTTGCCAAAAATAGACACCACGGAGTCGGTGACCTCTCCATCACTGGTGGCTGAGCCAAAGACCGCAACTAACGAGAGAGCATGACGATCCGGCGCCAGGTAGGCGTCACTTCCGACAGAAACCGTGTCCTGGTCAGTATGCTCATGATGAACTTTGACGCGTAGGTGATCGTCTGCGGTATCAATCACGACGGAGCTCTGTGTGGTAGTAGATGTCGCATTCGCAGGCGTCTCCTGCGCACGACTCATCATAGGAAGCGTACACAGGCAAGCTGCGACCAAGAGAGAGGCGTGGATGCGATTCATATGGAGTGACCTACGATGTCAGGGTGTGAAAAACGTCGAGCAGTGAGGGTGACCGAGAGAATAAGTGAAAGATAGATAACGGCAAGCAGGCTAGCAATAGAGATTAACCAGTGCAAAGGTACGCGGTGTAAGACCTGCAGCATCGCCTGTTGTAGGTGAATAACGGTTGGCAGGGGAGTCGGCCACAGGTTAATAAGGCTGATGACATGGTTAGATGTGAATGGAATTGGCCAAAAGAGCGGTTGCCATCGACTCAATGAGGTGAGGATGTACAGAGCTGCCACACTGGCGCTGATGACTGCGACGCGAGCGCTTAACGGCCAACAATGGAACCCTTGTTGCCACCATGACGCCAGCCTGCGCTGTTCAATGGCGTGTAGAACTTGCTTCTGAAATTGGCCGGAGGTTCTTCGGTTCGGCAGGCTTTTAAGTGCCATGCTGAGGTGTTGCAAGGTCTTGTGTTCCATGTCGGTTTGCTGGTTCATGTTGCGGATTGATCCACTTGCGTTAGTAAACCGGCCAGCTTCAGGCGGCCGCGATGGATGTCTGTTTTTACTTTGCCCAGAGAGCAGTGCAGCTCTTTTGCAATCTCTTGATAACTCATGTCTTCGAAATGAAATAACACCAACGGCACCCGTTCACTGTACGGTAGTTGCGCCAGCGCCTTTTCAAGGCGGCTATGCGCTGACTGGGTGTCTACATCTTGACCTAAGGTATCGCTGACAGACATGCGCTCATCTATGTCACGAACAGCATCGTCCTCGTTTGCGTAGTCAGAGAACAAGCGCCAGCGCTTTTTATGGCGAGACAAATGGTTGAGTGATAGGTGGCGAGCGACGGTTTTCAGCCATCCGCCCGCGGTAGCGCTTTCACGGAGCGTGTGAAACTGCAGGTAGGCGCGCAGAAATACGTCTTGCGCGATATTTTCGGCTTCTGCGGCATCGGCCACCAGTCGCACGGCGGTGGTAAAAACCATGTCTTGATAGGCGCTCATAAAAGCCGTGAAAGCAACTGACTGAGGGGATTCCAAGGGATGCTTAGGCACAGTGTGGTGATCTCTTGAGAGGAGAACACTGCAGCGGCTCAAAAGTTTCAAAATCGTGATATAGCACGGCTGTGGCGGCGCAGCGGGGCGAGCGGGCGGGGCGTTTGAGGACGGTCATACGCATGAGCTCGGTTCATCTATCGGTCGGACAATGCGCGTTTGTCGGCGCCTAGCGGGCGGCTTAGAGTATCTCCCATGGACGGCAGCCGATGGCCCCCTCCAGCCTAACCCCCTCGGGGCAGACTCAGTTCTGCCCTTTTTTTTGTCATGAATTTGCAAGGGATGGACCGCGGCGCCGTACGGACTGAGTGATAATGGCGTATGGCACTGCATACCTTGTTTCCGACGCGTGTGTACACCGCGCCCTTGCGGGCGCAGGGCGTGACCGCGTTTAATGATAAATTAATAAATGAAATCAATCATTTAAGAGAAGACGACCGAGCGGGCCAGATCTGGTCTAAAGCCCACTATCCCGGTGGCTACACCTCCTACGCGTCGGCTAGCCGGATGCAAAGTTGCTCACCGACCTTTGCGGCCTTGGAAGCCAAGCTCACACAGCATATTCGGGCGTACGCCAAAGCGTTGGCCTTTGATCTGAAGGCGCGGCCCCTCACCATGACCGACTGCTGGGTAAATGTGATGCCCCCGGGGGTGGCGCACAGCTTGCACCTACACCCGCTGTCGACCTTCAGTGGCACGTATTACGTCAAAACCCCCGCGCGCGCGTCGGGCCTGAAACTGGAGGATCCAAGGCTCGATCGCTTTATGGCTGCCCCTCCTCGGGCCATGGACCAACGTAGTGATCAGGCACCCTGGGTCGTAATGCCGGCAAAAGCGGGTCATTTGATTTTATTTGAAAGTTGGCTTCGCCACGAAGTGACAGCGAATACCGCACGCACGGAACGGGTCAGTATCAGTTTTAACTATAGTTGGTTCTAAACCGCCTGCTGACTCCCTAGGTGTCTAACGGATCGCCCCTCGGCCCCGATACACCATATAAACGTCCGCACGTTCATACGTGGACGACCCGGGGCGAGGGCTGTGCTCAAATCCTAACGACTCATATAACTGAAGCGCAGCCGTGAGCGCCGCATTGCTCTCCAAAAAAAGGTCAGTTGCTGAATGTGCGTCAAACGCGTCTAGGACCACGGACAGTAAACCGCGGCCAATGCCCTGTCCTTGGTAACTCTCGGTCACTGCCATTTTAGACAGTTCAAAGCCGGTGGGCGATTTCCGGATCAGCGCGCACGTACCGATGATCTGATCGGCTGCTCGAGCGAAAAAAATGAATCCGCCGTCATCAATGATGCGCTGAGGATGAGACAAAGTTTCTTCATCAATCGGCTCGACTTTAAAGTAGCGACACAACCACTCGACATTTAAGCGCTTAAAATCTTGAGCGTAACGAGGCGCGTAAGGAATGATCTCAATATCAATGGCCGCTTCCCTATGTCTGAACATTCCCTATCCGTCGAGTCTAAGAATTCGCTTTAATCTGATTAGAGGCTGCTTCCAGCATATCCCAGCGCTCTAGCTTATCGAGTAGGATTTTCTCAAGCGCCGCGATCCGGGCCCCATCCTTGGCCATTTGTGCGGGGTCTTTTCGTGCGTAATCGGGCGTACTCAGCCGCTCGGTCAGCAGCCGCTGTTCAGCTTCAAGCGCCTCAATGTCGGCCGGCATCGCCTCGAGCTCGCGTTGATCCTTGTAAGACAGCTTGGCTTTTTTGACAGCTTTTGGAGTCACACCTACGGTAGCCGCCTTAAGGCTAGCGACTAAAGGGCCTGCCGGCCGTTGATTGAGCCAATCACTATAGCCGCCGACATACTCCTTCCAGCGACCCTCGCCTAAGGGGGCTAGCGTTTGGGTAACCACGTTGTCAACAAACACCCGATCGTGACTGACCAGCAACACGGTGCCCGGGAAGTCCTGAATCGCCTGCTCTAGTAACTCCAACGACTCAATGTCTAGATCATTGGTCGGTTCGTCAAGTACTAGCACATTGGCGGGCCGCGCAAATAATCGTGCGAGCAGCAATCGATTGCGCTCCCCACCTGATAGCGCACGTACTGGGGTGCCGGCGCGCTGCGGTGAAAATAGAAAGTCGGCTAAGTAGCTGGTGATGTGTTTCCGATCGGCACCGATCTCCACCCAGTCAGATCCTGGACTAATCGTGGCTGCCACCGTCTTGTCTAGATCGAGTTGCTCTCGCATTTGGTCAAAGTAGGCGACTTGCACATTCGTGCCTAAACGGACTGAACCGCTGTCTGGATCCAAAGTCGCGAGCAGCAGCTTAATCAGCGTGGACTTACCGGCTCCATTAGGGCCCAAAATCGCGATACGATCCCCGCGCATCACTGACATCGATAAATCACTGACGATGGTGCGACTGTCGAATCGCTTGGTGACATTCTTGAGTTCTGCCACGAGCTTTCCGGATCGCTCTCTGGCATCAATGGAGAGTTTAACGCTGCCCAAGCGTTCACGACGATCGGCTCGTTCATTTCGTAGAGATTCGAGTCTGCGTACACGTCCCTCATTACGTGTTCGGCGAGCCTCTACACCACGGCGAATCCATACCTCCTCTTGTGCCCAAAACTTATCAAATTTTCGATTGGCAATTTTTTCAGCTGCGAGTTGCTCCTCCTTGCGCTCAGTGTAAGCCGTGAAATTACCCGGATATGAACGCAAATAGCCTCGATCTAGCTCAATAATTCGGGTGGCGACACGATCTAAAAAAGAGCGATCATGGGTCACAAAGACGGCCGAGGGGCCAGTGATGAGCAGGTCTTCAAGTAGACGAATGGCATCGACATCGAGATGGTTGGTGGGCTCATCAAGTAGCAGCAAATCAGGATCCAGAGCGAGCGCGAGCGCTAAGGCGCCGCGCTTGCACTCACCACCTGAGGCTCTATCTGGCGATATATCTGTCGGCAGACTGAAGCGATCAAGGTATTCGATTAAACGCGCTTCGATACGCCAGCGTTGTCGCTCGTCCGCTTGGTGTTCGAAATCACCGCGTAGCTGTAGACTCTCTAGCATGCTAGTAGCAGGTGGCAGGATGGGTTCTTGTTCGACGACGGCGATACGCAGGCCACTTTTGGATTGCAGTTCACCTTCTTCTAGTAAAGCCCGCTTCGCTAGGATATTGAGCAGAGAGGACTTGCCGGTACCGTTTCGACCAATAAGCCCCACGCGTTCGCCAGGTTGAATGTTGAGATTGGCGCCATCTAATAGTGGGGTCAGTCCATAGGCCAGTTGGCCGTCGATGAGGCTAATCAACGTCATACAAAAATCCGTAGAGAAATAAAAATCAGTTTGTTGGTCGAGTTCGCGATCAGTAGGAGACTATGGTTGTGCGAGGCCTAGAGGCTGGCCCTTTGCACGAACGACGTGACCGCCTTTCATAACGAAGTGGACTCGACTGAATGCTGAGCTGTCTTCTGTCAGGTCACCGTCAATAGCCACTAGGTCGGCGTAGCGGCCGGCTTGTAAGCTCCCGATTTGATCAGCGGCGCCGATCAGAGTGGCGGCTTCACTCGTGGCACTTAAAATAGCGCGTCCGACGCTTAGGCCATTTGCAGTGAGTAGTTTAAATTCCATGGTGTGATCCCCCTCGCCAAGGTCCGTCCCATAGGCGATACGGACACCGGATTTTGCAGCCAGCGGAAAGTGGGCCTTGGGTAGAAGATCGTTTGCTAACTCTTTGGCGGCAGTGCCGGGCGCGAGTAGATCAGGCCGATCGTGCGCCACTTGATAGAAGACTTCATAGACCGTGAGGGTGGGGACTAAGAACGTACCGTGCGCTTTCATGAGCGCCAACGTTGCGCTGTTGGCAAAAGATCCGTGTTCTATAGAATCAACACCCGCACGAACTGCGCTGTCGATCGCCGCAGAAGGGTAGGTATGGGCAGCGACTTGCATGCCAAGCGCGTGGGCGGTGGAGACGATGGTCCGAATTTCATCGTCGGTCATCAGTGTTCGCTGCGGGTCATCGCCGGTTGATGCAATACCACCGGAAGGCATGATCTTGATGAGATCAGCACCGCGTCGACGATGCTCACGGACGCGAAAGCGCGCCTCATCGCTTGAGTCGACTTTTCCAGAGTCCCAGCCGGGATGATTCAAAGCGGGGTCGAGACCGTTATAGGGGTCGCCGTGACCGGCCGTTGGACCGAGAGGTTCAAGCGATACCCATAGGCGGGGGCCGGGGATCTTGCCGCTATCGATCGCATGCTTAACGGCGACGGTCTCATTGCCACCACCGAGATCGCGGGCGCTGGTAAAACCTTGGCTCAGGAGATCACGCATGAAGACGGTAGCGTTAAAGGCGCGGTCGAGATCAGAGTGGGTGAGCCACTGTTCCGTGGCATTGCTCTGGCTCGGTAAGGTAGCGGTCATGTGGATATGACAGTCAATAAATCCTGGCAGGACAGTACTGGTTGATAGATCAATGATGTGCGCATTGGGGGTAGTGACAAAGCCTGCTTGAATAGCAATCACTCGTTCATCATGGATCACCACTGACATGTTGCTGCGAGGTGTTTCCGTGACGCCATCATATAAAATGCCAGCATGCACAATCAGATCTGACGCTTGGGCCGTGATGCTTAAGCAGAGAGTGGCTAATAGCCATAGGGGTCTAATCACGGTGGGGCTCCGGGTTGAGTGCGGCGGCTGGCGGCTTAGCACGCTACCACGGAGCGGACCTGCTGTGGCAACGATTGGAGGGGGTGCGACGGGCAGGGCCGCGCCTGCCCGCCTCGGTGGCTTACGATATCACCGCAGCAAGCATTTTAAAGCTGACGACCAGTAGGATGGCGGCCAGAATCCGCCGAATGGCCATTGCTGGCAGACGCGTTGAGAGCAGAGCGCCAGCGATTACCCCAGGGATAGAACCCAGTAGCAGCATGCCGAGCAAGTTGAAGTTCACATCGCCAATAAACAAATGGCCGATACCCGCAAATAAAGCCAAGGGCACCGCATGGACGATGTCTGTCGCCACCAAGCGCGCTGGGCTCAAGCGCTGAGGGTATAAGTAACTCAGCATGGTGGCACCTATTGCGCCTGCACCGACCGAGGTGAGGGTCACTAACAACCCGAGGGCGGCACCTGCGATGATGGTTAATGCAATTTGAAATGCTTTGGCTTTCCCTGAGAGGGCCGGCGTCGTCTCATCGGCTGGCACCCACCGTCGACGCAGCAGCATCATGAGAGCGGACATACCCACGCTGATTGCAATGGCGGTGATCACCCAAGGATCAACGTGCGGTCGTTGCGCTTGATGACTAAGCCACAGGAGTGTCAACAGCGCGGCCGGTAGACTACCCAGCCAAAGTCGGTTGACGATCGGCCAATCGATTAAGAAATTCGTCTGGTAAATCCGCGACGCGACCACTTTGGTAGTCGCTGCGAACCAAAGATCAGTGCCAACGGCGGTCAAGGGTTGCACGCCTAACAGCAGCACCAGTACCGGGGTCATGAGAGAGCCACCCCCCACTCCCGTGAGACCAATCAATAGGCCAACGATCGCTCCGGAGAGAATTTCAGGCCAATTCACGTGCATGCTCACTCGATTATCGAAGTGCGTATCTTCCCACATTCGGTGCTGTGGCTGTCACCGCGAGTGCTAAATAGAGCGCTCTGATCATAATATTAAGCTATCAGGACCTCCGTTTTGGTCATGCGCCTCTATAATGGCGAATGCCTAACACCCGTTCGCCTCTACCCTCGGTGTTTCGTCGCCGGATAGCGCTTGTCACCGGTGCGGGCAGTGCTCAAGGAATCGGTTTTGCGACGGCGCGCGCCTTAGGTCAATTAGGGCATCGGGTGTATCTCACCTCGACCACGGATAGGATTTTGGAGCGCGCTGCCACTTTGCGGGCTGAAGGAGTGGATGCGATCGGTTTAAAAGCGGATCTTACTGATCCCAGTCAAGTGGAGGGTCTGGTTGCTACGCTCTCCGCACCGGTGGACCTTCTTGTTAACAACGCGGGGATGGCGGTGCTCGGCGTGGTGGATGCTGGTGCGCCGTTGCGAAATATGTCTTTGAGTGTTTGGAACCAAGTGATTGAGCGCAATCTCACGACGGCATTTTTAATGACCCGGGCCTGCTTGCCGTCGATGCTGGCTCAGCACTTTGGTCGTATCGTGACGGTGTCCTCAACCACCGGTGCGGTCGCGGGAGTGGCCGGTGACAGCGCCTACGCGGCCGCCAAAGCGGCTTTGCTCGGCATGACTCGATCACTCTGTCTTGAGGTGGCATCACAGGGGGTCACCGCGAATGCGATCGCCCCAGGTTGGATAGCCACCGGGTCACAGACTCTGCCGGAGGAACATGCCGGTCGGGCCACACCCATGGGGCGCTCTGGAACGCCAGATGAAGTGGCAGCAGCCATTGTTTTTCTGTGTTCTGAACAGGCGTCTTACCTTACCGGGCAGCTGTTGATTGTCGATGGTGGTAACAGTGTCCTTGAGAGTCACGCATGAGTCGGCCAGTGATACTGATCACAGGCGCCGGCGGTGGTATTGGCAGTGCAGTGGCTCAGCGCTTTGCACGGGCCGGTTGGCAGCCGATGCTGACGGATGTGTCACACAGTGCCCTCATTGCAGCATCTCAAGCGTCCGCCGATGCGCCTTTCCAAGTCGCCGATTTAACGCATACATCGGCTTGTCAAAGTCTAATTGATTGGGTTATCTCACTTCATGGGCGACTAGATGGGGTAGTCAATGCGATTGGCATTTGGCGAGAAGGAGCGACGGAGACCACTTTAGAAGCAGATTTTGACGCAGTGTTCGCGGTGAATGTGAAAAGCGTCTACTTTGTATCGGTTGCAGCTGTTCCTCACCTGAAGGCCTCCGAAGGCTTCATTATTAATTTATCGAGTGATGCGGGCATCCAAGGCAATAAGGGCGCTGCACTTTATTGTGCGTCTAAAGGTGCGGTATCCTTGTTTTCAAAGGCGCTGGCATTGGAATTGGCTCCCTTTGGCGTGCGGGTGAATGCGATATGTCCGGGTGATGTGTCAACGCCTATGCTAGAGCGTCAGGCAAGCACCTATGGTGCTGACAATCCCGCTGGGTACTTGGCGGATTTATTGCGGGGTTATCCACAAGGATCCGATCGAGCCCGCTTTGTCACTGCCGATGAAGTGGCGTCACTAATCGAATATCTCGCTCGTCCTGAAGCCAAGCCGATTACAGGGGCGATGGTCTCGATTGATTTTGGTTACTCTGCTGGCAAGTGAGTCGGTTTCTTGAGTGGACGCAACGGTTGGGTGAATAACATGATCAAGCGAATCTGCTGGTGGGTTTTAGTTGCACTGTCGCTGACTGAAGCCGATCTGACTTTTGCGGATGCGGCGGTCGCCGTGCCTGATCGCTTCGCAGCGGATACGGCAGGGCAGATTTTTAAGCAAGGTGGCAATGCCGTGGATGCGGCGGTGGCCATTGCGTTTACGCTTTCGGTAACTTATCCCGAAGCCGGCAACCTAGGCGGTGGCGGCTTCTCAACGGTGTATTTTGGCGGGACCGCTTACTTCCTAGATTACCGTGAACGGGCGCCACAAGCCGCTGGCGTCTCAATGTATTTAGACGCTACCGGTGAGGTAGTGCCTGATCTCAGTACTATTGGTGCGAAAGCAGCCGGTGTGCCAGGCACCGTCGCGGGTCTTTGGGCGTTGCATCATCGCTTTGGCCGTCTGTCTTGGCGCGCTGACTTAGCGCCTGCTATTCGCTACGCGGAAAATGGTTTTAGCGTGCGCGCTGACCTTGCTGAGTCGGCCAATGAGTTTTCCGATACCTTGCATGGCCGTACGAATTTTGCACATTATTTTGGTGGACTGCAGGCCGGCCATCGTCTAAGGCAGCCTGAGTTGGCACACGCCCTACGTCGCATTGCCTTACAGGGTCGCGACGGGTTCTATCAAGGGCGCACCGCGCAACTGATCACCACTGATATGCAGCGTCATGGTGGTCTGATCACTCTAATGGATCTTAAGAACTATCAAGCCGTTTGGCGGGATCCGATTGTGGTCAATTGGGCGGGTTTTAAGGTAATTACTGCGCCACCACCCAGTTCAGGGGGAATAGGTTTGGTGGCGTTGCTTAAAATGAAAGAAATGCTCGCGCCGGCGTTCAGCGGCGTTCTGTTTAACTCCGCTCAGTATGTTCATTTGCTCGCAGAGATTGAAAAGAGAGTATTTGCGGATCGTGCAGAATACCTCGGTGATCCGGATTACGTGCCGGTGCCAGTGGCCGAGTTGATTGACGACAGTTATTTGCAAAAACGTGCTCACGACGTGCGCGTCAGCGGTATCTCACCGCTGAGCTCGGTCGGTCCGGGTTTAGTGCCTCATCACAACACCACGCATTTTTCCGTGATCGATGCCATGGGGAATGCAGTCTCTAACACGTATACGCTGAATGATGAGTTTGGTAGTGGAGAGGTGGTCGCCGGGGCTGGATTTTTACTCAACAATGAGATGGATGATTTTTCCATCAAGCCGGGCACACCGAACCTATATGGCGTAGTGGGCGGTGACGCTAACGCCATTGCGCCTGGCAAGCGGCCGTTGTCTTCGATGACGCCGACGATCTTAACGCGCGATGGCAAAGTGGCTTTAGTGATAGGCACCCCGGGTGGGTCACGTATTTTTACTTCAGTCTTCCAAGTCATCACGAATTGGCACGACTTTTCAATGCCACTCAATGAGGCAGTGGCAGTCACTCGAGTGCACCATCAGCTGTTGCCGGACAACTTGATTTATGAAGAGCCTTACCGATTCTTAGACCAAGCGACACGGGACGAGTTAGTGGTTCGTGGGTATCAGCTTGAGAATCAACATTGGAATGGCAATATTCAAGCGATTGCAGTGTCTGGCAAGCAGGTGGTGGCAGTGGCTGATCCGCGGGGAGGAGGCGTTGGTCGAGTGTTTGGCGCGCCTCACTGATTAGCCGGCCTTCCACGGCATGCAGACTCACTGCCGCTTAATTGCTAACTTTAGTTTGTCAATCACCGCCGTGACGGTGATCAAATCCATGACTCCTTCTCGCTCGATCTTCGTGCGCCAGGGGAGTGATTCAGCGGGTTTCCCTAGAAATTTTTGAGCCGCTTGATCGAAGCAGTTAACGCACCAGCTACGACTGAAGTACGGACCACTGCGTGCCGGATTGGTCGCGGCGTAAAGACCGACCACAGGGATGTTGAGCGCAGTGGCCATGTGCGCTGGACCTGCATCGGGAGTGAGCAGTACGCTCGCGCGACTTAAAGTCGCATAGAATTCAAGCAGGGTGTCTTGGCCTACTAAGTTGGTACATGAGGCTGACATCAGCGATTGAATGGCCTGCGCCATATCTCGTTCATCATCGGTGCGTCCACCGCACAGCAGGACGCGCATGTGGTGTGTGTTGATGGCGTAATCCGCGACGGCGGCGTAGCCGGCGGCGTTCCAGTTGCGAGCCTTGTGACTCGAGCAGGGGCTGATGATGAGGGTGGGTATCGCATCCGGTATCACCCGCTCAGCATACTGCTGCGCTTCGTCTGGAATGGGGATGCTCCAAATAAGCGGTGTGGGGGTCACGCCTAAGCGCTTAGCAAACTCAAGCAGTCCGTCCATCACGTGTTGATTGGGGACTGCGGCGATACGATGGGTAGTAAATAACCATTGCAGATCTAGCGCACGCGTCCGGTCAAAGCCTAATTTAATGGGGGCCTTGATAAGCTGCATGAGGCGACTGGCTCGCCATGAAAACTGCAAGTGTAAGGCGATATCAAACGTGCGTTGGTTAAGCGCTGCCTTCACGGCCTGTCGTCCTCGGCGGCCGGCTTTCTTGTCGAAGACAATGAATTCTATGTCTGGCAGGTGGCCGATGAAGCGCGCCTCTGCGCGGCCAATGATCCAGGTAAATCGCGTCGTGGGCCAAGCGCGTTGTAGCGCACGCACCACGGGTAGGGTATGGCACACATCGCCGATGGCCGACAGCTTCACTAAGATGACAGAGCGCGGCGGGGTCTGTAGGAGATCGTTCATGCGTGCGCCGCGCGTGTCGGGGTGTGCCGTTGTCTTTTATAGGGGTTTGAGTAAGAAGGGGTTAACGATGTCTGCTACCGCCTGCGGATCTTCCCAAAAAGAGTTATGACCAAGCTCTTTAAATATTTTTACGGTGGCATTCGGTAGACCTTTTATTAACGAGCAGCGATCTTTGGCCCCAAAGATGGGATCTTTTTCGCCCCAGATGAGTAGGGTGGGTGCTGTTAATTTAGGCAGCGTGCTTTGTAATTCATAGCCGGTTAGGCCTTGATCAAGTACCGAAAGCCATACTTTGACTGGAATGCCGGCTGCATCCTTGCGTTGTCTTCGTAAAAAATCCTCATCCACTGGGGTGGGAGAGGCATACCACTCAATCATGAAGGGAGATTCTGGGTCGATTGGGTCGGTGAGTTTGACAATATCCGAGCGAAAGTCCATCGATGCCGGTTCTGCTGAGCCTGTGGGCGCGTCGCAGCCGACGCGTGGGCCGCCGGTGGATGACACTAAGACGACACGGCGAGTACGCTCCGGCCAATATTCAGCGAAGCTCTGGGCGATGATGCTGCCTAAAGAGTGCCCCACGATGTCCGCTTGTTTAATCTTGAGTACATCCAGTAATAAGCGGATGTCATAGGCGAAGTCGATTCGGTCATAGCAGCACTCGGGTTTGCTCGATTGGCCATGACCACGAATGTCTACTAAGAGGATTCGGAAGTGAGGATCTAAGTACGGTAGTAGGGGCACCCAATCACGGGCATTGTCGGTGTAGCCATGGATCAGTACGACAACCGGTCCCTCTTTTGGGCCCTGGTCGATGTAGCCCAGTGAAATGCCATTAGGTAAGACGGCTATTTTCTTGGATTGGTCAAATTGATTGAGATCAACACCCAGCGGGGGTGCGGCGAGGGCGAATGAGGACACAGTACACAGCCAGAGGGCAGCGAATAGTAGCCCGGCAGTGAGCCGGCCCGTGCGGTAGGTGGGGTGGTCAGTCATAGCATTCCTTTGAGCCATCAGGTGATGTGGCGGTCACGCAGCTCGAGCTTCGGACACTGGGTAGGTAATTTCAAGCGCCATAATGGCCGATTCTGGGTTTTAGTTGGCGTCTTTTCAGAGGGCTCAGTGGCCTTTTATGGGTCAGATACTTGAGGCGGGCGCTCGGGCAGCGTACGGTAAGGCTTTCTTTGGGGGCGAGTGTCCCCGCTCAGAGTAGACAGATGGGGTGGTTGTGCAGTCAAAACGAATGGTCTCCACAGGACTTCCCAGCATTGCGGCGTTGGCACTGGTGATGGTGGGCTTAGGTTTGGTCGGTATGACGGCCGGTGACCTGCCGGGTATTGCGGAGCAGTTAGCCGCCCCTCGCTGGCTATTGGGCGCGTTAGGGGGTGTGCTCGTGGGTGCCGGGTGGCAGGCATCTCGTACGCCCGCTCAACTGTTGTTGCGTCGTTCCCCTCCTTGGGTCGAACTGGTGGGCTTTGCGGTGGCAGGCATTGTGCTGGCCAAGCTCAGTGATTGGACTCGAGGGGCTGGGGGTGGGCCAGAGGCGATAGCGATCGGTGCGGGCATTAATGCCGCTGCAAGGATTTTATTTGGTATCGGTCTGGGTATCGTCCTAGGGTTCGTGGCTTTTCAAGCGTCTCAGGCGCGTCAGTCGGGCGATAAACGCTGAATACTCAGCTACGTAGATAACTGGCACCATTCACGTCGATGATCCCACCGGTCATTGCCGCCGGCGCATCAAGTGCGCAATAAACGACCGATTGCGCCACCTCATCCACGTAATTGATTCGACCCAGTGGGTGTTGTCCTAAGATGGCGGCACCCTCCGGCCCTTGTAAATGGCTGTGTGCCATATCGGTTTCAACCCAACCGGGCGCCACGCTGTAGACGTAAATGGCGTGCGCCGCTAAGGCCTTGGCTAAGGATTGACCGAGCGAATTGACGGCGGCTTTGCTCGCGCCATAGGCGGGTCCGTCGGGTTCGCCTCGAAAAGCGCCACGTGAGGTGACATTGACAATGCGTCCGCGTCCGAAGCCGTCGCGCAGCGGTTGCATCCTCATGGTCTGGGCGGCGAGGACCGATAAGTTGGCCGGACCTAACAGATTGGTGCCGATGGTTTCTTGCCAGATGCGCTGCCAGGTCGCGTAATCGGTCGTCAGTGGCGGGTGCTCGATAAATACCCCCGCGTTATTAATGACGATATCGATGCCGCCTAAGCGAGCTGTCACCGTTTTCCACAGCGTCTCAATGGCTGCCCCATCGGTCAGATCGGCACCAAAGGCATGGTGTCCTGTGCCCGGTAAGCGATCAGCCAATCGCTTGGCAGCCGCTGCTTGTTGATGAAAATGCACGGCTACACGGACGCCGCGCACGGCTAAGGCCTGGGCAATGCCCTGTCCGATGCCTCTGGATGCACCGGTGACTAAGGCCACCAAAGGGGCGTTGGACACGATTTTCTCCCGACGGGTCGACAGACAGCGCGTGAGTGCGCCGCTACTTGGGTGTGCTGGACTGGTCTGATTCGTGATTTTCGCGACGACGCGAGCTGCGTCTTAAGGTGGCGCCTACAGCAGCGCCGGAGGCGCGATCCATATGACCTGATAGCTGTGCTTTTGCGCCCATAGACAACGCGCCGAGACGCGCTTCAATTAACGCAGCGTCTGGTTTTGGACCAGGGACATGGTGGGTGAGTGCGTCTCTCATCACTTTAAGATGATGGGCGGTCGTGCCGCAGCAGCCGCCGATGATGCGGGCACCGGCATCGAGTGCAAGCCCTGCATAGACGGCCATTAACTCAGGGGTGCCATTGTAATGAATGGCGCCATTCACATACTGCGGAATGCCGCAGTTGGCTTTGGCGACGAATACCATGGAGGGATCACCACCGGTTGATAAATTCACGATGGAAGCCACCATTTCCGACGGGCCCACTCCACAGTTACTACCACTCGCTGCGAGTCCTTGCTCGCGATGAATGGCAGCGAGTTCAGCGGGCGTGAGCGACATCATGGTGCGACCATTGGTATCGAAACTCATGGTGCTGACAATCGGCAGACCGGCGCTGCGCGCGCCCGCAATCGCCGCTTCGATTTCCTCTTTAGATGACATGGTTTCGATCCAAAGCACATCCGCGCCCCCAGCGGCTAAGGCTTGAGCTTGTTCAGCGAAAGCGGCCTGAGCCGCGGCGGCAGACAACGGGCCGATGGGTTCCAAAATCTCCCCGGTGGGTCCCATGCTGCCGGCAACCACCACCTCACGGCCACTGGCATCCGCCTCTTGGCGTGCGATGCGAGCGGCGGCTTGATTGAGCTCGGTCACTTGATCTTGAGCTTGGTGCAATTTGAGGCGGTAGCGGGTACCACCAAAGCTGTTGGTTAAAATGATATCGGCGCCGGCCTCGATGAAGCTGCGATGCAAGGCGCCGATGCGTTCGGGGTGGGCTAGGTTCCACAGCTCAGGGGCATCCCCAGAGGTGAGGCCCATGTCGAATAGATTGCTGCCGGTGGCGCCATCAGCCAATAGCCAGGGGCGGGTCGCGAGCAGGTGTAAAAACCGGTTGGTCATAACAAAATTCCTAAACTGCTCCTATGTTATCGCGAATTGAGGGATGATCGTGCGATGGGGCCTTGCGCGACCGCTAGACCCTATTTCTTTGGATGCGGCGTGTGGTTACGACCATGTCTCGATAAAGGACTGTACATGTCTGCATTATGGGTGGAAGTGGCCGGTTGGATAGGCGCCTTGTTTATTCTAGGATCCTATACCTTGCTGACAACCGGGCGGGTAAAGCCCTATTCCCGGGTTTATCAATGGATGAATCTTGTAGGGGCGCTGGGTTTTGTCATTAATGGGGCGGAGAATCGCGCCTACCCTTTGATGACGCTTAACATTATTTGGGTCGGCTTGGCCATCTACTCAATGAAAAAGCGCCACCGACACTAACGCCTAGCGCACCTTGGCTTCTCTACTCTCCAAGGAAAGACCACTGGCGTGGTTTCTTTGAAAACCTTTCCACACGGTGATCTCCTTAGCGCCTGAGCTATAGGTGTCGTAGCCTCCAGGGGCACTTCTTGGCCATTGCCCATCGTCTGCATTGGGCGTGAGCCCCTGAATATAAGATCGGCGACTGTTATCCCCTTTGACATACAGGTCTAGGAACGCTGTGATCATGTGCAAATTAATGCCGATCATACGATCCTTACGCCACACGGGGTCTTCAAACCAGTCAAAGTCCCATAGTTTAGACCGCATCTCTTCCGGTGCGGGATCAAAGCCAATGGCATGACCGCCTTCGTGAAAGGTCAGTAAGTAACGAGGTGCATGTATGGCCGCTTCAAAGAACGCTCTGGCCCCCGTGGTGTAATCGACGGTATGGTCTTGATTGCCCGCAATTAAAAACAGTGGTGTGGTGATATCTGCGAGGCCTTCCGCATTCCAGGCTCCAAAACCACCACCAGCAGGTGCTAGGGTCACTACCGCTTTGACGTTTTTCACCCGAAGGGTGTCGCGGTCGACGCCCCCTCGTGCATAGCTGCTCAGCGCATGTCCCGGCATGTTGGTAATGATTGGGCTATTAGGGTCTAAGGTCGCACCGGCCGCTGTGAGTACACCGTAACCGCCCATGGAGTAGCCGACGAGCGCCGTACAAGCGGGATCAATCAGGCCCTCCTTAGATAAAGTCTCTTGCAGCGTGCGCGCGATAAAAGCAATATCCAAAGGTCTATTGAATGCCGGTTCTGCGAACAAGGAGCGATCTGAGATATCCGGATCCTGATGGCGGATGGCAGCGACCACGTAGCCTTTTGACGCCAGATTTTCTGTAAGCCAGCTTAAGGCTACTGTTGCATTGCTGTATCCATGCGAGAGAATGACGAGCGGGTATTTCCCTTCAATCGCTGGTGCGTTACGCACCGCGATACCCGGTATATTAAATACCACGGCAGGCGCCGGCGGCTCAGCAGGGAGGCTAGCAGTATAGGTCTCTGGATGCGCCTTAGCAGTTACTTTCGCTGGATACCAAAGATCTACGATGAGCTGGCGATCATGATGAGGCATTACGCCGGTAGCTGCATTGAAAGCCAATACATTGGGTTGGTTGGTATGTACGTAAGTGGTGGTGCGCACACCGACGGGCAGAGAGCCCAGTTTGGCTAGTTCTGGGGCATCGACGGCGGGTTGACTGGGGGCGGCGGCGGCGGTCATAGCGATTACCCACAGTGACAAAAGGCAGTGGCGGACATGGATACGCATTCTTACCTCATTAAGCCAATGATGGTTTGCAGTTTACCGTTCTTTAGAGCAGATGAAACCAGTCAAAAAACCTAGGCCATAAAACAAGCGAGAGTCATTCTCTAAAATGCTCGGTAGATAAAAAACACGCCGACCACAGCGAACAGCACCGCGGTACCCAGTCGAATCGCCGTAATGGGTAGTCGATGAGCAAAGGCATTTCCAAGGAACGCGACCGGCGCATTCGCTGCCAGCATCCCCAAGGTCGCGCCAGCGACGACCAGTACAGTACTCTGATAAGCGGCTGCTAAGGCAAGCGTCGCTAGCTGTGTTTTGTCACCAATCTCAGCGATTAAGTAGGCGATGAACATACTCAGAAACGCGCTGACGCCCTTGTGGATGGTTTTCTGTTCTTTACTGAGCTTTTCAGGGATCAGCTCCCAAATGGCCATACCCAACATACTGACTCCCACCACCAGTTCTAAGCGGCGAGGTGTCAGAAACTCTGCGATATGGGTGCCGATAATGCCGGCCACACCAAAGTTAACGATCGAGGCGAAAAAAATTGCCAAAATCAGCGCCCAAGGACGTTTGAAGCGCGCCACCAAAATTAAGGTAAGCAACTGCGTTCGATCCCCAAGCTCGGCAAGGCCCACCGTTGAAAAAGCAATTAACAACTGTTCCATTAGCGGATCGTTCCTAGGGTGTGGTTGCTTACAAAGTGTCGTTCAGCACCGGTCAGCGGATCGAGAAATTTAAGTTGCCGTGCAATTAAGGCCATAGGGGTATTGTAGTCGTCTTTTATGCTGTTGTGAGCTACCGGATAATAGGGATCATTGAAAAGTGGTGCACCCAGCGCGGCCATGTGCAGGCGCAATTGATGCTTCTTGCCGGTGCGGGGAGAGAGACTATAGTGCCACTGGTGGTCTCCGCGAGCGAGCACTTGAATATGTGTTTCACTGTTGGCCTCTCCCGGTACTTCTTGTGACAGGAAAAACCGGTCAGCACGGACGATCCGTGTGCGTCTGACGTGTGGGAACGTCAGCTCATGCAGTGGCGGTGCTAACGCCTCGTAGGTCTTTTCAATCTTTCGATCGCGGAATAGTGCCTGATAAGCGTTTCTGGATTCAGGATTCTTTGCCAAGAGCACCAGACCTGCGGTACTTCGGTCCAAACGGTGAATCGGGCTGAGGTGTGGGGTATTCAGCGTGTTCATCAGCCGGCTTAGTAAGGTCTCTGTGACCCACTGTCCGGTGGGCGTGATTGGCAAAAAGTGCGGTTTGTCCGCCACCACCAAGTGTTCATCTTGGTACAAGATGGTTTCTGTGAAGGGGATGGGCTCCTCTGCGGTGACTTCGCGGAAATATGATACGTACTGTCCTGGCTGATGTTGATCCGCGATCCGTATCGGTGCGCCATTCTGATCCAAGACTCGTCCGCGCGTAAAACGGTCTAGCCAAACGGATGCATGGATCTTCGGGAAGCGCAGGCACAGTGCCTCAAACGTGGTCGAGCCTGGTGCGGCATGCAGGTGGACTCGACTGATGGGTTGCAGCGGAGGCGGTCCGTCAGTCACGAGGCCCACGCATCGTGCTGAGATGCGCACCCTGCCGCGCTGTTGAGACCCGCTGGCCGCCGCTCACGGGTGGGTATGCGCCGCTGCTGGATTGATCCAGTCGCCACCAAGGGATCGGATCAACAAGATAGACGCATTGATTCGTCGGGCCTCAATATTGGTCAAGGCTAATTTCGCTGCCAAGGCTGCGTTCTCAGTGGCGACGACATCAAGGTAGCTTGCGGCGCCTGCCTTTAAACGAAAGTTTGCCTGGTTCAGTGCGCGTTGGGTTGCATTGGCTGCGGCTTGCGCACTGTCACTTTCGAGCTCGAGCTCGTGCAACGCAGCGAGATTATCCTCGACGTCCTGAAAAGCACTGAGTACCGTATTTCGATATTGCGCGACTTGTTCATCGAAGGCTGCGTGAGCGGCGGCCGATTGTGCGCGGTGTAGGCCGCCATCAAACACGGTCAGAACACCTTGTGGCTGGACGCTCCAGAAGCGGCTTGGTGTCTCAAATAGGGTGGAGCGCAGCAGGCTCTCCCGACCCAGTGAGGCGCTGATATTCAGCACCGGAAAATAGGCGGCGCGAGCCACCCCAATGCCGGCGTTGGCTGCCGCTACCCGACGTTCAGCGGCGGCGATGTCCGGGCGTCTCTGTAAAAGCGTGGACGGTAGTTCCACGATCGGTGCGGATGGTGCGATGCCCACGGTCAGTGGATTCGGGTCGAGATGAAAAGTAGAGGGCGATTGACCGACTAAGACCGCTATCGCATGCTCGGTCTGTGCGCGGCGTAAACGGACATCGGCTGCTTGCGTTTGGGCCACACTAAGCACCGTCGTTGCCTGATCGACATCCGATGGCATGGCGGTGCCGGCCTGATACAGATGCTGCGTCAGCGCGAGCGCTCGTGTGTTGTGAGTGACGGTTTGATCCCATAACGCGATGGCTGTATCGAGTGCACGCAGCGAAAAATAATCCGCTGTTAACTCGGCACGCACACTGAGCTCAAGATACGCCACGTCCCCAGCCGTTGCCTGCTCTGTTGCTCGAGCACCGGCGACGGTATTGCGGATCCTTCCGAATAAATCCAGTTCATAGGAAAAATAGCCGCCGGCGACCAGGTCGTTGTAGGTGTCGGGTCGTAATGGTGAATAGCTTGGTGAATTTGTGGAGACCTCTTTGCGAGTGACTCCATCCGCTGCCTTAATCGTCGGCAGATAAGCGGCTCCTGCAATGCGCGTTTGCGCATGTGCCATCTGCAGTTGTGCGAAAGCGGCTTTGAGGTTTTGGTTTGCCTCGGTGGCGCTTGTCTGCAATGCATTCAATGTGGGGTCGTTAAATGGCTCCCACCAAGGGCCGCGTGGTGCGGTATCAGCGGGCGCCGCCACTTGCCAGTTGCCGGCTTCTTTAAAAACGGCAGCGCTCGGTGTCTCTGGACGTTGATAGCGTGGCGCCAGCGAACACCCAGTCAACACACAGAGGCTAAGGACGAGGCCCGTTCGCATCAGGGGTGCTCTTTTTTGGCAGCTGATTTGGTGACGACGGGTGGGGCGATACGTACCTCCACCCCATCTAAAATAGAATCCGGTGGGTTGATGATCAGCACATCGGACGTGGAAAGCCCCGATAGGACCTCGATCTCTGTACCAAAGTCTCGGCCTGGAACAATCTTCTGAAGTTTTGCGAGATGCTTGTCGCTGACTAGGGCCACTTGCATGCCGCTCGATCTAAAGAGCAGCGAATTAACTGGTATGCGTAATGTGCCAACGGTCGGCGTGAGCTTAAAGCGCACCTCGGCAAAGGCGCCGGCGAGCAGCTCATGTTTCTCATTGTCGACTTGCAGCTCAGCCTGCAGTGTTCTTGAACTTAAGTCTAGGTTTTCTGAAGTCGCTGTGATCACAGCGGGAAACGTGCGACCTTGATGCTCGGAAAAAAATAACTCGGCTGCAACACCGACCTTCGCTGCCGCTGCATAAGGCTCAGGCACGGCCACATAGATGCGTAAGCGATGGGTGTCGGCGACATGAAACAGCGCGGTGCCGGCATTTTGGCCGGCGTTGATCAGGGCCCCTATGTCTGTGTTGCGGGCGGTGACGATGCCATCGAAGGGTGCGAGCACACGCTTAAATGACTCAAGCTCACGGAGTCGAGCGAGGTTGGCTTCAGCTGACTGCAACGCCGCTTTTTTCGCAGCTGCGTCGCTGGCCTTTTGGTCGGCCTCTTGTTGTGAGACAGACTCGCTGCCCAGCAGTCCCTGCCAGCGGGCGTCGGTTGATTTTGCAATCTGATATAACGCCGCTGCGGTGGCTGCATCTGCTTGTGCCTGGCGCAGTTGTTGGTCTATCTCGGGGCTGTCAATTTCTGCGAGTACCTGACCCTTCTTAACGGCTGCGCCAATATCGGTTTTCCAGCTTTTTAAATAGCCGCTAGTACGCGCATAGATGGGCGCTTCGGTTAAAGCCTGCACGCTACCAGGCAGCACCAGCGCTTCAGTAGCAGGGCCTGGCGTCGGTTTGGTGGTCACTACGGTGGTGACCGCATCGCTCACGGTATGAGCGGCCAGCGTGTTTCGTGTCAGCACGCGATCGGCGATCCCCCAAATCATGATCAGGACTACGACAAAGGTCAGTATCCGACGGTATCGCTGAATAAAAGTAGGGGCCATGCGCGGCCCTTGGTCAGTCGGCAGAGAGTCAGACATGCGAAGCTCCAAGAGCGGCCGCGGAGGAACCGGGCTGAGGTGGCGATTTGGCCTTGCGACCGTGAATCATCGTGAATACGGTCGGCACAAAGAAGAGCGTCGCGACCGTCGCGAAGATGAGGCCGCCAATGACGGCACGACCGAGTGGGGCATTCTGTTCGCCGCCCTCACCGAGCCCTAATGCCATCGGGACCATGCCAATGACCATCGCCAATGCGGTCATGAGTACGGGCCGAAAGCGGCTGAAGCCAGCGAGCCAAGCGGCCTCTAAGGCGACATCTCCGGCATTCATGCGATCACGCGCGAAGCTGACGATGAGCACGCTGTTGGCGGTGGCGACACCCATGCACATGATAGCGCCGGTGAGTGCGGGCACGCTCACGGTGGTATGAGTCACAAACAACATCCACACGATACCGGCTAATGCGGCGGGCAGTGCCGTGATGATAATGAAAGGGTCCAACCAAGACTGGAAGTTCACCACCATCAGGAGATAGATCAGAATGATGGCTCCTGCCAGGCCCAAAATGAGTCCATCGAATGATGCCTTCATGGTCTCCACCTGACCGCGCACCGCTACATGGGTACCTTTTGGTAGGTCTTTCTGAGTCTCTGCCAATAGTTTGTTGATTTGTGCTGATACAAATCCTAAGTCTGCCCCATCGATCGAGCCATAGAGGTCAATGACGGGTAATGCATTGTAGTGGCTAACGACAGATGGCGCAGCGACGCGCTCGACAGTGGCGACGTTTGCCAGTAGCTGTGAGGGCGCGCCGTTTTTGGAAATGATCGGCGTTGCCATTAAGTCAGTGAGTGATGTCATTCTATATTGAGGTGTCTGCGCAGCCACACCGTAGGTCGAGCCCGATTTGGGCTCAATCCAGAAGGAGGGGGCTACTTGTGCGCTACCAGAAAGCGAAATGAGAAGATCGGAGGCGACATTTTGCTCGGTTAAGCCCAGCAAAGCCGCTTTACTACGGTCTACATTAACGGTGATTTGCGGGTAGTCGAAGGATTGATGAATCCGTAAATCAACGATGCCCGGAACACTTTTCATTTTAGCCAACAGGGCATTGGCGTACTCACGATTGCCATTGACGTTGAATCCGGAGATCTGCACGTCAATGGGTGAAGGTAAGCCAAAATTAAGGATCTGGCCCACGATATCGGCGGCTAGAAATGAGAAGGTGACCGACGGATAGGTATCACGGAGCTTCTTTCTTAGGCTTCGGACATAGTCAGCGGTTGGCTTGTGATTGGGGATGAGTGTCACGTAGATATCCGCATCACCCGGTCCTACCGGTGCAGAAGTGGAGTAGGCCAAATTGATGCCGCTATAGGGCACGCCAATGTTGTCAACAAGCGTTGTAATCTGATCGCTTGGGATGACTTCGCGGATTGTCTTCTCAACTGAGTCGCATAGTCGTGCGGTTTCATCGATACGTACACCGCTGCGCCCGCGCAGATGCAGCTTGATCGTGCCGCCGTCGACGGCCGGGAAGAAATCTTGGCCTAAGCCGGGCAGATAGTGCCCTAAGGGGAAGGCGAGGATCGCGGTACCCGCCATGGCGAGCAGAAAAGGCACCGCAAAGCGTGGCCCGGCGTGCAGTGCTTTTTCTAGTAGATCGCGATAGCTTTCGCGGAACGTCGCAAAACGGGCTTCAAAATTTTCTTGGAACGTGACCAAGTAGCTACGCGGCAG
This sequence comes from uncultured Pseudomonadota bacterium, assembly GCA_903862885.1. Taxonomy (GTDB): domain Bacteria; phylum Pseudomonadota; class Gammaproteobacteria; order Steroidobacterales; family Steroidobacteraceae; genus CAIKZZ01. The sequence continues at coordinate 92,595 of CAIOZU010000028.1, forward strand.
ATCGCTCCGATGTGGCGTGTGGGGCTGTAACCAGTAATTAGCCAGTGTGGGTACTAGCGTACGGGACAGCAGGTAGGAGGCGAGCATGGCAAATACCACTGCCTCGGCGAGTGGTACGAACAAGAATTTGGCGATACCTGCCAGCATAAACATCGGCACAAACACGATGCAGATGGCGAGTGTGGAGACCAGTGCCGGGAGCGCGATCTGCTCCGCGCCTTTTAAAATAGCGGGAGTGACCGCCTCGCCACCTTCCAGATGCCAATTGATGTTTTCAATGGTCACGGTGGCATCGTCCACTAGGATGCCAACCGCCAAGGCGAGACCGCCGAGGGTCATGATGTTGATTGTCTCACCTAAGGCGGATAGGCAAATGATCGACGCCAGAATCGACAGTGGAATGGAGATGGCGATGATGACGGTACTGCGCCAACTACCTAGAAACAACAAGATCATGAGGGCGGTGAGGGCTGCGGCGACAACCGCTTCCCGGACGACCCCGGCGATGGCGGAGCTAACAAACAGCGATTGGTCACCTAAGGTGTCGACCTTAATGCCGGGTGGCAAAGAGTCTTTGATTTGCGGCAGCCGGGCTTTAATTTCCTTGATAATGTCTAAGGTGGAGGCGCTGCCGGTTTTTAGAATCGTCATGAGAACCGCATGCCGGCCATCACGGCGGACCAGATTGGTCTGCGGCGGATAGCCATCGCGCACGTGGGCTACGTCGCGCACGTAGATCACGTTCCCGTTGCGTGTGGTGATGGGGAGATTATTAAGTTCGTCCGCCGCTTTGGCATTGACGTTGATATCAATAAAGTACTCAAGATCCCCAATTTTTTGGGTGCCGGCCGGCAGGATCAGATTTTGCGCTCCGATGGCAGCACTGACATCAGCGGCTGACAATCCTTTGGATCGCAGTGCCTGCGGATCTAGATCGATCTGCACCTGTCGTTGTAAGCCGCCATACGGAAAGGGGATCGAGGCACCCTGTATGGTGGCGAGTGCGGTTCGAAGCACGATGTTCGTGACATCGAATAGCTGTGCTTCAGAGAGGTTGTCACTGGAAAGTGCCAACTGTAGGACCGGAACGGTCGAGGCGTTATAAGCCAAGATAAAGGGAGGCGTCGTACCGGGCGGTGCGGCTCGCAACATACTTTGCGAGACGCCAGTGATCTGGGCGTAGGCCAGCTCTTCATTGACCTTCGGTTGGAAAAAGTACTTGACGACGGCTCGGTCGCTTAAGGACTGTGATTCCGTGTGTTCAATATCATTGACGGTTGTCGGTGCGACTCGCTCGCTGGTTAGGACGATGCGGTTAGCAATGTTTTGGGGGGTGAGACCGGCGTAGTTCCAGACCGCCGCGACCACCGGAATCTTGATATTTGGGAAGATGTCCGTGGGCATTCGAAGAATCGAGAACAGCCCAAGCAGCATGATCACGAGCGCGAGCACGATGAAAGTATAGGGGCGTCTCAGGGCGAGGCTGACAATCCACATGGGCTTCAATGCACTCCAACGCGGCGCCGATGTGCTGAAGGAGATGCCTCAGCCTAGCGGGCCCATGATGAGGGGCTGCGCACGCAAGCGCTGAATAATAAAGGAATTAGCAGAGCGCTTCGAGCCTGAAGGACGGTACAAATCGTTTCTTTTTGCAGGTAAATTCTGGAGTGGCAGCCCACGCTGCTTTATCAGGGGTGTGCTGTCCAATGCCAAGCATGGCGGGGGAACGATTGGGTTTGCTGAGCGGTCAGCGGAGTCGGGCCTGAGCGCTTAAATAGGTCCAAAGCAGGGTGGCTGCAGCGTTACTAGTCAGCTCCGCATGGTCATAGGGCGGCGACACCTCACAACAGTCCATACCCACAAAGGGTAGGTCATGGAGGCTTTCCAGCAAGGAGAGCACTTGGTTGGTACTCAGTCCACCGGGCTCCGGAGTGCCTGTGCCAGGGGCAAAGGCCGGGTCCAGACAATCAATGTCCAAGGACAGATACAGGGGCTGATCTGCGATATGGAGGCGAGCGCGGATGATGGTGAGTACATCAGCGAGTTGTAGGGAGCTTTCAAGACCCCGTAGATCACGGGCCGTGAAGATCGCGCCCCCTTGATGTTCGATGTAGCGACCGGTCGCCTCATCCGCAGAGGAGCGGATGCCGATTTGTATGGTGCGCTTGGGGTCAATCAGCCCCTCTTGAACCGCTTCGTAGACCCAAGTGCCGTGACCGGAAGGTTCACCAAAGTGATCCTGCCACGTATCGCAGTGCGCATCAAAATGCAGCAAAGACAAGGGCTTCCCGTGGTGCGCCCGATAGGCGCGGAGCAAGGGCAAAGTAATGGAGTGATCACCCCCGAGCCACGCCATGTGGTGATGGCTGATCAACGCCTGAGCTTTGGGCAGCAGGGCGGCTCGCATGGCCGCCAGCGAGGTATTGGGGAGTGTTAGATCACCGGCATCCGCTAATTGCTGTAAGGGGGATAGCCCGAAGAGCGGATGAATACCGTCACACAGCATGTGACTGGCACGGCGAATTTGATAGGGCCCAAAGCGGGCACCCGGTCGATTGGTGGTCGATCCATCCCACGGGATGCCAGCGACCAACAGCCGGGCATCGGGCTTCATGGCCAGCGAGGGGGCTTTTAAAAAGCCAGCGTGCGTGGTCGAGGTTTCAAAGGCAAAGGTGTAATCAGCCATGGCGAGACTATAGCGGGGTCTGCGGCTATCCGCGAGCGAGGCGCGTCGATCGGAGGTACTCCCAGCAGAGTCCGACCCATAAGATGAGGGCGGCGGCACTTAATACGATGACCAGTCCGGTCGGTCGCCAAAGGTCCATGCCAAAGCCACCGAGACTTGGACCCACGACCCCTCCGGTGCAATACACCATCACAAAGACGGTATTGGCATGGGCCAAATCGTGTGTGGCATAGCTGTCGCCGACCAAGGCAATGCCCTGGGCGTAAAAGCCATACAGGGTGCCGCCCCAGATAAAGAGTAGCGGCCACAGCAGAGCGGGCATGGACATGGCGAGAGGCAGCAGCAGGGGACCGATGACGCTGATCAGGGCACACACGGCGAGGGTGGGTTTGCGGCCAAAGCGGTCCGCCATCGCCCCGATCGGCAGTTGCAACAGTACATTGCCTAATAAGAAAATAGTGATTAACTGGAGGGCGGTGTTTTCCGATAGCCCTGAGGCCACCCCGTATATGGGAAGGAGAGAGATATCAGCGGCTTCGATCAGACCGGCCGTGAGGGCGGCGAGCATCACCGAGGGCGCTATGCGCAGGATGTCAATGAACCCGGTCGCTTCTGGATCGTCCGCACCGCCATCCGGCCCACGTCGAAGGAAAGCCAAGGGCAGCACGGTGAGCACCAGCGCCGCTGCGCCGATATAGAAAGGGCGTGATCCTTCGGTGCCGGTCCATTGCAGCAATAGCGGCCCTGCGAGTACGCCCGCCGCAAATACCGTGGCATAGGTTGCCATTAGGCGGCCGCGCGTGTGATCGGTGGCAATGCGATTAAGCCACACTTCGGTACCGATCCAAGCCAGCCCAAGACCACAGCCGGAGACAAAGCGCAGCAGTAGCCAACACCCCGGTTGGGTGTTGAGGGGCATGAAAAACTGGAGAGCAGCGGCCAGCAAAATGCCATAGGCAATCGATTTTTTAAGGCCCCACCGGTTGAGCAGTCTCGGATACCAAGGGCCCAGCACAATCACCGCAATGGTGGCGATGCTGGTGATCGCCCCGATTTCCAAACTCGAGACGCCCGTGCGGTGCAGCACTAAGGCGATGAGGGGTGGTTGGAAGCCAAAGAGGATACCAACCCCTAAGTTGGTGGCATAGATTGCAAGCAGCGCGAACCAGCCGCCGGTGAAGGGAGGCTTAGCTTGTGGCGCTGTGATGGGGGGCTGGGCGGCGTGCATGATTCAATCATCCATATGCAGGTCAGTACTTCACCACAAAGTGCGGGGGGTTGCGATGGTGACGTGGTGATGGAAGTGTCGTCCTGTCGTTTGGAGCGGTATAGTCAGACCATTATCGCTCTCATTTTTTGCCTATAGGTTCGCTTTATGACAATCACCGCTCGGACACAGGGGTTCTTTTGGGGTCATGCGCCGATGGGGCTGGTCGTGGCTTCGATGGCTGTGGTCGCGATCGGACTTGGCGCCTGCAGTCGTCAGGCGTCGGAGGTGACTGCACCACGGGCGGGTCGGGTCGATGCCGCGCGCCTTGCCAATGCGGTCAATGAGCCTGATCAGTGGTTAGCCAGTGGTCGTGATGCGGGTGGCACGTACTTTAGTCCGCTGAAAGACATCAACGTCGACAACGTCAAGCAACTGGGCTTTGCATGGGAATATCGCTTGGACTCACGACGTGGGCTCGAGGCCACGCCGGTGGTGGTCGATGGGGCGCTTTATACCACCGGCAATTTTGGTCACGTGTACGCGCTCGACGCGAGTTCGGGTAAGGAGCTCTGGCAGTACGACCCTGAGGTAGATGGCCAGTGGGGTCGCTATGCCTGTTGTGATGTGATTAATCGCGGTGTCGCCGTCTGGAACGGCCGCGTCTATGTGGGTTCCCTCGATGGCTATTTGCATGCGATTGATGCGAAGACGGGTGCGCGCATTTTTAAAGTAGATACCTTGCCAGCCCGTGGCCCTAAAGCCCCTTTCACGCTCTCAGCGACACCTGTGGTGGCGGGCGATGTGGTGGTGGTGGGCAGTGCCGGCGCAGATTTTGCCGGTGGTCGAGGCTATGTCGCAGCCTATGATCTAACGACAGGTGCGTTCAAGTGGCGCTTTTATACGGTGCCTAGGGATCCAAAAGAGGGTCCGCAAGATCAGCCTCATTTGGTGGAGGCTGTGAAGACATGGGATCCGCACCACCCCTGGGATCAGGGCAGTGGCGGCACGGCGTGGGATGGCATCAGCTACGACCCAGATTTGAAGTTGGTGTACTTCGGTACAGCCAATGGAGCGCCTTACAACATCAAAGCGGGTGGTCGCACGGGGGGCGATGATTTATATGCAGCTTCAATAGTGGCCGTGCATGCAGAGACCGGCTTGCTGGCTTGGCATTATCAGGAAACTCCAGGTGATCGCTGGGACTATGATAGCACCCAGAAAATGATTTTGACGGACCTGACTTTGTCGGATGGGCCGCATAAAGTGTTGATGCATGCCTCGAAGAATGGTTATTACTACGTGATCGATCGCACCACCGGGACGCTGCTGTCGGCTAATAATTTTGTTTTTGTGAACTGGTCTAAGGGCATTGATACTAAGACGGGTCGGCCGATTCCCAATCCTGCAGCCGAATATCTCAAAGAGCCTAAGCTGTTGTTTCCCTCGAATTCCGGCGCGCACAGCTGGCAGCCGATGTCTTATGACCCAGAAACGAAGCTGACTTATATTCCCGCCATGGAATGGCCGATGGTCTTTATGGACTCGGCCAAGCAGCGTGCCGGATTTATCGAGGGATGGTTCACGGTGCCTGCGTTTTCGCCTGAAGCATATATCCCTAAGGATCTCAAAAGCCTCTATGGCCCATTGCCACCGTTGGCGACTTTAGCTAAAGGCTTGCCACCGGCTAAGAGCCAAGGCTTCCTACGGGCTTGGGACCCAGTGACGCAAACACTAAAGTGGGAAGTGCCCACCGTCACCAGTTGGGATGGCGGCGTGTTGTCCACGGCCGGCGGTTTAGTGTTTCAGGGCGATGCGGCGGGCATGTTGAATGTGTATAAAGCCGACACAGGTGACAAGCTCGCGAGTGTGTTCGTCGGCACCGGTATCATGGCCGCTCCTTCGACCTATCGCATCAATGGCGTGCAATATGTTGTGGTGATGGCAGGCTACGGCGGTAATGCAGTCAATTATCCGATTCTAGCTAACACAGCAACTTACCACTACGACAACATCGGTCGAGTGATCGCCTTCAAAATCGGTGGCACAGCCGTCCCTTTGCCAGCCAAATTTGAATTGACTGCCGTCCCAAAGCCGCCGGTGCATGAAGGATCAGCGGCGCAAGTGGCGGAAGGTGAGGTGCTATACAACCGCTTTTGTGGTCGCTGTCATCTGTTAGACCGCGGGATTTTGCCGGATCTGCGTCGCTTAACGCCTGAGAAGCACCAGATTTTTTATCAGATCGTTCTTGAGGGCTTGCTAAAAAATAAAGGCATGGGGCGCTGGGACGACGTGGTATCCCGGAAAGATGCTGAGCTGATTCATGCCTATATCGTCGATGAATCGTGGAAAGCCTATACAACTCAGGAGCATGCGACGAAGGCTAGACACTGAGGTCCTTGTGTAGGGTGTAGATTTTTAGCTGAGACCGACTGTTTTGACGGCATCGCGTTCATTGGGTGAGGCTTGGTAGGTAATAGCCGAGTATCACTGATGCACTCGGCTCAACGTCAACATGCAAAAATAGATCAGCCTAGGTGCGTAGCCGGTCTGCAGGAAGCAGACCGGCCTCGCTCGGGTTACAGCAGGTCGAAAGTGAAATCGTAGGCTTCAGGCTTACTTCCGCGAATGTGCAAGACCATCTTGCCTTTAGCGCCTGCGTACTTGCCAGTGCCACCGGTTACCACGAAGGTAGAATCGGCATCCACGTCACTGAAGGGTCCTGCGACGGTGATCATTCCGTCTTTTAGGATGTTGGTCCAGACGCACTCCCAGCTCTTGGCAACCACGGTGCGAATGCAAAAGCCTTGATCGGTGGCCACTTGGGTTTTGTTGGCGGCATCAAAAATCGGATTAGCGAAACTTAAGATGTCGCCCAGTGAATCCGTCTTTTTGTGCCCTACATGAGTGGTCGTTTCATTGATCGGATGTTCCACCACGTGGATTTGTTCGGCGGCGATGGCAGAGGCTGAAAAAGCAAGGGTAAGCGCAGTCGCAGCGAGCGGAATGAGACGAGTCATGGTGAGTCCTTATGTTGTGTGAGAGGAGTAAGTAAAAAATTCGTATGGTGATCGCTCTTAATCGCCGATTGGGGGTGGTGGTGCCGCCACTAAGTGGTGGGCATCTCCCGCAGGGGCTCGACCGCGGTCATAGGGTCGAGCGAGGATCATATAAATGAGGCCTAACACCATAATGCCGAGGGAGGTGGTGATCACGCCGTAGTTGCTAAACCAAGGCGCGTCCGGGCTTCGTGGCCAAGACATATTGACAATGGCTGACAGGCCGTACAAAAGTGCAGCCAGATTCACAGGCCAGCCCCATGCGCCTAGAGTGAACGCGCCTCCTGGCCGCCATCCGCGGCTTCGCGCCACGATCGCAGCGATCACAATCATCTGAAAGGCAATGTAGATGCCCACGGATGCAAAACTGATGATGGTCGCGATTGCGTTCTGTAGCCAGAGGCCTGAGATCGCTATCCCTGCGGGAATTACGCCCGCCACAATCAAGGCATTGACGGGGATGCGTCGACCCGGTGAGAGATGACGCAGATGCTCAGAGCCTACAATCATTTGATCGCGAGCATAGGCAAAGAGTAGGCGACTGGCGGCTGCCTGCAGGCTGATCAGGGCTGAAATGAACGAGATGGTGACAATGGCAATCACCACGCGCAGCCCCACATCACCCATCGCAGTCTTAAGGACGGTGACCACGGGATCTTTGTCTTGACCGGACATGACCGCATCCACATCAGGGACTGCGAGCACTAAGCCTAAGCAGACCCAGAGTGCGGCGATCGCGCCCACGTAGATGGTGAGTCGCATGGAAATAGGGATAGTGCGACTGGCGTTCGGTGTTTCTTCAGCGACATCACCGCAGGCCTCAAACCCGTAGTAGCAGAACATGGCGCCTAACGAGGATGCCAAAAAAGCGGGGAGATAGCTGCCATGGACAGGCAGCGTCGATGGATCGATCAGCGCGCTCCATGGCTGATGGCGCGCAAAAATCAGCAGGTAACTGCCTACCGCAATGGCACCCACTAACTCACAGATAAAACCGATCATGGCTAAGCGTGCCAATAACCGGGTACCCACCAAGTTTAATAAGGTGGTCAAAACAATCAGTGCCACTGCGATCTCGGTGGTTTGTAAGGCAGTGCCTTCCAGACCAAAAAGCTGGGCGATGAAGGGTGCGGCACCTGTGGCGATTGCTGCCAGCGTTACAAACAGTGCCCAGCCATAAATCCAACCGGCCATCCACGCCCAGCGCTTGCCAAATAACCGCCGTGCCCAAGGGTAGATGCCGCCGGAGATGGGGAACTGTGAAACCACTTCGCCAAACACTAAACACACCAACAACTGTCCCATGGCAACCAGCAGATAAGTCCACCACATCGGTGGACCGCCAGCGGCAAAGGTGGTGGCAAAGATCGTGTAGACACCGACCACCGGTGACAAATAGGTAAAGCCTAAAGCGAAGTTTTCCCATAGCGACATGCTGCGTTCAAAGTGCGACTCATAGCCTAAGGACCGCAGTTGATCGGCGTCGTTGCGAGAGGCTTTTTGATGGGGCATGGGATCTCCGAGTGGTTATCCCTATGGTATCGATTGGAGCGGCGTAAGGGAACGGACTTTGGTATCGGGGCGGGCCCGCCGGGATGCGCGCCGAGTGCCCATGAGAGTCTACGGTCTTCGGCCATTAGCGAGTGATGATTGGCTCGCGATGATTAATTCGTTGAAGGCATCCACTGCGCGGTGTCATGGAGTGGCTTCCGACTTATCCGACGATCCGCCGGATAAGTGAGGGAAGCCCCACCTAGAGACGCGAAGGCTAGCAACGCGTCGGTGGTGGGGCATGTAGCGACTTAGTTGCGCGCGGCACCGAAGTGGTATGTCACGTTGGCGCCCCACAGGCGTGGTTTGCCATAAATGCCCAGAGCAAGCCCTGCGAACTGTGAACTGTCAAAGGCATAGACACGATAGGCGCTGTTACCGATGTTGGTGCCATAGGCAGAGAATTCCCAATGGCCGCCTGTCGGCTCATAACCTACACGTACGTTGGCTACGCTGTAAGACCCTTCCTTTTCAACGGGTGCGCATAGCACGGTGAAGCAGAAGCCTCCTGAATAGGTCACATCGGCCTGTACGGATGCGACACCATTGCCCAAACTATATTCATAGCGGGCCAGCGCGTTGCCAGAGAACTTAGGCGTTTGTGGCAAGTCGTGATCTTGGTACACCGGAATGCCGGTGTAAGCGTACCCCGGTAGGAGAATGTTATATACGCGGGTATTCAAGAACGAGGTGCCCACTTTGACGGTTAGGCCGGACATTGGACGTGAATTCAGTTCGATCTCCAAGCCGTTGGATTTGGCATCTAAATTAAGCACGCTCTGTACAACGCCCACTTGTGCAAACGCCTGGTAGTCCTTGTAGTTGTAATGGAACAAGCTGGCATTGATGGACGTGGTTCGGTTGATGGTGGCCTTAATGCCCGTCTCGTAGGCTGTCAGTACCTCCGGTCGGTAAGGTATGCCGTTTAAGAAGGGCACTTCGCTAGGATGAAATGGTGTGCCGGTGGAAAACGTGAAGCCGCCGCTCTTGCCGCCACGATTGTAGCTGGCGTATAGCAACAAGTCGTCGCTGGGCTTGTAGTCCAGTTCTAAACGACCGGTCACGCCCGTGTAGGTTTTATCCGCATCGGCAGGTGTCACTTTTAGATCGGCAAGGCTATCGCCGGGTGCCGATGAGGACACTTCTCGGGAATTAAAAATGATGGTCACGGGCGGCTGATACAACGGATCGAGAGGGTCTAGGCCGTTGGTGGGTGCATGGCCGTAATAAGAGCCGAGGCGCTCGTCGTGCCAATAACGCAGGCCGGTGATCAATTTGAATTGATTATTCAGCGTCCATTCGTCTTGTGCAAAGACGGCCCACGACTTGGTGTCTTGAGAGTACTGCACTGAGGGGACGTACCCTATGAAATAAATCGGAAACCCACCGTCGTAAGAACCGTTGTTTCGCATGCCGAACACGCCGCCGCTCACTTCATGGGGGCCCATGGTGCGTGCTAGCCGAAATTCCTGCGAGTACTGCTTGACGGAGTTGGATAGAAAAAACTGCACATCCACACCAGGGCCGGAATCGCCGTCTTCCAAATAATTTTTAGTTGAATGCTGAAAATCAGTGATCGACGTAAACGCTGTATCACCAAACTGGGTATCTACGCGAAGCGTAGATCCCAAAATCTGCCGATTCGCCATGGCTTTATCACCGGCCGCGGTGGTCCATGGGTTAGCGCCTAAGTTAATGTTAATCGCATCATTTCGATAGTTGCTACCTGACGAGAGCGGGTTGCTTCCCCAGAAACCACAGCCCTGATTCGCTGGTAAAACAGCGCCCTGGTAATTGTCATTGGGGCATGCGGGTTGGAAGACGTAACCACCGGCTTGACGCTCGTTCGGTGCGCGCATGTAGCGAAGTGTCAGGCCCACATTGGTGCCCTCCGCCGGCTGCCATTCAATGATGCCGCGCAGGGCATAGTGGTTAGCACCACCAAATTTTTGTGAGCCGGGGGTGACATCGGTGATGAAACCATCATCCGTGTCGCGGATGGCCGAAAAACGCGCTTGCACGTTATCACTGAGGGGCCCTGAGATAGCGCCTTCATAGATGCGCTGGTTGTTGCTGCCCACCGATAAGCTTGCGTATCCATCCAGTGTCTTGGTGGGTTTATTAGAGATGAATTGAATCGCGCCACCGGTGGCGTTGCGACCGAACAAGGTGCCTTGTGGGCCTCTCAGCACTTCAATGCGGGCGAGATCGAAAGTCGGGAAGCTTGCTGTGTTGATAGAGCTTGAGTAGCTGTCGTCTTGATAGACAGCGACGGGCGGTTCTTGTTGATCGCCGTAGTCATTTTGTGAGACGCCGCGGATATTCCAAACGACCGCGGAGGATGAGAATGCGTTTAACTTCAAGCTTGGGACTGCGCGGGCGATGTCCGATGCGTTTTCGATATTTAAGGCTTTGAGGTCTTCTGCGCCCATGGCGGTCACGGAGATGCCAACGTCTTGTAGGCGCTGCTCGCGACGCTGTGCCGTCACGATGACTTCATTCAAGGAATCGGATGGTGTGGCGCTCGCGCTGTCAGCGGCTTTGGTGGTGGGGGCACTCAGTAGGACGGTGCCGGCGAGTGATACGGCCAGGCCGACCCGAGAGATTGATTTGAGAAGTGATGGCATCTTCATGCATTGGTCCCTATTTCTTTTGAATTTTCAGACACTTGAACAATTTGTGACATCGCGCGACGCGCGCGTTGCTTAGAAGTAAACGCTGTTTATATGGAATAGCATGCCGCGCATTCGCTGGTCAAGTCAGGATTGATCTTAATTTGTGGCGCCTACGCCACGTCGCGGTGCGCTGGCTTGACTATCGCCTGGCGTTGGATCGGTTTTTAGTGTGTTCGCTGGTGACGTGTGCTTGGCAAGCGCGGTGGGAGGGTCTTACTGACGGCTCGTTATTCCCCTAGACTGCTGTAAAACCACCGTCTTTTAGACGGCAACCCATTCACCGCGCTCCTTTAGGTTGGGTCCTCCGCATGATCAAAAAAAAGCGATCCCGCAGCGCCCCAGCCAATGTCCAGACAGCCAGCGGTAGAAAAATCCGTGAGACGAACGGCGCTAAGCTTGGTCAGCAGGTGGGGCAGGCAGTCCGTCATCTGCGCACCGTCCATGGGTTAACACTGGGTGAGGTCGCAGGTCGTGCCGGCATCAGTCGGGCGATGTTGAGTCGGCTAGAAACCGGTGATGTCATGCCAAGCTTAGAGACGCTGGCTGCCCTAACCACGGCGTTGGGTGTCACCTTGTCCCAATTGCTGCAGCAGTCTGAGGGCCAGGTGACGCCGGCTCAGTTGGTCAAGCGGGGAGAGGGTCTTGAGGTGGTCAGGCGCGGGACGAAGCGTGGGCATACCTACCACGTGTTGGCGGCAGATCGCGGGCCACGTAAGAGTTTTGAGCCCTTTCTGGTCACTTTGAACGATAAAAGCGAAGTTTTTCCCAGTTTTGAGCACGAGGGAACGGAGTTCATCTATGTACTGGAAGGATCGCTCAGCTACCGCTATGGTGATGAGAGCTATCCGTTGCGACCGGGCGATGCGCTCACTTTTGCAGGGCATGTGCCGCATGGTCCGGAGAAATTGGTGCGCCTGCCAATTCGTTTATTGTCGGTCATTATTTATGGCACGGACACCACGGCTCTGTCTGACGGTTAGCTCGTGCGTAGGGCGCAACAGCCTTGCGTGAGAGTAAACGACGTGCTAAAAAAGACACCCGTTTCCAGCGACTGATTCCCAGCCGAGCCACCGGTGAGTGACTGGCTGTTCTGTCCGATTTTAGTAGTTCAGAGAGTGCCCCTCTGGTGGCCTGTCTGATGGGCCGTGCGGCGGTGCGTTGGGATCAGATGGTGAGTGCGCCATGCGCATGGAGTAGGAATGACTGTGTTGGATTATTTGTCTTTGACCTCCATCAGCGCCGCCGCTGTTGTCACTTCTCTGTAGGCGACGCATGCCACTTCGACTGCTGCGTTTTGGTCTCACACGTCAACATCCGGAGCCTCGGATGTTCACTCAGCATGATCAGCTAAAGTCGAGCTATGACGTGGTGATCATTGGTGCCGGTGGCCATGGGTTGGCTGCGGCCTATTATCTCGCTCGCGATCATGGCATCACTAATGTGGCCGTGCTCGAGAAGGGATATATCGGGGGTGGTAACACGGGCCGCAACACCACCATCATTCGCTCAAACTATCTGACGCCGGAAGGTGTTCAGTTTTATGATGAGAGCGTGCGCCTGTGGCAGGATCTCTCACAAGATTTTGATCTCAACTTGTTTTATTCCACACGTGGCCATTTTACTTTGGCGCACACCGATGCGGCGATGCGCACCATGCGCTGGCGAGCCGAAGTGAATAAGCATTTTGGTGTGCAAAGTGAAGCCGTGGATGCTCAATCGGTGCAAGAAGCCGTGCCAATGATGGATATCAGTTGTGGTGGCCATGCGCCAGTGGTCGGTGCTTTGTATCATGCACCCGGCGCAGTGGCTCGTCATGATGCCGTTGCTTGGGGTTACGGGCGCGGTGCTGATCGGCGGGGTGTTGAAATTCATCAAAAGACCGAAGTGCTGTCGATTGAGACCACGGATTCTGGCTCAGGTCCGGCTGTGTCCGGTGTGATGACCAATCGTGGTCACATCAGTACGAAAAGAGTGTTGTGTGCGGTAGCAGGCTCCACGCCGCGATTGCTCTCCATGGTGGGTTTGACCTCTCCTCTTTATATTCATCCCTTGCAGGCGATGGTTTCAGAGCCTGTGAAGCCCTGGTTGGATCCGATCATCGTGTCGGGGTCTTTGCATGTGTATGTGAGTCAAACAGCGCGTGGTGAGTTGGTGATGGGCGCCTCGCTCGATCCTTATGAATTGCATGCCACGCGGTCCACTTTGGATTTTGCTGAATCCCTCTCGATGCACATGCTGGAGATGTTCCCTTTTCTAGGCGACGTCAAAGTGGTCAGGCAATGGGCGGGTATGGCGGACATGACGCCTGATTTCGCGCCCATCATGGGTAAAACATCGGTCAAAGGTTTTTATCTGGATTCGGGCTGGGGTACGTGGGGTTTTAAGGCGACTCCAGTGTGCGGTAAGACCATGAGTCACACCGTCGCCACCGACCAGCCCCACGCGCTGATCACCGGTTTTGGCTTGGATCGCTTCCGCCGCTATGCGTTGACCGGTGAGAAGGGTGCCGCGTCGGTGGGTCATTAAATGAAAATCATGACCTGCCCGATCAATGGTCCTCGGCTAATCAGCGAGTTCGCCTATGCGGGCGAACTCAAAGCAATGCCCGATCCTGCTCAAGCGACTGATGAGCAGTGGGCGGATTACGTGTTTAACAAGAACGGTCCTGCTGGCATAAAGCGAGAATGGTGGTGCCACACCTCGAGCGGTGTTTGGTTTATCGCTGAGCGAGACACCAGTCGTGATGTGATCGTGCGCACTTATCTGTATACGACAGAGGTCCCGCGTACATGATGCGTCTACCGACCTTGCCGGGCGAATGGATTGACCGCACGCGCACGGTCACCTTCACCTTCGAAAATGAGCCGGTGACTGGCTATGTCGGCGATACGATTAGTACCGCACTGGCTGCTGAGGGAAAGCGTATTTTTGGGCGCTCTTTCAAGTATCACCGTCCGCGCGGTTTTTTGAGTTTTGCGAATCACGATGTGAACGTGATGACTCAGGTAGCGTCCATTGGTCGCAGCACGCCGAATGTTCGGGGTGATATGGAAGCGCCCATTGCGCATTCCAAGGTCACGGCGGTGAATACGCGCGGTGGCTTAAAGAACGACCGGTTCGCTTTGTTGAATCATTTTTCGCGCTTTTTGCCGGTTGGATTTTATTACAAAGCGTTTCACAGTAAGCGGTTGTTCCCGATGTGGGAGCGCCTGTTTCGTCGACTCACGGGTCTTGGGACCGTTGATCTTGATGCATCACATCGTTCAACGCCTAAACGATATGACTTTTGTGATGTGCTGGTCATTGGCGCGGGTCCCTCGGGACTATCCGCCGCCTTAGCCGCCGCGGCGGCGGGAGCGGATGTTTTGTTGATTGATGAAAACCGGGCCCTAGGTGGTAGTGGTCTTTATGCGCGTGCAGGCAGTGATGCGGTGGTTGCGAAGACGCAGGCACTCGTGAGCGCGGTGCGTGCTGAGTCACGGATTCGCGTACTGCTCTCAAGTTTTGCATCCGGCTACTACGCGGATCATTGGGTATCGGTTATCGCGCCGGAAGCGATGGTCAAGGTACGCGCGCGTTCTGTAGTGATTGCGCAGGGGGCTTACGAGCAACCGTGCGTGTTTCGCGGCAATGACTTGCCAGGCGTCATGCTAGCCAGTGGCGCGCAGCGCTTGATGTATCGCTTCAGCATCGGTCCCGCGCGTCGGATCACGCTGCTCACCGCGAATGCTGAAGGCTATGCCGCGGCACTCGATGCGAAGAGCCGTGGTATCGAAGTCGAGTGCGTGCTTGATTTGCGCGCCACGCCCGGACCGGACAGCACTGCTTTGATGGCCCAACTGACGCGCCAAGGTATCCGTGTGGTGACTGATGTCCAACCGATTGAGGCGGTCGCCGGTCGTGCGGGGTCCGTTGCTCGTCTGCTTTATCGAGTCGCTGGAGTGGAAGATTCGGTTGCAGTCGATGGCATTTGGATGAGTGTCGGCTTTGCGCCGGCGAATGCGTTTTTGCATCAGGCAGGTGCAGGGATGCGCTATGAGTCCTCCATTGAGCAGTTTGTACCGGAGCGTTTGCCGGCAGGCCTTTACGCGTGTGGCAAAGTCGCGGGCGCGTATTCGCTCGATGCACGTATGGCGGATGGGGAGCGTGCGGGTCGTCAGGCGGTCAGTGCGTTGGGTGCGATGGATTCGTTGCCAGTGGCGCCCGTGTTAGCACCGATTGAGTGTCCCAATCATCCCTACCCGGTGTTTGCTCATTTGGCGGGCAAGGAATTTGTAGATTTCGATGAAGATCTGCAGATCAAAGACATTGAAAACGCCTGTCAGGAAGGTTTTGATTCCACTGAGCTGCTGAAACGTTACTCCACTATGGGTATGGGGCCCAGTCAGGGTAAACACTCTAATCTGAACGCCTTGCGGATTTTGGCTGCTTGGCGTGGTGATGCCCTGGGTGAGCATGCGCTGACCACGTCAAGGCCCATGTTTCATCCGGTGCCGATGTCACATCTGGCGGGTCGCGGTTTTATGCCCGAGCGAAAGACGCCCATGGATGCGGACCATGCCGCCTTAGGAGCGGTGTGGATGCCAGCAGCTAACTGGCGACGTCCTGAGTACTACGCTGTCGACGGCGTGAGTCGTGAGGCCGCTATCACCGCTGAGGTGCATGCTGTTCGCACCGGCGTGGGTCTGATTGATGTGGGCACGCTCGGAAAAATTGAAGCGCATGGGTCACAGGCTGGCGAATTTTTGGATCGGATTTACACCGCGCGGTACTCCAATCTCAAAGTCGGGATGACTCGTTATGGGTTGATGCTCGACGAGGCGGGCGTGATCATTGATGATGGCGTGATCGCGCGGCTTGCGCCTGAGTGCTTTTATTTCACCACGACGACCGGTAATTCCGCGACCTTATTTCGTGAGTTTGGCCGTTTAGCCACCTGGTGGGGGCTCCCCGTGGGGCTCGTCAATCTCACCGGACACTACGCTGCGTTCAATCTGGCAGGTCCTCACTCGAGAGCCGTGCTTCGAACCCTCACGGATCTGGATTTATCGGATGCCGCTTTCCCTTATTTGGCGGTCCGGGAAGGCTTAGTCGCGGGCGTGCCGTGTCGCTTAATGCGGGTGGGCTTTGTGGGTGAGTTAGGTTACGAAATCCATTTGCCTTTTGAGTCGGGAACGGAAGTGTGGCGTGCCTTGTTGAATGCCGGCAAGGCGTCTGGCATCCGGCCGTTTGGCGTGGAGGCACAGCGAATGCTGCGCTTAGAAAAAGGCCATGTGATTATTGGGCAAGACACGGATGGCGTGACCAATGCCTTGGAAATTGATGCGCCTTGGGCCATCAAAATGGATAAGCCCTTTTTTATTGGGCAGAGAAGTTTGGCTGTCCTTGCTAAGCAGCCCTTACGACAGACATTGGTCGGCTTTCAGATGCCGCTCGGGGTCACTGAACGGCCTAAAGAGTGTCATCTCATCATTGATCAAGGCCGGATCGCTGGTCGGGTCACGAGCGTGGGTTTCTCGCCCACCTTAGGTCGTGTGATTGGATTGGCTTTGGTCGATCCAGTGGTTGCTGCGCATCCCACCTTGCGGGTTCGCATGGACGCCGGGGTAGAGGTTCTGTTGGAGGTGACATCGCATCCCTTTTACGATGCAGCGGGCGCACGCCAAAAGATGGAGGTGGCCTCATGAGTGGCGTCTTGTCACCGCCACGGCGCTCGCCCATTGAAGAATGGCTCGCTCAAGCGACTGAGGGCACTCGCTTGCGGCAGGGAATGGTACAGCCGCTCCAACTGCACAGCACCACGCTACAGGGTACGGCAGTGAGTCTGACCGAACTGTCCTGGCGTCGACGGTTGGGTCTTAAGGGCCCCGGTGCGGAAGCTTGGTTGGGGGCTCAAGGCTTTGCGCCGGCACCGGCAGCCAACAGCTGGCAGCGCGTGGGCGGGGCGTTGGTTGGGCGTTTGGCGAACTCAGAATTTTTAGTTGAAGCGCTCGATGCGGGCGCTCAGACTGCAGTGGCCTCGGCCGCGGCGGTCTTGTATTCCGCGGTACGTCCCGTCGGTGTGTATCCGGTGGTGCGTCAGGATCTAGTGCTTCGTCTGCAAGGGCCTGAGTTGAATACGCTGTTGCGACAGATCTGCGGCGTTAATTTTAAGCCACTGCTCGCCGATGCGCCGGCTGAGCGGGGGACTTTGCTGATGACCTCTATGATCGGTGCGGGGGTGGTCGCTATCCCGATGCGGGTGGCTTCTGCGACCGAGCTTATTTTGTGGGTCGATCCCAGTTTTGCGATGTATTTTTGGACCACGCTGCTGCAAGTCGCTGCCGAACTCGGTGGCGGTGTCTTGCTCGACCCATCTACTGAAGTCTGAGGGGGGAACCTATGACGCCTGTACAAGCTAAAAAACTTTTTGCCCAACATAAATGTCGCTATGTGTTAGCGCAGTTTGTGGACATCCATGGCGCTGCTAAGGCCAAAGCGGTGCCTGTTGAACACTACGACATGGTGGTGGGTGATGGCGCAGGCTTTGCAGGCTTTGCGATTTGGGGCCTGGCCATGACGCCCGATGGACCTGATTTCATGGCGGTGGGTGATCCCACCACCCTGTCACCCATTCCCTGGATGCCAGGCTATGCGCGCATGGCCTGTGATGGCCATGTGGGTGGTAAGCCTTATGCCTTGTGCTCACGCGTAGCGGCCAAGCGGCAGCTCGATAAGTTGACTAAGCGCGGCTATACGATGTTCACGGGTATTGAGCCCGAGTTCATGCTCTTAAAGCGTGATGCGAATGGTGCTTTAAGCCCCATTGATCCGACCGACCAGCTCGATAAGCCCTGCTATGACTACAAAGGCCTGTCACGCGGTGGTGCGATTCTTGACGACATGTCGCGCCACATGCGCGCGGTGGGCATCGATGTGTATCAGATCGACCATGAGGATGCGAATGGTCAGTTTGAGGTCAATTACACCTACACCGACGCCATGAAATCAGCTGATCACTTTACTTTTTTCAAGATGGGGGCGAGTGAAATCGCACATGCACACGGCGCCGTCGCCACGTTCATGCCGAAGCCTTTTGCAAATCGAGCGGGCAATGGCGCGCACTTCCATATTTCTTTAGGTACTGCCAAGCAGCCGAATGCGTTCTACGACAAGACAGATAAAAAAGGCATGAAGCTGAGCCAGCTAGGCTACTGGTTCATGGGTGGGCTTTTAAAGCATGCGCGTGCGCTGACTGCCATCTGTGCGCCGACCGTGAACTCTTACAAGCGTCTGGTGGTGGGCCGATCCTTATCAGGAGCGACTTGGGCGCCAGCTTTTATCGCCTATGGTGATAATAACCGCACTGCTTGTGTTCGTGTACCCGGTGGTCGCATTGAATTTCGGCTTCCGGATGGCGCGATGAATCCTTACCTTGCGACCGCGGCGATTGCCGCAGCGGGTATGGATGGTATTGATAACAAAATCAATCCCGGTGATCCGCTGAACGTGAATTTATATGATCTCACCTTGGAAGAGATCCATAAGCGCGGCATTGGCTTGTTGCCGCAGTCACTCAACGAGGCACTAGATGCCCTTGAGAAAGATGAGGTCGTCAAAGAAGGCCTTGGTCAAGCGCTCGCCGCTGAATTCATTCGCGTTAAACGCATGGAATGGATTGAGTATTCCCGTCACGTCGGCGATTGGGAAACCAAGCGCTACATTGAGATGTTTTAGGAGACCGCTATGTGTGGAATTGTAGGTCTCTTGTTGAAGAACAAAGCCATGCGGCCTCGCTTGGGCGAGTTGATGGTGCCGATGCTGATTGGTATGACCGAGCGTGGCCCGGACTCGTCCGGAATGGCTGTGTTTGGTGAGCCGGTCATTGATAGCCGTCGTAAGATCAGTTTGTACTGCGGTGATGCAGGCTTTAACTGGCGCCACGTGGAGGGTGCATTACTTGAATTTTTTGGGGATGCGCAGTTTGAGGTGAAAGCCAATCACTGCATCGTGACCTCAAAGGCAAAACCTGATGACATTCGACGTTGGGTCGCCCGGCATCACCCCACAGTGCATGTATTGAGCGTGGGGCGTTCCATTGATCTTTATAAAGACGTAGGTCTGCCGAGCGAAGTGGCCGCGCGCTATGCCTTCCAGAATTTTTCCGGCACGCATTTGGTGGGACACACCCGGATGGCCACGGAGTCGGCGGTCACTCCAGCGAATGCGCATCCTTATACAGCGGGTGAAGACTGGTGTTTAGTGCACAACGGCTCATTGGCCAATCCCAATAGCATTCGTCGCATGCTTGAGAAAAAAGGCATTCAGTTTGAGAGCGATTGTGACACTGAAGGCGCCTGCCGCTACCTGCATTGGCGCTTGGATCAGGGTGAGTCGTTGGAAACGGCCCTGGAACATGCCTTCGAAGATTTTGATGGCTTCTTCACCTTTTTAATGGGCACTGAGGACAAGTTGGCGTTAGTCCGAGATCCCTTTGCGTGTAAGCCTGCGGTAGTGGCTGAGACGGATGATTATGTGGCTATTGCCTCTGAGTTTCATTCGCTGGCGCATCTGCCAGGCGTTAAGCACGCCAATATTTTTGAGCCAAAGCCGTCCGAGGTGTATTCATGGTCAGTGCAGTGAAAGCGACCCAAGGCGCGGTGGTCTTTGATCTCGCCGTACAGCCGCTGCGAGAGCTGAATCAGTTCTTACACGGTGACTTAACGAGTATCAAGACGGTTGCGGTTGAAAATCCGGATGGTGCGCACAGCATCGCGGTGGGTTTGAACGCGCCGGTTCAAGTCGACATTAAGGGGCACGCGGGCTATTACGCGGCGGGTATGAATCAGGAAGCAACCGTCGTGGTGCATGGCAACGCGGGACCGGGTTGTGCTGAGAATATGATGTCGGGGCGGGTGGAAGTCAAAGGCTTCGCGAGTGGCGGTGCGGGTGCATCGGCACACGGCGGGCTGCTGGTAATCCATGGGGATGCGGGCCTTCGCTGCGGTATTTCCCTGAAGGGCGGCACCATCGTGGTCGGTGGTGACGTCGGTAGTTTCTCCGCCTTTATGGCCCAGGCTGGCACGATGGTGGTGTGCGGTGATGCGGGAGATGGTTTGGGTGATTCGCTCTATGAGGCCGTGATCTATGTGCGCGGCGAAGTGAAGTCGCTCGGTGCTGATGCGCGCTTAGAGCCGATGAGTGCTGCCGACCTTGCCACCGTGAAGCAATTGCTCGCCGATGCCGGCTTGGCGCACGCCGCTTCCGAGTTTAAGCGAATTGCTTCAGCGAAGACGCTCTATCACTGGAATGCGGACTCAAACCAAACCTATTGAGTGTGGTTTTGCGTCTTAAAGAGGATTTTATGTCAACGAAATCGACACCCGATAGCAGCCCTCCACAGGGCTCATTAAGCCGCGAAGAAAGCGCTGGCTTTAACTCGCAAGTGATCAACTATATTCAGCGTGCCGCTGCGACGGGTCTCTATGAGATCCGAGGTTTAGGCGCGAAGCGACACTTGCCGCACTTTGATGACTTGTTGTTTTTAGGCGCTTCTTTGTCTCGCTATGCCTTAGAGGGTTATCGCGAGAAGTGCTCCTCCAAGACGATTTTAGGCACACGCTTTGCGAAAAAACCGATTGAGCTTGAGATACCAATCACCGTGGCGGGCATGAGCTTCGGCGCTTTATCGGCGAATGTGAAGGAAGCGTTGGGACGGGCCGCCACAGAGATGGGCACCTCCACCACCACCGGTGATGGCGGTATGACCGCAGAGGAACGGCAGTCATCAAAGACTCTGGTGTATCAATGCTTGCCTTCACGTTACGGTTTTAATCCGGATGACGTGCGTCGCGCAGATGCTATTGAGATCGTGATTGGTCAAGGCGCCAAGCCAGGGGGTGGTGGCATGCTGCTGGGCCAGAAAGTGAGCCCACGGGTCGCCAAGATGCGTACCCTCCCAGCCGGTGTTGACCAACGATCTGCCTGTCGACATCCAGACTGGACTGGACCTGACGATTTGGCAATCAAGATTAAAGAACTACGAGAAATTACAGACTGGGAAAAGCCCATCTATGTAAAAGTCGGTGCCACGCGTGTATTTCATGATGTGAAGCTCGCCGTGCATTCGGGTGCGGATGTGGTGGTGGTCGATGGCATGCAAGGCGGTACGGCGGCCACTCAAGTGGCGTTCATTGAGCATGTCGGTATTCCGACCTTGGCGGCGGTGCGCCAAGCGGTCGATGCGCTAGAAGACCTGAATATGAAAGATCAGGTGCAGTTGATCGTCTCGGGCGGTATTCGTTCAGGGGCGGATGTCGCCAAAGCATTGGCGATGGGTGCGGATGCGGTGGCGATTGGTCAAGGCATCTTGATTGCCTTGGGCTGCAACGCTGAGAGTTATGTGCAAAAAGGCGCACATCTGTCGGCTTTGGCTGACTATCACAAGATTGGTACGGCGCCCGGCTTCTGTCATCACTGTCAGACAGGCAAGTGCCCAGTCGGTGTGACCACACAGGATGCAATCTTGGAGCAGCGCTTAGAACCGTTGGTGGGTGCGCAGCGTGTGCGCAATTATCTGAAGACGCTAAATATGGAGCTCACCATGATTGCGCGTGCCTGCGGAAAACAGGATGTGCACCATCTAGAACGTGAGGATTTAGTGGCGGTGACCATTGAGGCGGCCGCGATGGCAGGTATTCCACTGGCTGGCACTTCGTGGGTGCCTGGCCGAAACGGCTTCTAGGAGAGACGCGGTGGCTGACGCCTATCTCGATGCAGTGATGTCGGTTTATCAGGGCGAAGTGCTCGGCGAGTCGATGTTCTCAGGCCTGCTGGCGGCGGCAGCATCGAAGCACCAGCCCTACTTTGCGGCGATGCTTCAGATGGAGACCGAGGCGAAAGCGATGTTGCGCCCGCTGTTGATGCGGCGCGGCTTGAGTATCGTTGAGAGCGAGACCTGGCGCCAAGAAGGCTATGGCCATGCGGCGCGTTTGGGCGCGCTGAGCTGGCCTGACTTCTTAAGGGTCTTCATCGAGGAGATCCGAGTCTACGTCGATCGCTACCAGGGCTTTGCCGATCAGGCCCCCCCAGAAGATCGCGACGCCTTGTTGGCGATGGTAGAGCACGAGAAGAGTTTTATTCGCTTCGCTGAAGCGGCGCAGCAGGGGAAGCCAGCGGAGGCTTTAGCGGCCTTAACCAGCCAGCTTAAAGTGCAATTGCCTATAGCGTCAGAATACATATAACTAATTGTTTAAAAAGGAATTAGTCTGATTTTTTGCGACGAATGATGAGGATCTGCCGGCTGCTATCGTGCCTTTCACTACGGTGCGAGAATAGGCGGCCCGGACAGGGTAGTTTTGGTCATATTGGTTTGCATTATAGATAGGGGTAAATGTATGGCACGGGATCCCAAGCACGACATCCTGTTTGAACCGATTCAGATCGGTCCTAAAACATTGCGTAATCGTTTCTATCAGGTGCCGCACTGCATCGGTGCTGGGTCTGATCGTCCGGGCTTCCAAGCGGCTCACCGTTCGGTGAAGGCCGAGGGCGGCTGGGCTGGCATCAATACCGAATATTGCTCGATCCATCCGGAGTCGGACGACACCCATCGTCTGTCCGCCCGCTTATGGGATGACGGCGATGTCCACAACTTGCGCGCCATGTGTGACGAGGTGCATCGGTACGGCGCGTTGGCGGGTGTGGAACTGTGGTACGGCGGTGCGCACTCACCCAATATGGAGTCACGCTCCACTCCTCGAGGTCCTAGTCAGTACGCGTCTGAGTTTGAGACGATGACCTACTGTAAAGAGATGGATCTGAATGACATCAAGCAGGTTCAGGGCTATTACGTGGAAGCGGCGCTGCGGGCGCGGGATGCTGGCTTTGACATCGTGTATGTCTATGGCGCGCACTCCTACTTGCCTTTGCAGTTTCTGTCGCCGTTCTATAACAAACGCACCGATCATTACGGCGGTTCTTTAGAGAATCGGGCCCGTTTTTGGTTGGAGACGCTGGAACAAGTCGGCAGAGCGGTCGGTAAAGACTGCGCGATTGCCACGCGCTTCGCGGTCGATTCACTGTATGGCACCAGCGGCATTGAAGCCGAGGTAGATGGCGTGAAATTTGCCAAGCTGGCTGATCCCTTAGTTGATGTCTGGGACATTGATGTGGGTGATATCGCCGAGTGGGGTGAGGACGCGGGCCCTTCGCGCTTCTACCTGCAGGGCCATCAAGTGCCATGGACCAAGTTCATTAAGCAAGTCGTTAAAAAGCCTGTGCTGGGTGTCGGTCGATTTACCGATCCTGAAAAAATGGTTGAGATCGTGACTAAGGGTTATGCGGATATCATTGGTGCCGCTCGTCCTTCGATTGCCGATCCGTTCTTGCCTAAGAAAATTGAGGAAGGTCGCTACGACGATATCCGCGTTTGCATCGGTTGCAACGTGTGTATCTCGCGTTGGGAAATCGGCGGACCGCCGATGATTTGCACGCAAAATGCCACGGCGGGTGAGGAATTCCGTCGCGGCTGGCACCCTGAGAAGTTTAAGAAGAAGGGTTCACAAGACTCTGTGTTGGTGATTGGTGCAGGCCCATCCGGTGGCGAGTGCTCGCGCGTCTTGATGGAGCGGGGTTATACCGTGCACCTGTACGATACCGCTGCCAAGATCGGTGGCCACATCAACGAACTGGCGCTGCTGCCGGGTTTGGGTGAGTGGGGTTATCACCGTGACTATCGCGAAACGCAGATCACGAAGCTCGCTAAGAAAAATAAAGAGTGCCAAGTGGCTCTGGGTCAAAAACCGATGACCGCGACGGATGCGTTGGCATATGGCGCCGATCGCATCGTGATTGCCACCGGTTCTTCCTGGAATACAGATGGGACTAACTGTCTATCGCATGATCCTATCCCGGGAGCCGATGCGTCGCGTGACGACCAGCTCACCCCGGAGCAGGTCATTCTGGGCAAAAAGAAAATTGGTAAGCGCGTGGTGATTGTTAACGCCGATACCTATTTCATGGCCCCGAGCATCGCCGAGAAATTGGCGGCTGCAGGACATGAGGTGACCCTGGTGACAGGCGTGCACCTGGCGAACTATATGCACTTCACGCTTGAATATCCCAATATGATGCGTCGCTTGCATGAACTACATGTCAATGTGTTGGAGCATGAGTTTTGCTCAAAAATTGAGCCGGGCCGTATGCAGGCTTACAACATTTGGGGTGATGGCTCGAAGCGCACCTACCGGGGCCCAGGTAAACCACCACGTGATGAGAATCAGTCGCACCATTGGATTGAATTTGATTCACTCATTCTGGTCACGGGCCGCCACTCACACGATAGCTTGCACCGTGAGTTGCATGCCAAGACAGGTGAGTGGGAAAAAAATGGAGTAAAGGCGGTGTATCTGATCGGTGATGCAGAAGCGCCGCGTCTCATTGCCGATGCCACTTTCTCAGGTCATCGTTTGGCTCGTGAGATTGAGGAAGCGAATCCTCAGTTGCCTTTGCCTTACAAGCGTGAGGTGGCCAAGTGGGGTGTGGCCCATGTGGCAGGCACGAGTGCTGCGTTGGAATACAAGGTCTGAGGTTTTTAGACCGAGTTGAGTGATCGAAGGTCGGCCGGCAGACATCTGCCGGCCGACTGCTTATAAGAGATAGCCTAGAGCACCATGATAGACCCCCAGAGCATTACCCGTACGCTGTTCGAGGATTTTCACCCTATCGCGGTGACCGTCTTCTATGCGATTGGTTATGGTGCGATCGGTATCTTTTGCTGGGGCACATGGATTCAGATTCGTAAGTACCGCTATGGTTCGGCTTACGCCGCTGTCGGCACGTTCATCAGTCGCTTTAAGCAAATGACCGCGGCACTTCTCACTCATCGCACCTTAGTGCGTCGCGATCATGCGGCGGGGGGTGCGCACGGGCTGATTTTCTTTGGCTTCGCTCTGCTTTTTATCGGCACTTCCACTATCACGGTGGAATACGATGTCCTAAAACCGCTGACCGGCATGCGCTTTTGGTACGGCGATTTTTATTTGTGGTTTTCACTCGTGCTCGATGTGGCCGGTCTCATGTTGGGTGGCGGCCTGGCGTTTATGATGTGGCGGCGCGGCTGGCTTAAGCCACCGAAGCTCAGTTACGTACGTCCCGATCGCACGCCGACTGATCCTGACTATGATCGGTCAGGCTATCAACGCGAAGACTGGGCATTTTTGTGGTCCTTGGTGATTATCGCCGTCACCGGTTTTATCTTGGAGGCGGTGCGTCTCGTGTGGCTGCAAGGCCGCCCGGAAGTGTGGGACTATCGCTGGTGGTCACCGGTAGGCGCCGCCTTTGCCATCGGGATGCGCGCGATCGGCTTAAGTGCTGAGGCAGCGGGCATGATTCGATCGGGGCTGTGGTGGTTCCATGGCCTCATCGCTTTGGCCTTTATTGCACTCATTCCGTTCACCAAGATCAAACACATCTTTACGGCGAGTGCCTCCTTGATGCTTCGCGACCCCTTAGCGGCGCAGCGCCTGCCGCGAGTACCAGACGCACAGGAAAGTGCAGGCTTTAGCTACATCACCGACTTGAACTGGAAGCAGTTGCTTCACTTAGATGCGTGCACCAAGTGCGGCCGCTGCCATGAGGCCTGTCCTGCCAATGCGACCGGCGCGCCCTTATCGCCCCGCGATGTCATCTTGTCCCTGCGCGAGTTCGCTAACAAAACACTCGCCTCAGGCACCCTACCGGATCAGGCCGAGCTCGATATACATGGCAAGAGCCCCGGCCAAGTCTCTATGGAGACACTCTGGTCATGTCGGACTTGCATGGCCTGTGTGGAGATCTGTCCCGTGGCGGTTGAGCACATCCCGATTATTGTACAGATGCGACGCAAGCTGGTGGAGGCAGGGGACATGGATCCGCTGTTAACCAAGACGCTGCAGACCATCGCTAAGACAGGCAACTCGTTTGGAGAATCCAAACGCAAGCGTGGGTCGTGGACCAAGGCGTTGGCAACGCCGATTAAAGATGCGCGCAAAGAGGCGGTTGATTATCTGTGGTTTGTCGGAGATTACGCCTCTTTTGATCCACGTAACCAAAAAGTGTCGCAGACCTTTGCAGGCCTTTTGCAGGAAGCGAAGGTGGACTTCGGTCTGTTGTACGACTCAGAGCAGAACGCAGGCAATGATGTCAGGCGCGTCGGTGAAGAAGGGCTGTATGATTTATTGGCGACCGCCAATATTGAAGCGATGAAGAACGCGCAGTTCAACACGATTGTCACCACCGACCCGCATAGCTTTAACACCATCCGTAATGAGTACGGTGACTTCGGTGGTCATTTTGAGATCCAGCACTACACGACGTTGCTGCGTGAACTACTTGTCAGTGGACGTCTCACCGTCACTAAGCCATTGGGTTATCGAGTGACCTTCCACGACCCCTGCCATTTGGGGCGGTTTAATAAAGGCTATGACGCGCCGCGCGAGATTCTAAAGCTCATTGGCTGTGAGCTCATTGATATGAAGCGCTGCCGCGATAATTCGTTTTGCTGCGGTGCCGGTGGCGGTCGTATCTGGATCCCGGATCCGGTCGGTGTTGAAAAGCCAGCACAGAATAGAATTCGAGAGGCAGCCGTTATTGAGGGCCTTGAAGTCTATGTGGTGAGTTGTCCTAAAGATCTGACCATGTTCGAGGATGCGGTGAAAACCACCGGTAATGAGGGTCAGTTTGTAGTGCGTGAGCTGATTGAATTAGTGCGTGAGGCGGTGGCTTCACCGGTTGCGCTTGAGGCACCGGTCGAAGAATTGGCTGACGGTTAAGGTCACGCGGCGCTTATAGAATTAACGTTGAGGGTTGAGAGCAGATGGCTACGAAAATTTTGGTGGCAGTCAAACAAGTGACCGCCTTAGATGAGGACTTTGAGATCCGCGCGGACGGCAGAGACGTCGACGCGGACTTTTTCCTTCGTGATCTGAATGAGTGGGATGACTTTTCATTGGAAGAGGCCGTCAAAATCAAAGAGGCGGGGGGTGAGGTCGAGGTGGTGGTGGTGACCGTTGGTCCTGAAGAAGCCGATGAGTCGCTACGTAAATGTTTGGCCAAGGGTGCTGATCGGGCGATTCGTATTTGGGATGAAGCGATGGAAGGTTCTGACTCGCAAGCGATTGCTCGAGTGCTGGCCGCGGCCGTGCAGCAGCAGAACCCAGATCTGGTGTTTGCTGGTGTGCAGTCATCGGATCATTCCTTTGCCTCCACCGGCATTGCGCTCGCCGGGCTGTTGAACTGGCCACACGCGGCGGTGGTGAATCAGTTTGAGTTCAGCCCGGGTGCCACTCAGGCGGTGATTAGGCGTGAGCTAGAGGGCGGTGTGCTTCAGATGATGAGCATTGACTTGCCGGCTGTACTGTCTATTCAGTTAGGGATTAATACACCGCGATATGCGTCTTTGCGAACCATTAAGCAGGCAGCAGCTAAGCCGATTGAGCAGGTCGGTCTGTCTGATTTAGGTTTGAGTGCGACAGATGTGGGTGAGGCGGGCTCGGCGTCTAGAGTGCGTCGTATGTACATACCGGAGAAGGGTCGCGCCGAGATGATTGAAGGCAGTCTTGCCGAGCAAGCCGCAAAGCTCGCGGCGATCATTAAAGAGTTCAAGGGAGCCTCAGCATGAGTGGCATTCTGGTGATTGCAGAGCATCGGCGCGGCGAGCTTCGGCCGGTCTCTTTAGAGTTGATCGCAGGGGCCGAGTCTCTGAAAGCCTCAGGCGGTGGCCCGCTGACGGTCGCGTTGGTGGGGCCGGCGCCGGATGTCTTTGTAAATGCCCTTAAAGTGGCGGGTGTTGATGAAATTATCACCGTCGCTGCTGGGACGGGCGATTTCGATCCTGATACCCAGGCGGCGGCCGTGTCGGCAGTGATTGCTGCGCGCTCGCCCTCACTGGTTCTGATTCCGCACAGTGTCGACGCCTTTGGTTATGCGGCGGTGCTCGCGGCGCAGGGCGGTTATGGTTTCGCTACCGACGTGTTCAAAATTGAGTTCGATCAAGGTAGCTGGGTGGCCACTCGAGGTGGTTACGGACAAAAAGTGAATGTTGAATTGGACTTCCCGGCTAAGGCGGTGGTGTTGCTTACGGTGCGCGCCGCCGTTTATAAGCCCGCTGAAGGCAGTAGCAACCCCACGGTGACGGCACTGCCGGTGCCGGGTGCGAGTGTGCACGTCCGACCGGGGGAGTACGTGGAGATGTCGCAGGCGGATGATGTCGACATGACCGCGGCTGAGTTCATTATGTCCATTGGTCGCGGCATTGGTGAAGAGGCGCGGATACCCCAATTTCGAGAGCTTGCCGATGCCATGGGTGCCACACTGGGTTGCTCACGACCTATTGCGGATTCGGGATGGTTACCGAAGAGCCGACAAGTGGGTCAGTCAGGCAAGACCGCCAGTGCCTGCAAATTGTATATCGCGATGGGTATCTCAGGTGCCATTCAGCATCTGGCGGGCATGAAGCATGTGAGCACTATCGTGGCCGTAAATGCCGATCCAGGAGCGTCAATTTTCAGTGTCGCTAAGTACGGCATTGTTGGCGACATCATGGAGTTTGGTGAGGAATTGAAAACACATTTCTAGTGGTCGTGCAGTCAAGCGCGGCTGTTTGTTTTTTATTTTACCGGTTAAGCCGATTCACTTAGGGGAAAGCGATGCCTTCAGATATTGAGATTGCGCAGAAAGC
The DNA here is from genome assembly GCA_903862885.1 of uncultured Pseudomonadota bacterium. Taxonomy (GTDB): domain Bacteria; phylum Pseudomonadota; class Gammaproteobacteria; order Steroidobacterales; family Steroidobacteraceae; genus CAIKZZ01. The sequence goes on from CAIOZU010000028.1 coordinate 121,471, forward strand.
GACATTAAAGCCGATTACGGAGATTGCGGCGAAGATTGGTATACCGTTATCGAGTCTTGAGAGCTACGGGCACTACAAGGCGAAGATTGGTTTTGATTTTTTAGAGAGCC
>CAIOZU010000029.1 GCA_903862885.1 uncultured Pseudomonadota bacterium
AGAATAAATTGTGTATGTAGTGCAGAATAAATTGTGTATGTAGTGCAGAATAAATTGTGTATGTAGTGCAGAATAAATTGTGTATGTAGTGCAGAATAAATTGTGTATGTAGTGCAGAATAAATTGTGTATGATGCAGTCCATTAGCATGCTTATCATGTTGATTCGTGCACGATAATAGATCGTAGATCGCACTGAAATAATAATATAATCAGTTAGTTACGCGTTTCGAGCTAAGCCTATCGATTAAATTAAGCCAAATCACTGCGCGTGACCAATGTGCCACAACGGCCGGCCGACTGTTTTTAAAGGTTTTATGTTCCACCTGCGCCTGACGTTTCCGCCGACCCTTCCTCGGGCGTACTCACACGCGGGCATGCCTTCACTCGCCTCTCAGGTGAGCCTCGAGTCATTCCGCGAATGACCAAGGACACTGTCACACACGGTTCGGCAGAGGCGCCCTCGGCCCATAAAACGCCGCACCATGATAGCGGCCGGGCTTGGTACGCGCTGGCGGTAATGGGATTAACGATGGTCGCGACCATTTCCTTTCGCCAGATGTTGTTATTAGTGTTGCAACCGCTCAAGACAGAATTGCACTTGAGCGATGCGAGTGCGGGATTCTTAATTGGCTCTGCGCCGACACTGATCAGCGGTTTGTTCGTATTTATGGTGGGCTGGCTGAGTGATCGAGCACCTCGGCATTGGGTGGCTGCATGCTGCATCACAGCCTGCGCCGGGTCGATGGCCTGTTTTGCGCTGGCGCAATCCTATGCGGTCGTCATGGTTGCCGTTACGGTGCTCATCACCGCTGAGACGGGGCTTAACCCCGTCGTCAACTCTCTGATCCCCGATTTGATCAGTCCCGGACGACGCGCATTGGTCAATGTGGTCTACAGCGGTTTTATAGGCGTCTGCTACGGTTTAACCTTCGCGATCGCAGGCTTGCTGATCACTCTTGCACACCACGCCGTCAACTTGCCGACGATCCTCAAAGGCGCGAGTGACTGGCGCGTTGCCTGTTTCTTCGCGGCAGTGTGCGGGGTTCCACTGGCCGTCGCTTGTCTGTCGATCGGTACTGTCACTCGCGGGCACCAAGACCATGTCGAGCCCCACGAGAAACGTGAATTACTGGCATTCGTGCGAGAGCAATGGCCTAACCTGCGCTTTTTTTTCACGACCATGACCTTGTTTTCATTGGGCGGTGTTGTCGCCGGCATGTGGATTCCTACCGCTATCAGCAGAACCTTTGCTGTGACCCCTGCCGAGGTGGGTGAACACTTAGCTGTAGCGGTCACGGGCGCCGCCGTTGGCGGCTTTTGCCTCTCCGGTCTGCTGACACTGATTATTGGCAAAAAGCATGGCACGAACGTCTCTACCGTTATTTTCCGATGGATGTCCATAGGCGCCGCACTGCCCTGCGCAGGCTATGCGTTTGCAACGACTGCGCAGCAGTTTTACCTGCTTTTTTGCCTGCAATTAACCCTACAGTTCGCCGCCGCAGCACATGTGGGTCACTTACTGCAAACCCTAAGCAGCGCCATGACACGCGGGCGTATTTCTGCGTTTTATGCAATATTTAGCTCGGTGATGACGGCGCCTGGAGCGTGGTTGGTCGGCTTTATCTCCGACTCGTTCCACAATTCTCCGCGCGGATTAGTGGTCGCAATCGCCGTAGTGGCATCGCCGGCCTATTTAATTTCGGCATTCTGCTTAAGGGTACGCCAGCCTGCCGCGGAACCACGTAGTATGGTAACGCTGTAACCCACGAATCCTGATTTGACGTTACCAACACATAGGGCATGTTTATGAAAAGGAAGTATTCCGGCTTAGTGGCGCTACTACTGACACTGAGCAGCGTGTTGGTGGTTGGCTGTGCCAGCGTCAAGAGTCAACAAATCGCTGCAGCCGATGACACGCGATTGACACAGACTCTCATCAATGAGGGTCTTAAAAAACTAGACAAAAACCAACTCGCTGATGCATCGCGACTGTTTAATGCGGGGCTTAAGTTCGAGCCCGACAATGCGAACTTAAACTTCCTAAACGCGCTGACCTATCATTTGCAGTACCTACGTGGTAACTCAGCGAGCTATGAACTCGCGGTTACAGGCTATGAGCTCGCGCTGTCTTCGAATCCAGCGTTCTTTAAGGCAGCACTGCAATTGGGCCGGGTGGAATTCGAGTCACGGCATTACCAACGTGCTGTCGCTGCGTTTCAACGTGCAGCACAAATTGACGCGACCAGCGGAGATGCGTTCATGGGGGTGGCAGCTGCCGCCTATTACGATCATGACGTGGCGCTTGCCAAGGTGGCTATTGACCGCGCCAGCAATTTACTGAGCGCCACTGACAAGCCAGCGGCGCTACGCGCCGCTGCCATCATTTATGCCGCGAATGGCGATGACACACACGCACACGCGTTACTATCTGATCTTGGCTTGCCGGACTCGAGCGCGAGTGATCCTGGGTCGCTCAGTGGTCGGGTTGAGCAATGGCGCGTGTGGCATGCGTCTTACTCCGCCTCTGACCCTGCAATGGGCCTCGTCGGTGCCGGCCCGTCTGGCGGATTACAAGTCTCCACTGGCACGGTGGCGGTGCCCATCAGTGCACCACAAAATGCACCAGTCGCGGCTCCCCAAGACGCCAATGCGAGCGCGCTTGAACCCGCCCTCGCCAACTGGACTGAGTGCGCGAAGCCAGCGGGTGGCCCGCCACCGAGCGGCGCCGGTGGACCACCCCCAGGCGGCCCTGGTGGCCCCGGCGGCCCACCTCCGGGAGGTGGCGGTGGTGGAGGGGGTGGAGCTGACGACACCACCAATCTACCTGCCTTACCAGTGCCGTGTAAGGGCCGTGGTACACCCATGATGGCGCTCATGGACGTCGCACTGGTGCGCTCCGCAGAAACCGCTAGTACGAATCTCGGCATTAATCTTTTTGATGGGCTAACGTTCGTATTAAATCAGAGCACACAAGTACTCAAGGTCGCGACCACGACCACCGGCGCGGCGACAGACACTTCGGGCAATGTGGCCACGGACAGTGTCGCGATCACTCGTCAAAACAGCTATGGGACACCTGCTGCTGGAATCACGTACTCACTTAATATCGCGAATTCTCTCGCGAATCGATCCGTTGTGTTGGCCCGTCCCTCGCTCGTGGTCATGGACCGTCAGCCATCGAACACCTTTGCAGGTAATACGGTCACTTTTGCGCTGCCCGGCGGAGCGGGTGGTGGTATCAGTTCGTTCATGGACAAGTCATCTGGGGTGAGCTTATCGCTGACACCGACGTTTATCGATTCAGACAACTTGCTGCTCGCCGTGAAAGCCAGTCGCTCGTTCATCGCGACCTTAGACAAAAACGCGAGTAGCGGCGCCTTACTGAATCTGTCAAAAAATTCAGTTTCTGCAAATGTGGCTCTTAAGTTTGGTCAGACGCTCATCTTGACGGGCTTAAATGAAAAGACAGTCAGTTCCGGGTCCGATGGAGTGCCAGTGCTACAAGACATTCCGGCCTTACAGTACTTGTTCCGCACGAGCTCGGATCAGACCACCACAAACGTGGTGCTGATCCTGATCACACCGCGAAAAATAACCTCAGACAAAGAGCAAATCGAACGCGCACTGCCCGTTTTGAATGACTATCGGGGTGGCGCATGGAAAGACTTCATTCCTCAAGTGAAGAAGCAACTCGAAGCGGATGGCGGCACCGCGCCGTCGAATTTAGACGAGCTGTACAGGTTGCAACTCATCAACATGATGTACCTGCAATTTCGGGCCGGGGATATACGCGGTGCCGATTGGTCATCGACTGAGCGGATGACGGCGTTTACAACTGACTTACGCCACTTAGGCTATTTCTGATGCAATGCAGCGATCGCAAGGGGGAACCCTTGCGATCGCATTGCCGTACACTTAGGTGCGGACTCGTCGAGCTTTGTCCAAACATTTTCTGAGGCCCTATGCCACTTCTCATTGCTTATATTGGCACCGCTTTCCTGACCGCCTTTCTTGGACGAAAAACGAAGCTAGGGTTCTTTTGGATATTCGTACTCGCGTTGCTACTGACACCCATCACACCAATCCTTGGCTTTTTGATCAAGCGCGCACTGCTTAAGCGTTCATTGAGAAAGGCCCAGCGTTTAGTTGCCGCGCACGAAGCCAAGCTCCGTGGCCGTGCTGAGTTGTAAAGCGCACCAGTGCGTAATGGATTTACTTTTTTTTTATTATAAGTTTGTGATCTGCCATTTCTAACTGTATTTACAAGGACTACACGATGCGTATCCAAGCTTTATTGAACACTTTTGTGTTTTGTGCATTGGCGCTGGGCGGCGCTGCCGCGGCCTATGCAGATGATGTACGGCTGCTTGTGCGGCACGAAGTGGCCGACTATGCGGCGTGGCGCAAGGTCTACAACAGCGTCGCCCCTTTACAGAAGAAAATGGGCGTCTTTTTTAAAGATGTCTATGTGTCTGCTGAGAACCCCAATGACGTCACGATAATCCAAGATTTTCACTCACTCGAGGAAGCCAAAGCGTTTATGGCATCGCCAGAGCTCCGTGCTTCAATGACAAAAGCTGGAGTGAAGCCGCCTGCGCAAGTCTGGATCACCACGAAGGGCGCGAAGTAATCAGCTCGTCGCGGACATCGCTTAGAAGTCCGCGTCTAGTGGTTTGGATGCACCCGACACTCGGGAGTACGGCGCCGGTGGTAACTTGCGTTGCGCTCCCCTAACCTGAACTCAATCACCACCGAAATTTACAGCATACCTACCCCGCCGCTCATAGGGTCGTTCGTTAACATTCGGCCGACAATCCGCAACACCCCACCCACCAAGGACGGTTTCATAAAAAAATTCACATATATTTCGCATACTAATAGTACAGCGCACGTGATGTCTTGCAGTGCGGCATCTAAATCTGTGATGTGTCCACAATCCGCACCCATACGGCGCGCATGACGGTTAGGGTGAGGTCTTGGAGACATGCACTCATTGCAATATCGCTACACGCCACCAGAGCGGTCGGCACATTACGGCTTATTACTTGATTTGGATTAGGAACTTCTACATGACTTACTCGACCCCCCGCGCGATCCCGCGCTTTTGCCTCGCTAGCACGATCGCCGGAATTTTAATGAGCGCCGCGGCACTCGCAACGGACGCTACGGCAGCGAAGAGCGTCGGCGCAACGACAGCTCTTGAAGACGTTGTTGTCACTGCCAACAAGCGCGCCGAGAACATACAAGATGTCGCCGCATCAGTCAGCGTGCAGACGGGCCAGATGCTGCTTGATCGTCATCAGGAGCAACTGACCGATTACGCGTCCTATATCCCCGGACTTAACGTCGGTAACGGCGGCAAGGCGGGACTTGCCTCAGTCAATCTGCGTGGTGTCGCGTCGGTCAGCGATGCCGCCTCCGTGGGCACCTACCTCGATGAAGTTCCACTCGGATCGAGTTCGCGCTATGGCAGCCCTGCAAATCAGATTCTGGATCTCTTGCCATACGACCTTGATCGTCTTGAAGTGCTACGTGGACCACAAGGTACGCTGTATGGAGCAGGCTCCATGGGGGGTTTGATCAAGTACGTTCTCAAAAACCCAAGCCTCGCCCATTCTGATGGCGAAGTTGGTGCGGACATGGGCGCGGTTGATGGCGCCGGCAACCCAAGCTACAGCTTGCGCGGTGCAGCCAACATAGCGCTTGTACAAGACGTGCTTGGCATGCGCATCAGCTTGTACGATAAATCCCTGCCAGGCTTTATTGACAACGTGTACTCCCATAAGAAGGATGCTAACGCGCAACGCCAGCAAGGCGGACGATTTGCACTCTTGTCGCAACCTACTGCTGACTTGTCTGTGGAACTCGGTGCTGTGATCTATCACAACCGCGCTGACGACGGCAGTGCCGTGTCATATACGGGCTTTACCGCCACACCCACCACTGACGGCGGGAGTTTTGGCACCGTCTCAAATCCAGTCGGCGACTTAAAGCAAACACATGGCTTCCCACAAGCCTTTAACGAGCACCTCGAAGTGTACAATGCAACCATCAACTGGAAGCCGGGCGCATTTGAGCTCACCGCTGCCAGCGGCTACTCCAACCAGCGCACGAGCACCACAGTAGATGACACCACCGCCATCGCGGGCGTCGGCTTTCTACCAGTCCCACCTGGCGCGCTGTTGAGTGGCGATACGAATGTTCAGGTGAAGAAATTCACTCAGGAAATTCGCGTGGCATCCCAACACGGCAAGACGCTGGACTGGATGATTGGGGCGTTCTATACAGATGAGAAGGTGAACTTGGTCGGCAGCCCGCTGAGTTTGTACTTAGCTGACTACACCTTCCTAGGCGCACCGTACCCGGGCCAGACCCAAGACTCGAGCTATAAGGAATATGCAGCGTTTGGCGACACCACGTGGCATGTCTCTGAGAAGTTCGACGTTGGCGCAGGTCTGCGTTTTGCGAACAACAAACAAGAAGTGAGTGGCACCGGCGGCTCATCCCCTTCCACCAGTGAAAGTGTCTCGACGTGGTCGTTGTCCTCACGTTACCACATCACGACGGACGCAATGCTATATGCACGCATTGCAACCGGCTACCGGCCAGGCGGACTGAACACAGTTTTTTTGCCCACCGAGATTCCATCGCGCGTGAACTCTGACACGCTCACCAGCTACGAAGTCGGCGTAAAGTCTGAGTTTCTTGAGCACCGTGCGCTTGTTAATCTGACCGTGTTTTACATTGACTGGAAGGACATCCAGCTCAACTCAACGACTGGTGGAAGTACCATTCTCACCAATGGCGGCACGGCAACCCCGAAGGGCGTTGAGCTTGCTGCGGCCTACTCACCGATAGACGGACTCACGCTTGGGTGGAATGCTGCCTACACGCAGTCAGAGCTGACGAGTACGGAACCGGGCGCTTTCTTCCTCACGGGCTATCAGCTACCAGGGGTGCCAAAGTTCAGCTCTTCGCTGACCGTAGACTACACGTGGGCGGCCCTGAAAAATTGGACCGCACATGTGGGTGGTGGTATCCGTTGGGTGGATAAAATGTGGCTGACCGGTGTAGAACAGCTCGGTAAGGCGGCGCCTGCCGTCGAAGCGCCCTCCTATGCACTTGCAAACTTAAATGCCAGCCTGACTCAGGGTCCGCTGACCTTGAAGCTGTACGGCACAAACCTTGCCAACAAACGCGCCATCCAGGGCGGACTTGAACTGATCAACATCTTGAACCAGCCACAGCAAGGTGATTTTTGGATCGCGCAGCCACGCGTTGTGGGCGTGGGATTCGATTATAAGTTCTGAGCTGACCTTTAGTTGAGTGAAATATCCCAGCGACATGCAATTGCATGTCGCTGGGTATAGCTCACCACCGAAACGAGCTTGTACTCAACGGTCGACCTCAGAGGACCTAGCTCTACTAGATCTGACCTGCCGCTCGGCTTCCGCATAGACGATAGTCGCTGCGATCTCAGCCACGGCACACCGCATGCGCACGTGCAACGAAGGCATCGACAAGCACCTTCCACGAGACCTAAAAAAGACCCTAACATAATCCCTAGAGCCGCGCGCTTAAGCTTGTAACTGATGGCCAGCGTGAACTTGCAGCCCACTACAGCACCCGCCGCATGACTATCAACAATCAGCCCAAAATCCAAGCGACCACCAAAGGCAGCCAAGGGCACTGGTCATTCATACGTAAAGACTCCGCTCCCCAAGTCGCTACACCATGTTCCGTAGTGCCCACCTGCGCGTGCGCGTAACGCCGAAAGATGGCCTCTAGGCACCCATACGAGGACGAGTCGGCCTGTACGAGCATCGCAGAGCAGTTCAGCTAGTGTCTGAGCATATCGAGCAGGCCCGCGAAGGTGTGTTTAGGCGGCCCTTTGAGGGACTCAAGGCACGCCTAGCCGCTGAGCGCCTTTTTGATCGGGGGCGCAAAAAAGCTTTGCCCAGCCTGCCACGACGTGTCGGTGTCATGACCTTACCCACCACGGCAAGCCCCCGGGTGGATTTGGTCCCGCCAACCGGACGGGCTCATAAAGAAATGACGAACTAAACGCCCGCCGGTAACCGCTGCGTGTACGGCCCACGCACTGAGCATGACTCATGCGAAATACAACGCTCCGATTGGGCTCGCTCCTCGAGCCCGACAGCAGCACCTGCTCTTAAAAAAATCTGCTAGGGCTGAGCAGCTTCAGCCAGAGCCACTGCATTGACGGTATTTACGAAAGCGCGATTCGTGAGCGTGTATAAAAGAACACTTATTAAGAAGCACGGGCTAGATACTAAAACGATCGCCCAAAGGAGCCCCTGCGGAGCACCTGTTATGTGATCAGAGAGCATTCCTACCAAGATTGGTCCAGGCATCGTCATCAGTGCGACCATCAATCCGTTAATACCAATCAGCTTGCCGCGTAGATTAGGTGGTGATATATCTTGGGCCATATTATTGGAGCTTGCCGTTCCAAATGTCGCTACGAAGTTCTGCGTCGCACAGATGATGAGAACACCCCACGCACTCGTAGCAAACAACTGGCCTATATTCAAAAGCACGATCGTGCAAAGCGCGAGTTGGAATATGTAGCGCGGCGCAAGAGGCCCTAAGCGCGCGTAGAGTTTCTTTATCACAAGAAAACCAACGGCAATGCCCGCTATATCAGCGATACCGATCACGAGACCTATGCGCATACCAAGCTCTGCTGGGGCGAGGCCAAAATGTCGGATGACATAAATTGGTATCCAACCCAATATTGCGCCAGCACCAATAATATAAAACGATAGAGCAACGTTGACCGACACCATCAGTTTCCAGTGCTGATTCCAATATTCCTTCACCTCATTGAGATGGCTGACCAAGTTCTCTTTTTTCTTGCGAGTATCTTTGCCAAGCAGCAACGGGGTTAGTGCGAGGGGGACGCCAACCAGAGCAGCCATGCCCAAAGCGACACGCCACTCGGTTGCGCTATGCCATATTGGAGTAATCTGAATTAAATGGTGCCCAGCCCAAAGCAGCATTAGGCCCGCTAAATAGCTGCCTAGGCCTGTCGTCAGGCCGCCGGCGGCAAAATTAACCAGATTCGCATTAACTCTATCTGGGCCCTTGTATCGGCCCGCAATGAGGGACTGGAACAAGGGATTTAATGCACTTTCTGAGGAGGCCAGAATCCCAAATCCAAGTGCTAGCACGACATAAGTGGTTGCTGAGGCATACACGGCGGTTGCCAGCGAATAAAAGACAATACTGCCAATCATGAGCTTGTGGCGATCAAGCGTGTCAGCCATGTGCCCAAGTAATGGATACAACAGCATCGGCATAACGCCGGCGATACTGACTAAACTACCCAGCTGCGCATCGCTGAACCCAAACTCTAGTTTGACAGATTGCGCGATCAGCCCGACCAATTGTCTATTGATACTTGCGGCGATCGTAACAATGACGATAACCAGCATGAGAAACCACTTGCTGGCATCGCGGTATCGCTGAGAAAAAGACATGACAATCATTGCTGCGCCACTGGAGTGAAATGGGACGTAGCCATTCCTTTGAATTTAGACTAAATTCGGAGCGAGCAATTATCGCAGCAAGAACCTCGCCTAACGCTTAATTAGGCGAGGTTTAAAGTACTACCAGTTGTCGCTGAACTCAATACCGAAAGTTCGTGGACGCAAATAACTGGTTAGAACATAAAGATTAGGCCCAGGCGGCGGAATTTTGGCACTTGAGTCTGTACGGTTGAGCGCATTGTCCACATACAGGCGTACGGTGCCCCATGAACCCGACATGCCGGTAGCGACGAAGAGCTGGCTGGTCGAACCATTTTCGTACAGCGCCTGATTACCTGGTTCCGAGTAGGTTGACGTCGCCCAGCGATACCGCACTTCGCTAACACTCTTTAATGTATCGGTGATGGCTTGCGTGTAGGTGCTGCTCAGCGTAAGTTTATTTTTAGAGGTGAACGGTATCGCGTTATCGGCTCGTGCGATGAGATTATCAAGACCGTCATAAACATTACGGTCAATCTTTGAATCAATATAAGCATACGCGATGCTTAAATTTACATGCTCCCCGACATGCCCACCAGTTTCTAGTTCAGCACCATTGGCTGAAGCGGTACCTGCATTTGTGGTGTAAGTGTAACGATTGTCAGTGGTGCGAAACGGCAACTGCAAGCCGCTCCACTTGTTGTGATAGACAGAGCTGTTGAGGTACCAATTATCGCTTAACTTCGACTTCAGGCCGATCTCATAGGAATACAAGGATTCAGGTCCGTATTGGCTAGACGCATAAGGGTACAGGGACACGGGTACCGTGTTTGATCCGCCGCTGCGAAAGCCTTTTGCGTACTTAACAAAAACCAGCGTGTCGTTACTGATTTTGTAAGTCAGGCCTAATTTAGGGGAGCTAGTCTTCGCCGATTCGCTACCAGTTTGGACCGTTCCAGCTGGTGCAAAGCCAAGCGGGAGTATCGAACCGCGGATTTGGGTCAGCGAGAAGTCTTTTTTATCGGAGAAAAACCGGTCACCGATTTGCGCTGAGATATGCTCAGTCAGTCGGTAGTTAGCATCAGCAAACGCAGCCCAAGACGTTCCTGTTTGTTTAGTATGTTCCAGCGGTTCATCTACGTATGGAATCACCGGAAGGTTGAATGTATAGCCGTCTTCAATATCCCGTTTTTCATGCAAGGCGTAGGTTCCGACTGTCCAGTCGAGGTTATTGTGACCATTGGATACTAAGCGAAACTCCTGACTCAGCGCCTGGCTCTGCGCGTTAACCAAGGCTGAGGCGCTTGCACCAGGCACTAATTCAGGCGGAAACACCACCTGTAGCGCGGACGAGACGTCGCGGGTTGCCTCATTGACAGCATCAGTGGCTGCCGAAGCAGAGACGAAGGTTGCAAAGCCCGCATCGTAACTGACAGTTAAGGCGGCGACTTTTACGGTAGCCGCAGACGGCGAGAGGCCGCCGACGGGACCTACGCCTGCGGGATTGAGCACACCGGGCGAGGTCGCCAAGAAGTCATAAAAGGTACTGCGACTATAAAGGTAGGATGCATCCACCGTCAGGGCTGCAGTTGGCGTATACCGCACAGCCAATCGATAATCGCCGAGTTTCGCATCGTTGGTATTGTTCTTATGCAAGTCAGGAACATCAATCCAACCCGGCGGATTGCGGTAACTCACTGACAGGGACGCCGCTAAGACGTCCTTTTGAATTGGCAGATTAATGCTGCTCTGCACGCCAAAGCCCGCTCCGCCGCCTTCTACAGACTCAAAGTCAACCTTGTACCGCCCAAAAAAACTGGTGCTATCTGGTTTCTTAGTGATAACGCGTAACGTTCCGCCCAAAGAGCCGTCTCCAAACAGCGTACCCTGCGGGCCACGCAGCACTTCAACACGCTCAAGATCAAAGACGCCCACATCAGGCATATAGCCCGGCACGTAGGACATCGCCACTTCATCGATGTAAAAGCCGTTGACCGAGGATCCTTGGTAATTGCTCGATAGATCCGCCGTACCGCGAATATTAAGGTACATATTCCCGGGATTGGCCGACCCAATAGTCACACCCGCGACCGAGTTGGCGAGTCCTTGCACGCTGGTAATGCCTTGCGCTTCAATATCTGCGCCGCTGATGGCGTAGACGCTAATCGGTATATCCTGCAGCGTTTCTGCGCGTTTTTGCGCTGTGATGACGATTTCGTCTAAGGTCGTTGCATTGGAGGTAGCGGCATTTGCCGCGCTTACCGCCAGAAACGCAGCGCCCATAGTCGCTAGAGCTACTGCTAGCTTCAATGAGAGCCGGCTAAGCTGTAAGTTACGCATATATAAGGCCTTTATTCTTTAATTCAATTGGATTCGATTCGATTCGATTACAGAACGAATTCAACGAGATGGAAAGCTCATGCTTTGGCTCGCTGTCTTAAGGATATAACGGCGCCAGCGCGACCTATATTCGTTCTGGTTTTAACGCAGCACTTTTGTCGAGATCATTGCTGACTCCCTGCAGTGAAACATAAAAACTGGCCATTGGGTACTTCTTTAAGCTGTTAGCTGCTTGGCAAAAGCCCCGCGACTGAGGGTCAGGTTCAGTATTCGGCGTATTGTCTTGGCCCTGGGGCAACCCCATCATGTTTAATCGGGCTGATATACCCAATACAGGTAACCAACAGTTATACCGACTCGGGTGACATGCTGATGTCCCTCTCGTCGATCGCTTTATCGTAGTCGTCTTCTCACTTGGTGCTTGATAGCCAAAATCGTTTAAGACATCGAGCATAGCCTCGAATCGTGGGACCTATTCGATCTCCCCGACTTTGGTGGGCGAGTCGGTGCGCGTCTATGGTAAGACCTTTGACCACTGCACAACCAACCTAACCAGCGCTGTCGCCAAACATCTGTCTGATTGCCGCTTCTGGAGCTTTAATGGAATCCCTGTTCGTTTCAATGGGCGTGGTCGCCTTAGCCGAGATCGGCGATAAGACCCAGCTTCTCGCTTTCATCCTAGCGGCACGCTTCAAAAAGCCTGTGCCTATCACCTTGGGCATTCTGACGGCAACGATCGCGAACCACGGCTTGGCCGGTGCGCTCGGTACTTGGATCACTAGCTCGGTCAGCCCCGCGATTCTGCGTTGGGTGCTCGGCGCGTCCTTCATTGGCATGGCGATCTGGACGATGATCCCCGACAAAATTGAGGAAAAAGAGACGCAGGTCGCCACGCGCTTCGGCGTTTTCGGGGCCACGCTGATCACCTTTTTCTTGGCTGAGATGGGCGACAAGACGCAGATCGCGACCGTCGCGCTGGCCGCCCACTACGCGTCACCTTTAATGGTTGTGATCGGCACTACGCTTGGCATGTTGATCGCAGACGTACCTGCTGTCTTCGTCGGTGACAAGTTGGCATCAAAGATCCCCATGAAGCTGGTTCACTCGATGGCGTCGGGCATCTTTGCAGTGCTGGGCGTCGCAACCCTGCTTGGCGCAGGCTCCAAGTTCGGATTCTGATGACGATGGCGCGGCCATTTCCGCCAAATCATTCGATCGCTCACGTTGCTCTGACGTAGACGACCAAGAAGACACCGAACAACGACCTCACGCAAAAAAATAGATCGAGGGAGTCTGTGTTGGTGGGACCGCCGCACAGCCATCCGCCACTCGACGGCATACGATGACAATGCTTTGGAAAAAAATACCAAGATAATGCCGTAGCGGATGAGCAGCCGGCTAGACGAACGAGCAGAGGGCAAGCCACAATGGGCACTAGAAAACACCAGCGCGATCTGCCCCTCGCCCCCCGTCAACCCCTACGCCCCCGTACACCCAGCCGGAGCCTCCATGCCATATCAGCCCTCTGCGATTGCCATCCGGTGCGTGACCTTACTGCTTGTCTTAATGACACTCGCCGGCCTCGAAAGCGACGCATTGGCGGCACGCCCCGCCACTCAGACCGATGTGCCATGGCCTCTCTACAACCAACACTATGACGGGCAACGGTTCTCTCCGCTCACCGAGATCACGCCCGCTAACGTCACAAGACTGACCGTCGCCTGCTCGCTCCGACTGGGCGACGACGGACCATTTCAGAGCGGCCCACTGGTGGTTGACGGTCTGCTGTACGTGACCACGGCCCACACCACTGTTGCACTCGACCCCACCAGTTGCGCCGTTCGTTGGCGGCATGTGTACCAACCCACCGCCAAGGAAGTCTGGATCGTTAATCGGGGCGCAGGTTATGCGGACGGACGCCTGTTCCGCGGGACACCCGATGGGCACCTGCTTGCGCTCGACGCAAAGTCCGGTGCGGTGCTTTGGATCACGCAGGCGGGCGACCCGGCGCACGGCGAGTATGTGAGCGCAGCCCCGATCGCTTGGCAGGGTCGCGTCTACGTCGGGCTTGCCGGCAGCGACTTCGGCATCCGTGGCCGGATCATGGCCTTTGACACCCTGACTGGCAAAGAATCGTGGCACTTCAACACGATCCCCATGGGCTCAGAAGTAGGTGCCAACAGCTGGCGCAACCCTGCCTCCGCTTTACATGGCGGTGGCGGCACTTGGAGCTCGTACGCACTCGATGAGCAAAGCGGTGAGCTGTTCCTCTCCGTTGGCAATCCAGGACCGGATTACCTGCCCGATCGCCGACCCGGCAACAACCTCTTCACAAACTCAATGGTGGTTCTGGACGCGAAGACAGGCACTCTGAAGTGGTGGTATCAAGTCACCCCCAATGATTCGCATGACTGGGACCTCGCCGCCGCGCCGGTGCTGTTCCGCGACAGGACGGGCCGCGCACGCGTCGCACTGGGCGCTAAGAACGGCCACCTTTACGTGAT
>CAIOZU010000030.1 GCA_903862885.1 uncultured Pseudomonadota bacterium
AGGCCGCATAGCGCACTGGGCTATAGGCCACCCGCACCTGAGACGACGGTGGTGCGTTTGACGACGTTGAAGAAAATAAGCGAGACTCAGATCGCTGCGTAACAGACATCAGAGCTGGACCAGTTAAAGCAGGTCGGTCACGTATGCAAAAACATCTAAATTAAAATAATTGCCCAAACCTAAAACCAAGCCGCAACAGCCAATAATTGTTAACGTCACACCAGTTCTTGCCATCCACTGCAAGATCGTTCGCTTAACATTCGTCATATAGTAACTTAGAGACTATTTAACCGACACCCACGAAGCGCACTTTCGCCGTCTTAAAGTCCAGCAAAGATGCCAGAGTGCTCCGCATCCCGGGTCGCGCGCTGATAATCCATAAAACGAACGAGCGACCAGACCCCATTATATCTGTCGAGTCGCCGCTTCGTGTGGCCGTTCTCTGTGCAGGACGACAGGCGCAGGATGGCAAAGGAGGCAGCCACGATTCGTTGTCAGGAATGAGGATAGCCGTCTGATAACCTAATTTGATTGAAAGCCGTCGCGCCATCGTCCAATGTCTTAGCCACGTCGGGATCGCGACCGATTAGACGGCCTGAATTGACTGGCAAAGTGGATCGCGTCGGCGACACTCTTTTTTCAGCGTGTGGAGGCGTCGGCCAGAATCGAACTGGCGTACACGGATTTGCAGTCCGCTGCGTGACCACTCCGCCACGACGCCGGCCGTCCATCATCAATCCAACTGGAGCGGGAGACGAGGCTCGAACTCGCGACCTCAACCTTGGCAAGGTTGCGCTCTACCAACTGAGCTACTCCCGCTCGCGACGAACCCGAAAGTCTATAGGTCTTATCCGTGGTGTCAAGATTTTAGCGCGCTTAACCACGATTTTGCGGGGTTTTTCCCATTAAATCCGGCCAAGCCGCTCTCAAGTACCCCAACATGGACCAAAGAGTCAAGGTAGCGGCCAACACCGTGAGCACGAGCCCCATCCAATAAATAGGTAAACCGAACAAATCTTGGTAGTACAGCATCATGGTCAAGCCGACAATCTGCGCCACCGTTTTAAACTTACCCACTGCCGACACGGCCACTTTGCGCCGCGCACCGATCTCTGCCATCCATTCACGTAATGCCGAGATGGCGATCTCCCGACCAATAATGACCGCCGCGGTTAAGGTCACGTACCAGGTGGGGTTGCGACTAACGATTAACACCAATGCCGTGGCGACGATTAACTTATCGGCAACCGGATCTAAGAATTCCCCTAAGGGCGACACTTGACCGGTGCGTCGTGCCACGTACCCATCAAGCGAATCGGTGATGCCGGCGACCATAAACAACAGTCCAGCCGCGACGTCACCAAAGCCATACGGCAGGTAAAACAAACCGACGATCACTGGGATCAGCGCGATGCGCACGGCAGTGAGCATATTAGGAAGGGTATACGGCGTGGTCACGAGTCAGCCACCTGGGTGCAAGTGTTCATAGATCGCCACAGCAAGTCCCTGACCGATGCCCTTGACCTGCACCAAATCAGCGACCCCGGCCCCCAGTATTCCTTGAAGTCCGCCAAATTGCTTTAATAGTTCACGGCGCCGGGCCGCCCCCAACCCCGGAATCCCCTCTAGGACCGAGCTCTGGCGGGTTTTGGCCCGCCGCGCGCGATGCCCGGCGACGGCAAAGCGGTGCGCCTCATCCCGCACCCGCTGGATCACGTGTAGAGCGCGCGACTCGGGCGCTAGGCACAGCGGTTGCTCCTCGTCAGGCAAAAAGAGTCGCTCCTGCCCGACCCGACGATCCGCACCCTTAGCAACACCCACCACCCGCGGCACCTCAACACCCAAGGACGCGAGCACCGCCACCGCCTCCGCCAACTGGCCCGCACCGCCATCAATCAGGAGCACATCCGGGCACTTCGCTTCACCCGCTTTGACCCGCTGGTAGCGCCGGGTCAGCGCCAGTCGCATGGCAGCATAGTCGTCCCCTGGGGTGATTCCGTCGAGGTTAAAACGCCGGTAATCGCTCTTAATCGGCCCTTCCGGCCCAAACACCACACACGAGGCCACGGTCGCCTCCCCGCCTGTGTGACTGATGTCAAAACACTCTAGGCGCACAGGGGGTGACGCCATCCCTAAGGCCTCACCCAACTCCTCCAGCTGCTCGTTCACCCCAACATTCACCGCCAGACGCATCTTGAGGGACTGATCGGCATTGTCGCGGGTAAGGCTGACCCAACTCGCTTTCAGCCCGCGTGCCCCCACGTGGATCGTCACCCGATGCCCCGCATAGTCAGACAGCGCCTGCGAGAGCACCTCCGGGTCCGTGACCGGCTGGCCGATCACGATCTCACGGGGCGCTGGGTGGGTCAGGTAGTGCTGCGCTAAAAAGGCCTCCTCCACTTCGAGCAAAGACGCGGCGGGCGCGCGCGCAAAATACGTGGTCGTACCCAAATTCAGACCCCCGCGAATCAGCATCACCGCAATCGCGCAGAGCCCGGGTCCGCTGACCGCGGCCACCACATCGCACTCCAGTGACGCGGCACCGCTGACGACTTGCCTGGCCTGAATTTCTTTTAACGCTGCCAACTGGTCGCGCAGCACCGCGGCCTTCTCATAGGCGAGTACTAAGGCGGCTTGATCCATGCGCTCAGCTAATTCATGGGCGACTTCATCGTTACGACCTTCCAGTACGCGCACCACCGCACCCACCTCTTGTGCGTACGCGGCCTCGGTGGTTAAGCCAACACAGGGTGCAGAGCACCGCTTGATCTGATACTGAAGACACGGTCGAGTGCGATTCGCGAAGTAACTGTCCTCACAGGAACGTAACTGAAATAGTTTCTGCAATTGCACCAAAGTCTCGCGCACCGCAGTGGAGTTCGGATAAGGACCAAAATACCGTCCCGGTAACTTTCGTGTCCCACGATAAAAACTCAAACGCGGAAATGCATCTTTTGAACTCAAGTATAAATACGGAAACGTGCGGTTGTCCTTGAGCAGCACGTTATAGCGCGGCAAGTGCCGCTTGATCAGATTGAACTCCAGCAGCAACGCCTCAATATCGGAATGCGTGACGGTAATCTCCATAGAGACAATCTGCGGCACCAGCGCTTGCGTCTTAGGATCACTGAGATCTGATCGAAAGTAACTCGCCACACGCGACTTCAAGTTGCGTGCCTTGCCGACGTAGAGGATCGTGCCACTCGCATCTAACATGCGATAGACGCCCGGCCGATTCGGCAATGAAGCGACGAAGGCTTTGCCGTCAAAAGGGACAGACACGGGGGCCACGGCGACCGACGAGTCGGTCGGCGTGTCAGCAACAGGGGTGTCGGGAACGGCCATGGCCCATGTTCGGGCCGGCGCCCGCGCTTCGCAAGCACCTAGGCTATCGCTCCACCGATAACTGTTCGACAATGGCCCCATGCCACTGCTGCTATTGAACAAGCCTTTTCAGGTGATGACCCGCTTCTCAAAAAGCGACGCGCGCGCCACCTTGGCCGATTTCATCAAAATCCCCGGGGTTTACCCGGCGGGCCGGCTGGATTTTGACAGCGAGGGCCTGCTGTTACTCACGGATGATGGCCCCTTACAGGCCTTAGTGACCGATCCCCGGCACGCCCTTGAAAAGGTCTATTGGGCCGAAGTCGAGGGCATCCCCCCAGAGGGGGCGCTAGAGACCTTACGACGGGGCGTGGCATTGCCGGATGGACTGACCCGAGCGGCCGGCGCGCGCCGCCTCGAGGCACCTGAGGGGTTGTGGCCACGGAATCCGCCGATCCGAGTGCGCGCTCATATCCCCACCACGTGGATCGAACTCACCCTGCGGGAGGGCCGCAACCGGCAGGTGCGTCGCATGACCGCCGCCGTCGGATACCCGACGCTGCGGCTGATCCGGGCACAAATCGGACCTTTCCATCTGGCGGGCTTAGCCCCGGGCGAGGTTCGCGAGATCTCCCCTAGCGAGGCGGCAGAATTTAAGGCGAGTCTGTTGGCAACGAGCGGGCGCCAGACAAGCGCCCGATCCGCATCGCGACCTCGAGCGCCTGCTCGTAGTTAAGGCGCGGATCGACCGTTGAGCGATAGGCCCGCGCCAAATCATGATCCGATAAGCCGCGCGCACCACCCGTGCATTCAGTGACGTTATCGCCGGTCAGCTCCAAGTGGACACCGCCCAGATGGGAGCCCATTTCGGCGTGCACTTTAAACGCCGATTCGATCTCACTTAAAATATTTTCAAAACGACGAGTCTTCACACCCGTCGCGGTCGACTCCGTGTTGCCGTGCATCGGATCACAGATCCAAAGCACTTCCGCACCCGAGGCGCGCACCGCCTCAATCATGGGTGGCAATTTCGATTCGATATCCTTGGCGCCGAGTCGATGCAGCAGGGTGAGCCGACCCGGAATGCGCTCTGGATTCAAAATGCGCGTAAGCTCTGCGAGATAAGCCGCATCCGCGCTCGGACCGACCTTGACCGCAATGGGATTGGCAATTCCCCTAAAATACTCGACGTGGCCATGCTCAAGCGCCGCGGTGCGCACACCAATCCAAGGCATATGCGTCGACAGGTTATACCAACGCTGAGTGCGCGCGATGAATCGAGTCTGTGCCTGCTCATAGTGCAGATGCAAGCCTTCGTGACTCGCGTAGAAATTCGTCTGCTCCGCATCCGCAACGGTGCGACCCGTGATGGATTCAAAGAACGTCAGGGCGTCACCGACCGACGACGCGATGCGCTTATACTCCTCGTACTTCGGCGAGTGGCGCATGAAATCTAAATCCCAATACTCAGGATGATGCAGATCCGTGAATCCGCCCTCGACTAATGAGCGCACAAAATTAAGCGTCAACGCCGCGCGCTCATAGCCGCGTAGCAAAAGACTTGGATCCGGCTCACGAGCGGCCGCATCAAATGGCGCTCGATTGACGATATCGCCACGATAACTCGGTAAGGTCACGCCGTCTTTGGTCTCCATATCGGCGGAGCGTGGCTTGGCATACTGTCCGGCGATACGACCCACGCGGATAATGCGTTTTTTCAAGCCATGCGCCAGAACCAAACTCATCTGCAGCAAAATCTTAAGCTGTTCCACCACGCGCTCTGACGTGCAGTCATCAAAGGATTCCGCGCAATTGCCGCCTTGCAAAATAAAAGACTCACCCTGTTGCGCCTTCGCTAAGTGGCGATGCAAGGCATCCACTTCCCACGACACGACGATCGGTGGGAGGCGCGACAACTCAAGCACCGAACGCTCAAGCGCTGCCGGATCCCGGTAGGTGGGTTGCTGTAGCGTGGTCTTTTGCTGCCACGAGGTCGGTGTCCAGTCTTTCAGGCGATTTTCAGTGCTCATGATGCGCACTTTAACATTCAAAGGGCCTCACGGGCAGGGGCGGATGAGCCGACTGGGCGGTCATGGTGGGTTTTTACAACCGCGGCGCCCGCGCCTCTAAGACTTGCAAACTCATCCGCACCCGTTTCTCGGACACCGGCACCCGGGTTTTTAAATCCTGTGCAAACAGCTGTACACCCCACTCCTCCAGCCACCACCTCAGCTCAGCGAGGTCAGCGGGCAGGGTGCCCTGCGGCCATTCACGTGCCGCCAGCCGCGTCAACCGTTGCCGGCACTCGATGAACACGGTGTGCGAAGCGATCGTCGTGGCGCGCGTGTCGCTCAGCTTTTCTACCCGACGTCGCAGCGCCTTCAGATATCGGGGCAGCGAGTCGAGCCAAGGATCGGGTGTTGCCCGTACAAAGCCTGCGTACACCAGGGCCTGTGACTGAGCAGTGACATCGGCCGCCCACGCACTCGGCACGCCATTCGGCAAGCGCGCGATCTCGGCTTTCAGCGCATGGTGCTCGCCAAGCACCTTCTCAATGACGTCACTCAAATGCTCAGCCGCCGTCACCAACACGGGACGTGCGCGCTCAGCGGCTTGCCGAAAGGTCTCCGCATCCCGGGGAATCTCTGGAGAATCGCCTAGGCTCTCCCGCTCCACCGCCCGGAAGGCAATGTCCTCGATGAGTTCGCGAGCCGCGCCGACGGATTGGTGTAATAACAGTAAGGATCGACGCGCTGCGATGAGTTTCTGTGCCTGACGAACCGTCGGCTCTAGTTGGATCACCAGAAGACGAGTCATGCCTAAACGACTGACGGCCTCCGCGCGTGCGCGATCGGCCTGCAAGGACAGCGACACGTGCGTGCGCTCATCCTGCATCATTGGATGCAAATCCAACTGCACGCCCTGCCGCTCCACCCGCACGGTGTGCGGAAGGATCGCACAGTCAAACTGCCTGATATCCGTACGCGTCCAAGGATCATCTTTCGCCGATACCCGTACACCGCCATCCGCTTTACGCCGATACCACCGCTGCAGCGTCGACACGTCGCGTCCCTCGAAGACGACGGCACCCTCTGCATCCAATACCCGAAGGTTGAGTTGCAGCCATGGCGCCAAGCTCACTGAAGCAAGTACTGCCTCCGATATCGCCTGCCCGCCGCGCCGGCTTAAAATGCGACTGAGTGCCGCGCAAAGACCGAGGCCTCGCATGCCCTCTAACTCAAGCAGACACTGACGAGCGACATCGGGTGCGGGCACCAATTGGCGCCGCAAGGCTTTTGGGAGTCCGCGGATCAGCGCCGTGACCTTCTCCGGTAACCACGCCGGAATGCCCCACTCTATCTCGCCTGACTGCAAGGTCGGCACTAAAGCCTCCGGAATCTGTACCGTCGCCCCATCACGCACACTGTCCGGGTCAAACACATAGCGCACTGGCAAATGATTGCCCACCAACGCCAATTGCTTCGGATACTGAGCCTCGGTCACCGTCGGGGCATCTGGCCGACGCAACTCGGCCTGCGTCTGGTAAAGCGCCGTGGGATCTCGCCGCTCGATCTCCCGCCGCCAGCGATCGAAAGTCGCCAGCGAGTGCACCCCCTCCGGGATAATCGCCAAATAGCAGGCCGCCTCAGTCACCTCATCGACCAACACGACGTGCCGCCGTAGCGCCGCCTCATCGGACTCCAGCTGTCGCTTAACGGCCAAATTGTGCTCAAGAAAGGCAGCTTTCAAACGACTGCGCCGGTGCACTAAGGCTTCGCGTACAAACATCTCGCGCGCTGCCACCGGCGCCACTTGACCATAGTTCACTCGCCGCCCAGCGACCAGCACCAGTCCATACAGGGTCACCGACTCTCGGCAGCTCACCACGCCTCGCTGCTCATCCCATTCGGGCTCGGTGTGCTCGCGCTTGACCAAGTGGGTCGCTAGCGGTTCGACCCACGCCGGATCGATCGCCGCAACTAAGCGCGCATACACGCGTTCCGTCTCCACCAACTGCGCCGCCATCAACCAACGCGGTGCGCTCTTGCGAACAACGGTACCCGGGGCGATGACAAAACGACGCCCACGCGCCCCTAAAAAATCTCCTCGCTCGGTCTTCTCACCCAGATGACCGAGCAAACCGGTCAGCAGTGCCCGGTGGATGGCGTCGTGCGAGGCTGCACGCTCATTCAGTACCCAGCCGAGCTCACGGATCAGGCTATGCAGCTGAGACTCCAACTCCTCCCACTCGCGCATGCGTGCGGCCGACAGGAAAGCCTGCTGACACCAGCGACGCAATGCATTTTTGCTGTGCGTGTCGCGCGCCTGTTGGTAGCGGGCGCGTAAGCCCAACAGCGTCATGAAGTCTGATCTGGGATCAGCGCCCTCCGCATGTGCTGCATCGGCAGCGGCCTGTCGATCGGTGGGCCGCTCGCGAGGGTCTTGAATCGACAACACGCTCGCCACGCTCGCCAGCTCCCGCAAACAACCCTCCGCACGGGCCGCTACCAGCATGCGCCCGATGCGCGGGTCCACCGGCAGGCGGGCGATCGTGCGTCCAAGGGAGGTGATCACCAATGACTCATCGACCGCTTGCAACTCTTGCAAGAGCCGATAGCCATCGTTAATCAGTCGCGTGTCCGGCGGATCAAGGAATGGAAAATCGATCGGCGATCCGAGCTTAAGCGTTTCCATCTGCAAAATGACACTGGCTAAGTTGGTGCGACGCACTTCGGGCGCTGTGAATTCCGGGCGTAGCAAGAACTCCTCTTCGGCATACAGCCGAATACACACCCCAGCACCCATGCGCCCACAACGCCCTGCCCGCTGCCAGGCACTGGCTTGCGAGATAGGCTCAATCGGCAGTCTCAATAGCTTAGAACGCGCGCTGTAGCGCGCCAGTCGGGCAAGACCCGAATCAATCACTGACCGGATACCGGGGACGGTGAGTGAGGTCTCAGCGACATTGGTGGCGAGTACCACCCGCTGCGGACCGCGCCGATCAAACACCCGACTTTGCTCGCTCCATGCCAGTCGGGAGTACAAGGGCAATACCGTAAAGACGTTGCCAAATCGCTGCTCAATAGCCTCCGCCGTCTCGCGAATGTCGCGCTCGCCTGGCAAGAACACCAACACATCACCACGGCCGATCTCGCCCGGCTCGTGACGCAGCTCGGTCAGTGCCTGCAAAATGCCCTCAGTGAGTCCGACATCAAAGCGATCATCCGCATCTGACTCCAACGGGCGATAGCGCACCTCGACCGGGTAACTTCGACCCGAAACTTCAATCACTGGCGCGCCGTGGAAGTAGGCTGAAAAACGCGCAGGCTCGATGGTCGCGGAGGTGATCACCACGGTTAAATCCGCGCGACGCGACAGCAGTTTGCGGACGAAGCCCATCAACAAATCAATGTTGAGACT
This sequence comes from uncultured Pseudomonadota bacterium, assembly GCA_903862885.1. Taxonomy (GTDB): domain Bacteria; phylum Pseudomonadota; class Gammaproteobacteria; order Steroidobacterales; family Steroidobacteraceae; genus CAIKZZ01. The sequence goes on from CAIOZU010000030.1 coordinate 8,746, forward strand.
GCGTTCATGCGCCTCATCGATGATCAACGCATCGTAGCGCGACAGCAGCGGATCACCACGCGCTTCCGCCAATAGGATGCCGTCGGTCATCACCTTGATGACGGTATCAGGTGATGAACTGTCGTTAAATCGTACCTTGTGCGCCACATACTGAGGCGGCGCCCCCGCCAGCTCCGCGCTCAATCGCGCCGCCACTGAGCGCGCCGCGATGCGTCTCGGCTGCGTGTGGCCAATCATCCCAGAGCGCACCACACCCGCCTCTAGCAGCAACTTGGGTAACTGAGTGGTTTTGCCAGAGCCCGTCTCACCACACAGAATCAGCACCCGCGAGGCCTGTAACGCAGCCACGATCTCTTCGCGGCGCGCAACGATCGGCAACTCAGGCGGATACTGGAGCGTTGGCCGCGCGCGCGCGCTCGTCGGATCGGCGGGGGTCTCGAGCGACATTAGCGACGAATGAGACCGCGCGTGCTCAAGAGGGATTTCTCTCAAGCGCTTTGGCTGCCGCCCAGTAGCGCTCTAGATCCGCAAGCTCACTCGGTAATCCCGCATCCACACAGGCCTCTACCTGTCGGAAGCGACTTTCAAAGCGTCGGTTGGCGGCCCGCAGCGCACCCTCCGGGTCCACACCCAGATGGCGCGCTACATTGCTAACGGCTAACAGTACATCCCCCAACTCATGGGTCACCGCCTGTGCATCGCCGAGCGCGATCGCCTCATCCAACTCGCTCAACTCCTCCTCCACTTTAGCGCGCGCCCCACGAGAGTCCGGCCAGTCAAAGCCCATGCGTGCCGCCCGCGCACCGATTTTGTCGGCTCGTGCCAAGGCAGGCAGTTGCAGCGGAATGCCATCCAAGCGTCCAGCGCGCACCGCCAATTCACTGCCACTGGCTTGTTTCTCGGATGCCTTGATCTCCTCCCAGCGCCGCGACACAGAGGCCGAGTCAGTCGCCGTCTCATCCGCAAACACGTGCGGATGGCGACGCACCATTTTCTCAACCACGGTCGTGACCACCGCGTCAAAATCAAAGGCCCCCTGCTCTTGCGCAAGGCGCGCGTGAAACACCACCTGCAACAGCAGATCGCCTAACTCCTCCTTCAAGTCAGGAAGGTGGCCGCGCTCGATCGCATCCACCACCTCGTAGGCCTCTTCAATCGTATACGGCACCAGACTCTGAGAAGTCTGCTGGTTATCCCAGGGGCATCCCGTCTGCGGATCACGCAAACGGGCCATGACCTCCAATAAGCGCTTCATGTCAGCGTCACACCTCGATAAGTAAGCGGTACAACTTAATGAGTAAACCCGCCGTCGCACCCCAGACGCGGTGCCCGTCGAACTCAAACTCGTGAAAATCGATCTGATGACCCGCCAGTGGCCGCGTCCTGACATGGTGCTGGGTGGGATCTAAAATACGCGCCAAGGGAATCTCAAACACACTGGCGACTTCCAGCGGGTCACACACCAATGGCGCATCCAGCCGCACCAAGCCGACCACTGGCGTGATGCAATAGCCGGTACCGATGAGCGAGTCTGACAAAAACCCCAGCACATCCACCGCGCGCGCATGCAGCCCGATTTCCTCAAAAGTCTCCCGCAGCGCGGCCTCGCGGGGACCTGCGTCGCCAGGTTCGATGCGACCGCCCGGAAAAGAGATCTGACCGCCGTGTTGGCGCAAACCCGACGCCCGTTCGGTCATTAAAACGGTCAGTCCTTCTGGCCTATCCACCACCGGCACCAGCACCGCCGCCCGTACCGGATCGGTGGGAATCAGCGCGCGCACCGCCGGGGAATAATCCAACGGTAACCCGGCAAACGTGGCCTCACCCGGCAGGCTCGGCTGGGATCCGCTGAGGCGCTGTCGTAGGCGCTCTTTAATGTCGCTATCAGTCAGCATGGACCCTCACCCGGGGACGGGCGTGACGCCAGCGTCCTAGCACCCCCAGGAGCCATCGGAGCGACCAAAAACCGACAATTGACGTTCTGGGACATCCACTTCAAACCGATACGTTATGATTTACTATTCTAACACCGCACTGAGGCACCACCGTGACCGATCCACTCGGGAATCTATCGACCCGCTTGTCTGCGCTGTCACCGGTGGATGGTCGCTATGCGGCCGCCTGTGAGCCCTTGCGCGCGATCGCCAGTGAAGCCGCGCTCATCCGTTACCGGGTCAGCGTAGAAGCACAGTGGTTCCGCTTTTTAGCCGGCGACCTACGGCTCCCCGAACTCGCACACACCCCCGCCTCCGTGCTCGCACGGGCGGCCGCGCTCGCCGTGCGTGGCGACGCTGATGAAGCCCCTGCCGTCAAGGCGCATGAGATCAGAATTAATCACGATGTGAAGGCAATCGAGTACTACCTGCGAGATCAACTGAAGCAGGCCGGCGCCACGGATCCCCAATTAGAGTTTGTACACTTTGGCTGTACGTCTGAGGACATCAATAACCTCTCCTATGCGCTGATGTTAAAAACCGCGCGTGATGCCATCCTCATCCCCGCCCTCACCCGTCTGGCGGATTGGCTGCGAACACAAGCGCACCAGCACGCAGGGCTTGCGATGCTGGCGCGTACGCATGGTCAAGTCGCCACACCCACCACCTTAGGTAAAGAGTTCGCCAATGTCGGTGCACGCCTGTCGCGCGCGCTCGGCGCACTCCAAGCCATCGAGCCCTTAGGCAAGATGAATGGCGCGGTGGGTAATTTCAATGCCCATGTGATCGCCTACCCAGACGTCGATTGGCGCACGGCGAGCGCGCGCTTTGTGAGTGGCTTAGGGTTAAGCCCTAACCCTTATACGATTCAAATTGAGCCGCACGACTGGATTGCGGAGTACTGCGATGGTCTCGCACGCATCAATACCCTCCTCATTGACTTCGCCCGCGACAACTGGGGGTACGTGTCCTTAGGCTACTTCAAGCAGAAACTGATCGCCGGAGAAGTCGGCAGTTCAACGATGCCGCATAAGATCAACCCCATCGACTTTGAAAATGCCGAAGGCAATTTAGGCATCGCCAATGCGCTGTTGCGACACTTCGCTGAGAAACTCCCTATCTCCCGTTGGCAGCGCGACCTGACCGATTCCACCGTGCTTCGAAACGTGGGCGTCGCACTAGCGCACAGCCTGTTGGCCTATATGTCGCTGGAGCGCGGACTGGCGCGCATTGAGCCAGACCTTGGGCGCATGGCAGCGGACTTGAATGATAATTGGGAGGTGTTGGGCGAGGCGGTCCAGACCGTGATGCGCCGTTACGGCGTCGCTAACGCCTATGAGCGCTTAAAAGCGCTCACCCGCGGCACCCGAGTGACACCCGAAGGGCTACACGAGTTGATCGACAGCCTCGAGGTACCAGAAGAAGCGCGCGCGCGCCTAAAAGCACTGACCCCCGCGACCTACACCGGACTGGCCGCCGCGCTGGCGGCCGACGCCCCTTGATCCCCTGATCGCTTGTTCCCCAAGGCCCCCGGCGCTCAAGTCCTTAAAGCGTGATCCAGTTAGCCGCGACGGGCTGCCCGCACGGCTAGCATAGCGAGGCGTGATCGACCCGTTGGTCGCTCCGATCGCTACAAGGACGCCGGTGCCAGAATTTCCCTCCCCTGTGGTTGCCACGCCGGCCGTTCACCCGCGGCAGACGCTCAGTACGGTAGAAGACTGTGGTCGTGCAACGATCCGCCTCATCAGTTCTGCGGAGCGGGTGCTGACCATATTGGCGCACGATCTGGAAGCGCCGCTGTATCGGCAAGCGGCGTTCATTAGCGCCGTGAAACACTTCGTGCTGCGCCCTCGCTTCACGCGCGTACGGGTCCTGCTGTTATCCCCTGAGCGGGTGGCCTACCAGAACCATCCCTTCATTGACGTCGCGCGCAAACTCACCAGCTCCATCGAAATACGAAACGCAACCGCCGCCTTCTGCGAGTACCCGGGCGCTTATCTGATCGCAGATGACCACTCCTCCTTGGTGCAGCCGCTGCACGATCGCTGGAACGGTCTGTACGAGCCTAGAAACCCGATGGTGTCCCTGACCATGTTGCGACATTTTGATACCGGCTGGATCGAGTGCACCCAGCGCCGCTCGATCTTGTTAGCAGGCTAAGCGGGCCCCAGCCGAGTTATCATCTGGCCATGCCAGATCGCCTCATCATTGCCCTCTCCGGCGGCGTCGACTCCGCGGTCGCGGCCCTCCTATTGCAACAAGCCGGCCATCGGGTCGAGGCTTTGCACATGACCAATTGGGATGACGACGAGGCGGGCTATTGCACCGCCGCGGATGACTGGCAAGCGGCCCTCGCCGTGGCCGAGGCCTTAAAAATCCCCATTCACCGAGTCAGTTTCGCCGCCCAGTATCGCGCGCAGGTATTTAAGAACTTTCTGGAAGAATACGCCGCCGGTCGCACCCCTAATCCCGACATCCTGTGTAACCGTGAGGTGAAGTTCGGGGTATGCCTCGAGTACGCTGAGCGACTGGGTGGGGTGGCGCTTGCCACCGGTCACTACGCGCGACGGGTGAGCGATGCCATGGGCACGCACTTGTATCGGGCACGTGACCTGAATAAAGACCAAAGCTACTTCTTGCAGCGGGTACCGGAAGCGGCACTGGCGCGCGCCCGCTTTCCCTTAGGCGACTATCTAAAAAGTGATGTACGACGCTTAGCGCGCGAGGCCGGGTTACCGGTGTATGACCGACCAGACAGTACCGGCATTTGCTTTATTGGCGAGCGCCCCTTTAAAGCATTCTTAGGGAGTCATCTCAATGCGGTGCCCGGTGACATCGAAACCCTCGACGGCAAGGTGGTCGGTCGGCACGATGGACTGATCTTCCACACCATTGGTCAGCGTCAGGGGCTCAAGATCGGCGGCTCCCACACTGGCAACGGCCAAGCCTGGTACGTTGTCGCCAAAGACGTGCCCCGCCAAGTCTTGCGCGTGGTGCAAGGTGCTGATCATCCGAGCTTACTGGCTAAGGGCTTTTCGACCGATGCGATCCTGTGGCTCACGGTGCCCCCCGCCAGTCCCTTTGAGTGCGCCCTGCAGATCCGCCACCGCCAAAGCCCGGTGGGCGCCACCGTCCACTGGGATGCGCGCGGCGCTCAGGTTCTACTCAATGATCCACTGCGCGGTGTGGCGCCCGGCCAATATGCGGCTTTTTATCACGGCGATCATTGCTTGGGTGGGGCGGTGATTACGGCACCCGCCGGCGACCAGTGACGTTATAATCGCCGCCTCAAACGGGAGGCCCTATGACCGACAGCTTCAAAACCCAAGCCACATTAACCGTAGGCGAGACCGCCTACCGCTACCGCCGCCTGCCGGCGATCGCAGGGCACGATCTCAGTCGACTCCCCTACTCACTGAAAATTCTGCTGGAGAATTTGCTGCGCTTTGAGGATGGCATCAACGTCACCCGAGCAGACATTGAGGCCGTGCTTGGTTGGGATCCGAAAGCCAACCCACATTATGAAATCGCCTTCACGCCTGCCCGCGTGATCATGCAAGACTTCACCGGCGTGCCCTGTGTGGTCGATCTGGCTGCGATGCGTGAGGCCATTGTAAAACTCGGCGGCAATGCCAAACGAGTGAACCCCCTCGCACCGGCTGAGCTGGTGATCGATCATTCCGTACAAGTCGATGACTATGGTCACAGCGATTCACTCGCTAAAAATAACGCGGTGGATTTTTCTCGAAACGGGGAACGCTATGCCTTTCTCCGCTGGGGACAAAGCGCGTTTAAAGACTTCAAAGTCGTGCCACCGAACACGGGCATCGTCCACCAGGTCAACCTAGAGCATTTAGGCCGCGTGGTGTTCAGTCAGACACGCGAGGGCGTTCGTGAGGCGTACCCAGATACCGTGGTGGGCACGGACTCGCACACCACCATGATCAATGGCCTCGGTGTGGTCGGTTGGGGCGTGGGCGGCATTGAAGCGGAAGCGGCGATGCTCGGTCAGCCGGTGACCATGCTGATTCCAGCCGTGATTGGCGTCAAACTCATCGGTAGCTTGCCAGCCGGCACAACCGCCACTGACTTGGTACTGACCATTACCGAACTGCTTAGAAAAACGGGCGTGGTCGATAAGTTCGTGGAGTTCTTTGGCGATGGCTTAGCGGCGCTGCCGCTGGCCGATCGCGCGACGATCAGCAATATGTCCCCTGAGTTTGGTAGCACCATCGCGGTGTTTCCGATCGATGAGGAAACCATTCGCTATCTGCGCCTTACCGCGCGTCCCGAGGAGCAGATCGCGCTGGTCGAGGCCTATGCCAAAGCGCAGGGTCTGTGGCGCACCAACGGCATGGCCGAAGCGCAGTACAGCGCCGTGTTAACCCTTGATTTGGGCACGGTCGTGCCCTCGGTGGCCGGTCCTAAGCGCCCACAAGATCGCGTGCCCTTGACCCAAGCGAAGGCCGTCTCCCAGACGGCGGTCGCGACCTTTGCCCGCGAACGCCAAGCGAAAGCCTCTAAAGGCACTGGCCAGGCCGTGGTGTCCGTGGGTGGTTACACCTTAAAAGACAATGCGGTGGTGATCGCCGCCATCACCAGTTGCACCAACACATCGAACCCCGCGGTATTAGTGGCCGCGGGCTTGCTGGCACGCAATGCGCTGGCGCGCGGCCTGAAGACAAAGCCGTGGGTCAAGACCTCCTTAGCACCCGGTTCGCGCGTGGTCACCCGCTATTTGGATGCCGCCGGCCTCACCGCGCCCTTAGAGGCGCTCGGGTTTTATACGGTGGGTTATGGCTGCACCACCTGCATCGGTAACTCCGGCCCACTGAATGCCGAGATATCAGACGCCGTGCGTGTGGGTGATCTCACCACCGCCTCGGTGCTCTCTGGTAATCGCAACTTCGAGGGGCGCGTGCATCCAGAGGTGAAGATGAATTTCTTAGCCTCACCGCCTTTGGTTGTCGCCTACGCCTTAGCCGGCAGCATGGACATTGACCTCACGACGGAAGCCTTAGGCACCGGCCAAGATGGCCAAGCGGTGTATCTCAAGGACATCTGGCCGAGTGCACACGATGTGGACGCCACCGTCAAGCAAGCGGTCGATGCGGCAATGTACAAAAAAGGCTATGCGAGCGTCTTTGAAGGCGACGCCCACTGGAACGCGATTCAAGTGCCAGCCGGTGAAGTGTACGCGTGGGAGTCTGCCTCCACGTATGTGCGTAACCCGCCCTACTTCGATGGGATGACCATGACGCCGCCCGCCGTGGCAGACATCAAAGGTGCACGGGTACTCGCGCTTCTAGGTGACTCGGTCACCACCGATCACATCTCACCGGCCGGCAGCATTTCAAAATCGAGTCCCGCGGCTCGCTACTTGCTCGAACAAGGGGTTGCCGCGGTCGACTTCAACTCCTATGGCGCGCGCCGCGGTAATCACGAAGTCATGATGCGTGGCACCTTCGCCAATATTCGCCTGAAGAATCTATTGGCACCAGGCACTGAAGGCGGCGTATCGATCCATCTGCCGACCGGCGAGGCGGGCTCGATCTATGACGTTGCCATGCAGTACAAGCGCACCCAGACTCCCTTAGTGGTGTTAGCCGGCAAAGAATACGGCACCGGCTCATCGCGTGACTGGGCGGCCAAGGGCACGATGCTGTTGGGTGTACGAGCGGTGTTAACTGAAAGTTTTGAGCGTATCCATCGCTCTAACTTGATCGGCATGGGTGTGCTACCTCTACAATTCGTGGAGGGTGCGACGGCGGCCTCGCTTGGCCTCACGGGCCAGGAGACCTTTGATTTCTTAGGCCTAGACGGCGGTGCAGCGAAAACCATTGAGGTGGTTGCGACCGCCGCGGATGGCCAAGCCCAACGGTTCAAAGCCCGGGTACGTATTGATACGCCGAAGGAACTCGACTACTACCGACATGGCGGTATCTTGCAGTATGTGTTGCGCAGTCTGGTGTCGAAGGAATCTTCCCACTGAGTGACATGCACCCCACACGGCACGCACCCGCCACGCCGGTGCGTGCGCTGGCCGTCTTTGATCTCGACGGGACGATCACTCGGGCGGACACCTTAGTGGTGTATTTGCGGTACGCGTTGCAGCAATACCCGCGGCGCGCGTGGTCTTTATGGAAGGTCCCCGCGCTGCTGCTGGGCTATCTCCGCCACCGCGATCGCGGCGTGCTTAAAAGCCAACTCCTCACCGCCCTGCTGCACGGGCTATCCCGAACGGAGATGGAGCAACTGAGTCGCCGATTTCTCGATAAACACCTCGATCGACTCACCCGTGCAGGCGCTTTGCGCGTGCTGCAGACGCATCGCGCGAAGGGTGATTATCTGGTGTTGTTGTCGGCGAGCGTGGATCTGTATGTGCCACTGATCGGTGAACGACTCGGATTCCATGAGAGCATCTGTACCGAGATCGCCTGGCATCACAACCAACTGAGCGGCGGGCTGACAACGGCCAATCGCCATGGCGCAGAGAAGACGCGGGTGATTCGTGCACTCAAAGAAAAATACCCGCACGCCACCGTCAGCGCCTATGGCAACGCGCGCTCCGATTTAGCGCATTTACTGACGGTCGACTACCCGACGGTCGTCAATGCCCGCTGGCGTACCGCGGCACGGGCACGGGCGCTCGGACTACCCGTCGAGCAGTGGAGTTTTAAATAGTATATTTTTCAATAGTTTATTAAGTTTTTATAAACTGAATAATACGATTTGAAGTCGATCGTGTCTTGCGCGATCCTGTCAATGCCCCAGCGTCAAGGATTCACCGGAGGATCGGAGCGTTCATGCGACACAGACCCCGCCCACTGACCGAACAGCACGTCACACCGGAATCCCTCTATCTGACGCGTCGCCACCTGATCAGCGGCCTGTTAGGTACCGGCATCGGCCTCGCCGTGGGTGACGCCCACGCCAGTCTCCCGACCGGAGCGGTCCTTCACGCAGCGCACAATGCGGCGATGAGTGTCAGTGCGCCACCCAACAGTTGGGATGACATCACCACCTATAATAATTACTACGAATTCGGTACTGACAAGTCAGACCCGGCGCAGTACGCGGGCTCGCTGCGAGTGACGCCATGGACCGTGACGATCGGAGGTGAGGCGGATATCACAGGCCCTGTGTCGCTAGATGATCTGCTAAAGCCCCACGCGCTCGAAGAACGCATCTACCGGCTGCGCTGCGTGGAGGCGTGGTCGATGGTGATTCCCTGGGTGGGTATCCCTCTAGGCGAGGTGCTGCGTCGTTTTAAGCCGCGCTCCAACGCCAAGTATGTGCGCTTCACCACCCTGAATGATCCCACTCAAATGCCCGGTGAACGCTCCAGCATCCTGCACTGGCCGTATACCGAAGGCTTACGCCTCGATGAGGCGATGCACCCACTCAGTCTGTTGGCCGTGGGCCTGTATGGGCGCAGTCTGCCCAATCAAAACGGCGCGCCGCTGCGGCTGGTGGTGCCGTGGAAATATGGGTTTAAGAGCATTAAGGCCATTGTCGGTATTGAGTTCGTCGAAAGAGAACCACGCAGCGCTTGGTCGCAGGCCAATCCAAAAGAATATGGCTTTTACGCCAATGTGAACCCAGCGGTCGATCATCCCCGCTGGAGTCAGGCCAGTGAACGACACATTGGCGGCGGCCTATTTGCCCCAAGACAGCCGACCCTACCCTTTAACGGCTATGCCGAACAGGTGGCTGATCTGTATCGCGGCATGGACTTGAGGAGACAATTCTGAGCAGCGATCGTTGGCTTCGATGGGTATTTAAGCCACTGCTTTTTTTACTGGCCTTATACCCTCTGAGTGCACTGATCGTCGCCGCACTGGGCTTGTGGCACTGGCACCTCAACGCAGACCCCGTGGCCCAAGTGATGGATCAGCTGGGCTTGTGGTCGCTTCGCTTGCTACTGATCACACTGTGCATCACGCCCCTTCGGCAACTCACCGGCTGGTCGCCACTTCAGCGCTTCAGACGCATGCTCGGCCTGTTCGCTTTTTTTTACGTGTGCCTACATGTCGCTATGTATGTCGCCGTCGATCAACGATTTAATTGGCCGGAACTGTGGAAAGACCTCACCCAGCATGGGTGGATCATTGTCGGATGCGTGGCGTTCGTGTTGTTGATTCCACTCGCGATCACCTCTACAAAATCCGCCATGCGCCAATTGGGTCGACAATGGCAACGTCTGCACGCCGCGATCTATGTCGCCACCCTCGGCGGCTGTTGGCACTACTACTGGCAGGTCAAACGCGACGTGCGTCCGCCACTCGCTTATGCGGCTATGTTTGCACTGCTGATGGGCTGGCGCATCATCCACCGGTGGCGCCAAGCGCAGCGCCTGCGCGTGCCGCGCACGCACTGACTCGGACAGTCGTATCTACCACGATAGACACGGATCGGTCGATCCTCTATCGTTTGCTGATCCTCCGTACGGGCGGATCATTGTCTTTATTGCTCTATGGATTGCTCTCTCAACCAAGGACCTCTCATGCGTCACCGCACCGGCACCCTCCTCCTCGCCTTCCTCATGTCGCTCCTCTGTCTACCCGCCCACGCGCGCTCACACGCTGATGAAGACACGGTCCAGCTGTTCCGCCAATCGAATCAAAGCGCGAACTACGTGAATCACAGCTACGCCTATGCGGTGTTTCCTACCATCGGCCAAGGCGGCATGGTGATTGGTGGCGCACGGGGTAAGGGGCATGTCTATGAGCAGGGCAAACGCATCGGTGCAGTGACGATGACTCAGCTGAGCGTGGGCTTTCAGTTAGGCGGCCAAGCCTACAGCGAAATCATCTTTTTCAAGGACAAGGCAGCGCTCGAGGAATTCACTAGCGGTAATTTTGAGTTCAGCGCCCAGGCGGGCGCCATTGCCATTACGGCCTCGGCAGATGTCAGTGTCGGCACCAGTGGCGCCAAGGCCGGGGCGAGCCTTGAAAAAGACAACGCCGCCACCGTTGGCGAGTATCAGCATGGACTTGCCGTATTTACTATCGCCAAGGGCGGCTTGATGTACCAAGCGACCGTCGCTGGGCAGAAGTTTGCTTTCACGCGTCGCACCGATGACTGACACCGGACCGCAAGGCCCTCGCCTGCCGGCACACGCGGGTAGGCCGCTTGGGTCGTCGCGCGGCGGCGGAGCGTTCTGGAGTCGCCCCGCAGCCTGAGCGCTCGCCTTACAGCGAGGTCCTCATCGTCCACAGCTCCGGAAAGAAGCGTAACTCCAAGGCTTTGGCTAAATAGGCGACTCCGTCGGTGCCACCTGTGCCACGTTTGTAGCCGATGATGCGTTCCACCGTTTTCATGTGCGAGAAGCGCCACGTCTGGAAACGGCTGTCCAAGTCCATGAGCCGTTCCGCTAACTCGTATAGATCCCAATGGGTCTTTGCGCTGTGATAGACCGCAAGCCACGCCGCAGTCACCTGTTTATGTGGAATGTAGCTGTCGGATAGGTCGCGACTTAAATGTGACTCGGGTATTTCAAATCCTCGTCGCGACAACAACTGCAAGCACTCGTCGTACAAGCTGGGTTGGGTGAGTGCGTGCGTTAACAGCGCATGCGCCTCAGGATCCACACGATGCACAGCCAACATCGCACGGTTTTTATTGCCGATCATAAATTCCATCAGCCGATATTGTGGCGACTGAAACCCTGAGGAACGCCCAAGCGAATTTCTAAAGCGTGAGTAATCCGCCGGCGTTAAGGTCGCAAGCACATCCCACACTTGAAGTAATTGCTGTTGGATATGACCCACGCGCGTCAAGCCCTTAAAGCACGGCGGCAAATCATCGCGCCGCACGCAGTCCATGACTGCTGCTAACTCATGCAGCATTAACTTCATCCACAGCTCGCTGGTCTGGTGGACAATAATGAATAGCATCTCATTATGTTCAACCGAGCGGGGGTGCTGCGCACCCAATAGACGCCTTAAATCCAGATACTCGCCATAGCTCTGCGACAGCGGCACATCCCAGTCTGCCGACTCCGCACTCATCTCCACCGCCACCGGACGCGGCGATGGACTGTTCAGATCAGGGGGTGGCGGCGATGTCATGGCAATCCTAAGTAAATACCCAATCAGGTACCTGCTGCCAACCACGACTCAGCTCGCGATCTAGGCGCAGATAGTCCGGCTCATGGGAGGCAACCAAACTCCAAAAGTGATCTGAGTGATTCATCTGCACCGTGTGCGACAGTTCATGAATGAACAGATAGCGAACCACCTCAGGTCGCTGAAACAACAGACACACATTGAGGCTCAGTGTACCGGAACGCGAGCAACTCCCCCACCGGGTGCGCTGCTGACGCACCTGCACGCGACTAAAGGCAAAGCCTGTTTCATCCGCCACCTCAGCCAACCAGGCACTTAAGGCCGCATGCGCCTGCTCCCGAAGCCACGTGCGCAGCACGCGTCGTAACGGGGCGACCTCCGTGGTGTCTCCATAGAGCTCGAGCACGCGATCGGCCACGACCTTAAATCCAGGCCGTGCGCGCGCGACGTAGCGCAACTCCCAATCATCCTCCAGGGCGTTTAACAGCACACGGCTAGGCAAGAGCGCCTGCACGCCAGCGGCGGACACGACACGTGCTACCCGCGTCTCAATCCACGATCGGTGTCGCCTCACAAAGCGCTCCACCTCTGCGGGGGTGACCCCTGCGGGCACCGTCACCTCCACCCGACCGCCAGGAAGAACCCGTAAGGTCATGCGCCGCGCACGGGCACTCGCACGCACCGAAAAGGCAGGCAGGGGCTCATCCGCCACCCGTGCGCCCATCGCAAGCCCTTTGAGATGCGGACCAATCACTCGACTCACCTCACCGCTCATAGGCTTCGAAGCCCCGCAGTGACTGACATATGCGCCGCCCGATAGCCAGGCCACAAGCCGCCCACCAACCCTAAGGCCACGGCGTACACAATGCCCGTACCCAACACCGCGGGGGTGACCCGGAATGCAAAGGTCAGCTGACTGAAGGTCTGAAAGTTCAGCGTCGAGGCGCGATAGCCATCAAAGCCCACATAGGCCAGTAGCCCACCGAGCACCCCCCCGGCGATGCCAATGAGCGCGGCTTCCACCAACACGCTCGCCAGCACCGCGCCCCCACCGAAGCCTAGGGCGCGCAGGGTAGCGATCTCGCGCGTGCGCGCAGCCACCGCCGCATACATGGTGTTGACCGCACCGAACACCGCGCCGATCCCCATGATGAATGCGATCGCGGACCCCAAGGTCGTGACCAAGGTGACCAGCGCCCGTGATTGCTCTGAGTAAAACGCTTTCTCGGTGGCCACCGTGACGTTCACCCGAGGGTCGGTCATCAATGCCTGCATCAGTCGCTCAGTGGCCTGCGGCGCCAGTAACTGCGCACGCACCGACTGCAGCGAACTGCCGCGGCGATAACTGGCTTGCAGCACATGCACATCCGTCCACACCTCAGACTCCGTCACACTGCCTTGATCCTCAAACACACCCACCACATCCCATTGCTTGGCGCCAAAGCGCACCGGCTGGCCCACTTGGATGCCGCGGAATTGGCTGGCCGCACCGCGACCGACGATCACCTCATCCAAGCCCGGCCGGAACAGGCGTCCACTCACGAGCTTAAAATGCGATCGCAGCGCCATCGCACGTGGACCGACCCCACGAAAAGGGACATTGGCAGCCGTGCCCGAGCCTCTCATCGGCAGATCCACTAACACGTAGGCCTCCGGTGACACCAGTGGGCCACTGGCATCCCGAGCGATCCCTGGGGCATCCTCGATGACCTTCGCTTCCGCACTCAACAGCGTACTGGCCAACTCCCCGCTCGAGCCACCGCGCACAATGACCGCCACATCCGCGGCACCCGCCACGTTCAGTGCCGCTTTAAACCCTTGACTCATCGCCAGGGTCGCCACCAGCACCATCACTACCCCGGCAATACCAATCACTGCCACCAACGTGGCCGCGAGCCGCCCCGGCACACTTTTGAGGTTCATGCAGATGACCGATATCGCTTGCATTGCCTACACCGCGCGCAGTGCCGTGGCGATTTTTAGACGCATGGCAAGCCATGCGGGCACTGCCCCTGCGGCTGCACCCAATGCGGCGGCGACCCCAACCCCTTGCAACAAGGCCGGCAGCGGGATTCTAAAAAAGGGCAGGACGGCATGCAGACGCGGTTCTAAGGCGCTGGTGATCAACCAGGCGAGGCCTAAGCCCAGTAGCGCACCGACCAGCGTGATCGCCAGCGACTCGGCGAGCACCAACACCATCACCGCCCCATCGTTAAAGCCGACGGTTTTAAGCACGGCCAGTTCCGGCGTTCGCTCACGCACGGATTGCGCCATGGTATTCGCGGTGACCAACAGCATGGCAAAGAAAACGGCCGTTACGATGAAGGTCAGAATTGCGCCAATATTACCGATTTGGTTGGCAAATGACTGCGCCACCGCTTTCTCGGTAGAGGTCTTGGTCTCCTGCCTTGAGTTCGCAAATAACGCATCGATCTCACTGGATACCGTGGCGGCCAAATGCGGATGCTTCAGTTGCGAGACAACCCAACCGATTTGATCACGGCGCGTGCCTAGGGATTCATTGAAAAACTCATAGTGAATAAAGATCGTATTCGCAGGCTGGTCATCAGCGCGATAAATCGCCGCAATCTGGATAGGCCAGGAAGGCGCATTGTCCTTGCGGCGATAGATATTGGACTTCAGTGGAATGGTGTCACCCACTTTCCACCCATACTGGGTGGCCAAGGCCTCGCCGACTACGGCCGCCGATCGCTCACTCTGCCATGCCAATAAGCCGGCCGGTGCCACCTGAATCTGCGGGTACATCCCAAAGTAATTGGGGTCTATCGCAAACACCACCAACTGCTGACGCGGGTCCTGATAGATCCCACCAAACCAACTGAGCGACGAGGCCTGCCGTACCTCCGCCAACTGTCGCACTTGGGTGAGATAACTACGCGGCAGACTCTCAATGATGGAGACCTTGGCGGTGGTGATGATGCGATCTTGACCGGCGACCTCGACCCCGCCGGTGAGAGCGAAGCGCACCGCACCGAGCAATCCAAATAGCATGAACGCTACTACGATCGAGGCGATGGTGAAAAAAAGGCGCGCGCGGTGTCTATAAAACGCCGCACTCAGCAAAGGCAGCAGACTGAAGTAGCTGGCCATGGGCTAGCGTTCCTCCCGTACCAAGGCCCCTTTGTCTAAGTACAAGATGCGCCGCGCCCGTGCGGCCGCGCGCGGATCATGGGTCACCATGATGATGGTCTTACCCGCTTCTCGATTCAGCGCATCAAACAAATCTAAAATCTGATCACCGGACTTGCGATCCAAATCGCCGGTTGGCTCATCGCACAACAGCAAATCCGGATCGGTGACGATCGCGCGCGCAATGCCCACGCGCTGTTCCTGACCGCCGGACAGCTCACCGGGCTTATGGTTCGCACGATCGGCAAGTCCCACCAAGGACAACGCCGCCTCTGCGCGGCGTTGACGCTCCGCTTGAGAGGCTCGGGTCAGCAAGAGCGGCAACTCGACGTTCTGTCGCGCGGTGAGCACCGGCAGCAAGTTGTACATCTGAAAGATAAAGCCGACATGACGCGCGCGCCAGCTTGCCAACTCATTGGAGGACAGTCCTTCAATAGCAACCCCTGCCACTCGGATCGAGCCCGCCGTCGGTTGGTCAAGACCGCCGAGTAAATTCAGCAAGGTCGATTTACCTGAGCCTGAGGGACCCATGAGCGCCAGATAGTCGCCCGACGCAATATCCAAGTCGAGACCATCTAATACCGGCACCACCTCCGTGCCACGGCGGTATTCCTTGCGCAGCCCACGCACCTCGACGAGTGCTGGGGTCATTTAGTCACCCTTCAGGGTGACCGACGCACCCTCAATTAACGCGGCGCTAGGCTTTACGATCACATGATCACCGACGGCAAGCCCTTCAAGCACGGGCAACTCATTGCCTAAGGTCGGACCGACTTTGACCGCGCGGGTGCGTGCGTGACCGCTGATCACCATCCACACATGATCACCCACCAGGGCCTCGGCAGGAATGGTGCCCAGCGCGTGCGCATAGACATCGGTCTGCACGTCTAAAAAGCGCACCTTAACCCCCATATCCGGCAACACGCGCGGCTCTAGGTGATCCAGTGCGATGCGCACCTTCACCGTCGCTTTCTGCCGGTCCGCCGTCGGTACCACCCGAATCACATGCGCGGCCCAATCCGTCTCCGGGTAGGCATCAAGCACCGCCTCCACCGGCTGCCCTTCGTGGACCCGATGGATAAAGGCTTCATTGACATCTACCTCCAATTCACGCGACGCCATATCCACCAGGGTCGCAATGCCGGTGCGTGTAAAGCCACCACCCGCAGAGATCGGTGAGACCATTTCACCCGGTTGTGCGTCTTTGGTGATGACCACACCGGCAAAGGGGGCACGAATCACCAGATCATCTAGATCTTGTTGACGCGATCGCACCGCACTCGCGGCCACCGCCACCTGTGACTGTTGTTGACGCAAGTGGGCCTCTAAGGCATCGACATCCGCCACACTGGTGTCGAGCACGCTTTGTGCGACGAGCTGACGCTGATGCAGTTCTTGATTACGACTTTGCATGCGCTTGGCATCTCGCAGCCGAACCTCGGTTTCACTGAGCGAGCGCTCAGCCGCCATGCGCTCACTGAGGGCGACTTGATAGCTCGCGGCGGCAGTGGCCGTATCGAGCTTAGCCAGTACCTGACCCTCCGCCACCTGCATGCCTTCATCCACATCCACTTCCATCACCCGACCGGTGACCTTAGAGGCGACCGTTGCCAGGCGTCTGGCGACCACATAACCCGAGGCATTGAGAATGGTCGCGCGACCGGAAGCCGGTGGTGCGCTGACCACCACCACATCCACCGCGATCGGCGCATGGCCCCACGGGCGCACCCACCACACCAACAGCGCCACGAGTACCAAAAAAGGCCAACGCCAAGCGCTCAGTCGACGCCAGCGCGGGTCGCGGCTGACGACGCCGAGCGGGCTTCGCTTAAGGGCAGAGAGCGCGTCCTGATCGAGCGCCATAACAACTCCCAATCCATTACAAGTAAGGATAAGCACGTTACCATAGGCGCATGCATCCACCGCCACTGGTCGATATTGGCGTTAATTTAACCCACGAGAGTTACGACGCCGATCGAGCGGAGGTGCTGGCGCGCGCCCATGCCGCCGGCGTGCAGCAGTTGCTGATCACCGGCACCTCGCTCGCTATCTCGCAACGGGCGATCACACTGGCCGAATCCTATCCAGGACAGTGCTACGCCACGGTCGGCGTGCACCCACACCACGCGAGTGAACTCACCGACGAAGCGCATGCGCCACTGCGTGCCTTATTGCAGGCACCGTGTGTGGTCGCCCTCGGCGAATGTGGCCTCGACTATTATCGTGACTACTCGCCCCGAGCGGCGCAGCGATTGGCTTTCGAGTGGCAGCTCAGCCTCGCCATTGAGCAGAAAAAACCGTTATTTTTGCACCAGCGCGATGCGCACGCGGATTTTCTATCGATGCTCTCGGACGTCGTCAAGGACTTACCGCACGCGGTCGCGCACTGTTTTACGGGGACGGTCGATGAGGCAGAGGCCTATCTCGCGCTCGGTCTGTCGATTGGCCTCACCGGTTGGATCTGCGACGAGCGCCGCGGTGCGCATCTACTGGCCGTGGCGCGCCGCATTCCCGCCGACCGCTTGCTGCTAGAGACTGATGGCCCCTACCTATTGCCGCGCACGCTGCGACCGAAGCCCAGTAGCCGTCGCAATGAACCGAGTTACCTGCCCGAGGTCTGTCGAGTCGTGGCAGGCGCACGCGGCGAGACACCGGACGCGGTCGCCCGCTGCACGACTGACAACGCGCGGAGATTGTTCTCGCTACCCGCTATATCCGAGAAAGTACTCGATTTATAGCAAGTAACTGACTGATATTAATGAGTTAATATCAGGGACAGGCTGTTGGGTAGCGGCTCACAGCCGGCGCAGCGGACTTAAGGTCGCGGCACTCTGAATACGCTCCCAAGCCGGCCGCAAGCGAGTCTCCACCATATCTTGGCTGTCCGGATCCGTCTCCTGACCCAACGAGTCGGCTAACCGCGCGAGCAAGGTGACGGACGGGGGCTGGCCCTTTGGAAATTGGCCACGCGCACTGAACACCACGCGGCCGTCAACCGGCACATCCTCACCGGCCAATGAGCGCACCACCGCCATGCGGTCATACAAGGTGTTTAACGGGTTTGGAAAAGTGAAGCGACGCTGTTTTTGCATCACCGTCCACTCGGTCATTTGCTCACCACCGAAGATCATACCCGCCACATCGCGCAGATCGAGCACCACAATACCGCGCCGGGTAAGCAACACAAAATCCAAATGAAACCAGCCATCATTGCCATCCGACACGATGACATCTTGCATATGGGCGAGTGACACCGCTTCAATGCGTGCCCGCAACGCACGCTTTTTTTGACGCGCGCGAAACCAAAGCCCTAACCAGACAGCCAAGGCGATGATCAGCGCCGTGGCACTGCCGAGGAGTAGCCAAGCCGACAGCGAAATTGTCTCTAGACGAATCAAGCCAATACCGCTTTGAGCGCGTCTAAGGTCGCCGGCATCTCAGTGACCTGGCGAGGCAAACTCAATAAGCGGGCCAGTGCGGGCGGCACCGCCAAGGGGCGACCCAATAACGGCTCCACGGTCTCTGGGAACTTGGCAGGGTGGGCGGTCGCCACCCAAATCCACGGCTTTGCGCGCTGCGCTTGGCTTAATCTTTCATACACCTCGGCCGCACAGGCCGTGTGCGGACAAAGCGTTTGCGCAAGCAAACGATCCGCGCTTTGGATGCGCGCCTTGATCTGCGCATCGCTCACGCTCCTCCCACTGACCTGACGGATTAACGCCTGCCACTCGGGGTGCAAATGACGCAGCCGCTCCATATTACTGGGATTTCCGACATCCATCGCCGAGGCAAGCGTCGCTTGGCTAGGACGCGGCTGCCAGTGGCCCGTACTCAAGTAATCGGTCACCGTGCGGTTGTCATTAAAGGCCATCACGATCTCACCGATCGGCAGTCCTACTCGCTTAGCCCACACCAAACTCAGCACGTTGCCCAAGTTACCGGAAGGCACAATGTAGTTGGCCAGCTCCCCGGTGCGCCGGTAGTTGGCCAGACTAGACTGCACGTAGTAACACGCCTGCGGCAGTAAGCGTCCGATGTTGATGCTGTTAGCGGACGACAACTCCCGATGGGCCGCGACCGTGGGGTCTGCAAAGGCTTCTTTGACTAAGCGCTGACAGTCATCAAAGGTGCCCTCCACCGAACAGGACTTCACGTTACCGCCCCAGCAGGTCAGTTGCATCTCCTGACGAGGCGATACCAATCCCTTGGGGTACAGCACCACCACCTCAATTCCTGGGCGGTTATGAAAGGCCGCCGCCACCGCGCCACCGGTATCCCCTGAGGTGGCCACCAAAATCGTCAACGTGCGCGCGCTCTGACGGTGCAATCGGGCCATGCAGCTCGCCAAGAAACGCGCGCCGAAGTCCTTGAAGGCGGCGGTCGGACCATGAAACAACTCTAACAATGAGACATCCTCTGCCGTGCCCAGCCGCACCAGTGGCACCGGAAAGTTAAAGGCCTCATGAACGATCGAGCCCAGCGCTGAGGCCAGTGGATCGTCTGCAAAAAAAGGCGCCAGAAAGGTCTCTGCCGCGACCGGCAGCGCATCGCTTGTCGAAAAGTCGCCTACCGACAAACTCGGAAAGGTGCGTGGCACATACAAGCCGCCATCGGGCGCAATGCCACGGCGCAAAGCCTCAGACAACGTCGCTGTCAGTGAGTCGTTACGGGTACTGATCAGTTCCATTAGGCAATCACCCTCGCCCCTTTCGGCTCAATCTCTGAAATCCATCGATCGGATTGCAAGCCATGCATCAGGAAAGCCTTGCTCATCGCGGTCTCAATGTCCTTGGCATCTTTCTGCTCACACCACGCGAACACGGTGGGGCCTGCTCCGGAAATCGAACAGCCGAGCGCACCGGCCGCCATCGCTGAACGCTTCACATCTTTGAAGCCTGGAATCAGCGCTTGACGTTGCGGTTCGACCACGACGTCTTCAAAGGCATCGCGAATCATGTCGAGATCATTGGTATAACAAGCCGAAATAAAACCGGCGAGGTTGGCGCATTGCCATACTAAATCGGACATCTCGACAGTGCGACTTAATATCCGCCGTGCCTCTTTGGTGGACAGGTACATGTGCGGGTGCACCAGCACGCAGCGAATGCCAGGTGGCACCGGAATCTGCTTGGTGCGCGGAAAATCAATCCCCACGGTCAACACCAAACCGCCAAACAAACTGGGCGCGATGTTATCAACATGCACCGAACCACTGGCCACCGCCTCGCCTTTCATGGCAAATTTCAGCAACTCAAGCGACGTGAGTGGCTTCTCTAAGAAGGCATTGCCGGCAACCACCGCCGCGACCGCCGAGGCAGCCGAGCCGCCGAGACCGGAGCCTAAGGGGATCCCCTTCTCAATGACCATATCAAAACCAAAATCCAGTCCCTGTGACTCCACCAAACTCTTCAAGGCTTGGCCGGCCGTGTTTTGTTCTGGCTCTAAGGGCAAATCCAGCGCAAGCCCGGTGATCGCTTGGATACGAACTCCCGGGGTGGCGGTGCGGGTCAAATGGACCTTATCGCCGATCGCCTCCACCGCGTGGCCTAAAATATCAAAGCCGATACCGACGTTGGCAACCGTCGCAGGAGCAAATGCAGTGGCAGTGGTTCGCACAAACACCTCAATACGTTTAAAGATTGACGCCGAGATAAGCCGACAGACGCAACAGATCACCAAACACCCCACCGGCGGTGACCTCTGGCCCTGCGCCGGGGCCTTGCACGATCAAGGGATTGTCACAATAACGCCGTGTCTCAAATCGGACCACATTGTCGGTCAGGGCTATATTGGCGAAGGGGTGCTTGGCATCTAAGCTCACCAAGCCCACGGTCGCCGCACCGCTGACACTCAATCGGCCCACATAGCGAAGCACCTGGCCCTTGGCTTTCGCCGCCTGATAGCGATCGGCAAGTGCTTGATCAAATGCCGGCAGTCGATTTAAAAATTCATCCGGCGTGCAGTCACTGAGATCGGCTGGTACTAAGCTTTCCACCACCACATCCGCCATCTCAAGCGCCAAACCCATCTCGCGGCCAAGAATAATGAGCTTGCGAGCCACATCGGTGCCCGACAAGTCATCGCGCGGATCGGGCTCTGTGTAGCCTTTCTGCTTTGCCTCGCGCACGATCGATGAGAAGGGCACGGTGCCGTCATACACGTTGAAGAGATAAGCGAGCGTGCCGGAGAAAATCCCTTCGATCGAGCGAATATCATCGCCCGTTTCGCGCAAATCGCGTAGCGTCTGAATGACCGGAAGCCCGGCACCCACGGTCGCTTCATACAAGTAGTGACTGCCGCCCTCGCGGCGTGCGCTTTTAAGCGCTTGGTAATCACTGAGCGCACCGCTGTTGGCTTTTTTATTGGGCGTCACAATGTGAATCCCCGCCGCCAGCCAAGCGCTATAGCGAGCGGCAACCGTGGGACTTGAGGAACAATCAATGATCACCGCGTGCGGCAAATGCGCCGCTTGCACGTGGCGCGTGAATCGATCGAGATCAGAGGCCTGTGTGCTGTGGGCTAATTGCTCACGCCAAGGACCCTCACCGAGCGCCCCATCCGCCAGTAACATGTGCTTGGAATTCAGTACGGCCCGAAGCCGCAAGTCGAGCTCGGCATGGTCTTTGAGTCGCTCGCTTTGACTTAAGATCTGATCAATCAAAGCGCCACCGACCAAGCCTGGGCCAATGAGACCAATCGACAGGGTGTGCCGCGACAGATAAAAGGCCGCATGCACCGCCTGCAGCGCGCGACTGGAGTGGCGCGCATCAATCACGACCGAAATATTGCGCTCCGATGCGCCCTGCGCAATCGCCCGCACACTGATCGCGGCACTGCCTAAGGTGTTAAATAACTTCGCCGCCACGCCGTGACTACCGGCCATGCCATCACCGACCACGGCGAGAATGGAGCAGCCCTCGCTCACCTCCACCCGTTGGATCTGACCCTCACGCAACTCGCGCTCAAAGGCGGCCTTGACGACTTGGGCTGCGGCTTCCGCATCTGCATTGGGCACCGCGCAACAAATCGAGTGCTCGCTCGAGCCTTGGGAAATTAAGATCACCGAAATAGACGCTTCACGGAGCGCGCCAAACAGACGTTGGGCGGTGCCAGGCACACCGATCATGCCGGCGCCTTCTAGGTTCAGCAACGCCACCGCATCGACCGTGGTGACGCCTTTAACCGGCTGCGAGGACGCCGGATGCTCACAAATTAAGGTACCCGGCGTCTCAGGCGCGAAGGTGTTCTTGATACGAATCGGGATTCCGAGTCGCACGGCGGGTGCCATGGTCTGTGGGTGAATGACCTTAGCCCCGAAATAGGCTAACTCCATCGCCTCGTTATAAGACAAGGAGTCAATGATCTTGGCATCCGGTACGCGACGCGGATCGGCGGATAACACCCCATCCACGTCGGTCCAAATGATGATCTCATCCGCCTGCAGCAGTGCCCCAAAAATCGACCCTGAAAAGTCGCTGCCATTGCGACCGAGCGTCGTCTGCAAGCCATCCGTGGTGCTGGCGATAAACCCAGGAATGACCAACACGCCGCGCCAATCGGCGGTCAAGGTGCGCGCCAGGCTGTGCTCGGACTGGGTCCATTGCACGACCGGACCGAGCGGGCCCCACTCCACCGTCACCACCTCACGCGCATCCAGCCAACGCACTGACTCTGTGGGGTTTCGTTTGGCTAGCAGCGCCGCCAGTAGACGCGAGGACCACAACTCACCGAAACCGGCGACCCGATCCTTGAGTGGTGTGGCGGCCTGGCGAATGAGGCGCACCGTATTGAGAATACCGCTGATGTCCGCAAGATCCGCCGTCAAGGCCTGCACGTAGGGACTTGACGCCTCACCCTCACCCAGCAGTCGATAGGCGAGATTGACGTGGCGCACGCGCAGATCCGCTACACGCTGCGAAACCGTCGGATCCTGCGCCTCGGCGAGCGTCACCAGACTGAGCAGTGCGTCGGTGACCCCTTTGCACGCGGACAACACCACGCCGCGACGGGCTGAGGGATCGGCCTCAACCAACCGGCAGACGCGCTCAAAGCAATCGGCATCGGCCACCGAGGAGCCGCCAAATTTATGAACGATTGTCTGCGTGGGGGGAGTAGTCATCGGGATGCTTTCAATGTCAGTCAATTAAGGCGAGTCGTGTCGGCTGTGCGGCGCACAATCTACTGCGCGTACCCAGCCCGCGCAAGGGAGTGCAGCCCATCCTAAGACCCTCATGAGGGCGTCCGGCGCGCATGAAAGCGCAGCAGCCACGCCCCCGCTCCGGGGATGCGCACGAGCCACACCAAAGCCACAGCCGCGCAGCGCGCAGGCCAACGAAGTGCAAAGGGCGCAAGCAGCGCTTTAAAGAGCTCGGGACGCGATTCATGGCGGACGAGACTCATCGGGCGCGCTTAGGGGAGCGCGGCGCAGCCGCTTTGCTAGACGACGCGCGCGGCGGCAGTCCGGTGTGCTGGGTGAGCACCCGTCCCCCGCTTCGCAGGCTTCGAGCGCGCGCAGCCAAGGTCACTTCCTTAGCCGGTGCACCGCCCGTGCCCGCGGGCTGCCAACCGGGCACTAGCTGGTGCTTCGCACTGCCAATCAAGTCCGCCCTTCCGATGGCTTTCAACGCATCACGAAGAATCGGCCAGTTGTTGGCATCGTGATAGCGAAGAAACGCTTTATGTAAGCGGCGCACCCGCGCGCCTTTCGGGACGATGACGTCTTCACTGGTCGCTGTGACCCGCTTCAAAGGATTCTTTCCCGAATGCCACATGGCGGTCGCGGTCGCCATCGGCGAGGGCAAAAAGGCTTGGACTTGATCGGCTCGAAAGCCATTGGCTTTAAGCCACAAAGCCAACTCCAACATATCCTGATCGGTGGTCCCCGGATGAGCGGCAATAAAGTAAGGAATCAGGTACTGCTCTTTACCCGCCTCCAACGAATAGCGATCAAACAGCGCTTTAAACCGATCGTAGCTGCCGATACCCGGTTTCATCATCATCGACAATGGGCCCTCGCCAATCGCCTCGGGTGCGATTTTTAAGTAGCCACCGACGTGGTGAGTGGCGAGCTCCTTCACATACTCGGGCGATTGCACTGCTAAGTCGTAGCGCACACCCGAGGCGATTAATATTTTTTTAATACCAGGCAGCGAACGTGCGCGTCGATACAGCTGAATCAAGGGGGCATGATCGGTATTGAGATTGGAGCAAATCCCCGGGTACACACAAGAGGGCAAACGACACGCCGCCTCAATCGCCGGTGATCGACAGTGCAGTCGATACATATTAGCGGTCGGTCCACCGAGGTCAGAAATGACACCGGTAAATCCCGGCACCTGATCACGGACCTGCTCGATCTCTCGAATAATCGAATTCTCAGAGCGACTCTGAATGATGCGCCCCTCATGCTCAGTGATGGAGCAAAAGGTGCATCCGCCGAAACACCCGCGTTGGATGGTTACCGAGAACTTAATCATCTTATAGGCAGGTATTTTTGCATCCTTATAACGCGGATGCGGCACACGGCTATAAGGCAACTCATACACGCCGTCCATCTCTTGGGTCGACAAGGGAATGGGTGGCGGGTTTAACCACACATCTGCATCACCATGGCCTTGCACCAAGGCGCGCGCGTTCCCCGGATTGGCCTCTAAGTGGAGAATGCGCGAGGCGTGCGCGTACAAGATGGCGTTATCACGCACCGCTTCATAGGCCGGTAGGCGAATGACGCTGCGTGCTCGGTCTTCGCTCTTCACGCGCCGACTGAAACGCACCACACTCACCCCAGGCTCTAACGGAGCTGCCTGCGCGCTGTTCGCGGCATTGGCGGCCTTGATCTCAGGCTCCATCGCGTAAGGATCGATGGGTGGATTTAAAGGTCCCGGGGTATCGATCTCAGTTGAATCAATCTCAATCCAACCGGCAGGCGTCGCCTTGCGTATAAACGCGGTGCCACGGATATCGGTCAAATCAGCCAGCGTCTCTCCTGCGCCCAATCGATGGGCAATCTCCACGATTTGACGCTCGCCATTACCAAACACCAACAGGTCCGCGCGCGCATCCAACAAAATCGAGCGCCTGACTTTCTCACTCCAATAATCAAAGTGCGCGATGCGCCGCAACGACGGTTCAATGCCGCCCAGCACAATCGGTGCATCGGCAAAGGCTTCACGAACCCGTTGCGCGTAGACAATCGAGGCGCGATCAGGCCGTTTGCCACCCGCGCCCTCCGGCGTGTAGGCATCGTCGCTTCGCACCCGCCGCTCGGAGGTATAGCGATTAACCATGGAGTCCATGTTGCCGGCCGTGATCCCAAAAAAGAGATTCGGCCGGCCGAGCTCAGTAAAAGCATCGGTACTGTGCCAGTCCGGCTGGCTGATGATGCCCACTCGAAAACCCTGGGACTCGAGCAAGCGGCCGACAATCGCCATCCCAAAACTCGGGTGATCCACGTAGGCATCCCCAGTCACGACGATCACATCACACGAGTCCCAACCGAGCGCATCCATCTCGGCACGGGACATGGGCAGGACGGGTGCCACGCCAAAACGTCGCGCCCAGTAAGGGCGTCGTGAAAACAGCGCGGGGGGTGGAGGGGCCGGTGGCAGTGACATCCGGCTATTGTCGCTGATTTGGGCCTAAAAAGCCCCTGTGATGACCGGTACGGTGCTGTTTTATAAGGGCATTACGCAGGTGATATAGGTGTTTTCACGAGTGGCGGCCCACGAACAGCCCCCTACACTGGAGCTCAGAGACCACTCCTCTGCCGCACACTCCCCTTGGAATCACCGACCATGCCATGCCGCACCGATTCTCAGAGCCTAACGACCATTTGGATGGCGATCCTTGGCACCCTGATCGTGACGCTCCTGCCAGCCGCCGCCCACGCCGTCCCAAGCTTCGCCCGTCAGACGGGTGTCGCCTGCGAAGCCTGCCACACAGTCTTTCCGGAACTCACCCATTTTGGTCGGCTATTCAAAGCCAACGGCTATGTGCTCGATACCCGCACCCAAGTCAAAGATGTGAACGCGGAGCGCCAAGAGATGCTGTCGCTTGCCAGCCTCCCGCCGTTGTCTTTAATGATCCAAGCCTCCTACACACAGCTCGCCACCCCCTTACCGGACGCTGCCGGTCACGGTGCTGCCCAAAATGGCGTGGCCGCCGTACCCCAGCAAGTGAGCCTTTTTTACGCCGGGAAGATCGCCCCGAATCTCGGCGCTTTTTTACAACTGACCTACGAGAATGACAGTGGCACGATCGGCATTGATAACGCCGATATCCGCTACGCAAAAAATATTCTCCTGCCGGATGACCAGTCGCTGATCTATGGCCTCTCCTTGAATAACAACCCGACCGTTCAAGATCTGTGGAATTCTACGCCCGCCTTTGGTTTTCCCTATGCCGCCTCCAATTCCGCACCGGGCAGCCCCTATGCCACGCAAATTGACGGCACTCGTGGACAGGATGTGGCGGGTATCACCGCCTACGCGCTTTGGAATGAGTCGGTCTATGGTGAGTTGGGTCTTTATCGTTCCGCCAAACAAGGAACGGCCTCGCCCTTAGACAGCACCACCCCCGGTGGCGTGTTGGCCAGTTCCGCCCCCTACTGGCGTGTGGCCTATGAACGCAATTGGGGTGCGCACTCCTTAGAGGCCGGCTTATACGGCGCTACATTTAAGATCTATCCGGACTTCGGTCAGGGCTTTGGACAGGCGCTTCGCGGCCCGAGTGATCGGTATCGCGATGTGGCCTATGACCTACAGTATCAATACGTGGGTGATCTCCACTTGTTTACCCTGACAGCGACTCACATCGCCGAGAAACAAACACTGGACGCGACCCTGACCGCCGGCATGAGTAGCCAAGCACGCAATGAGCTCAATACCACGCGGGCTTTTGCGACGTATTACTACCAACGTAAAGTGGGCGGCACCGCGGGTGTTTTCAGAACCTCAGGCAGCACCGATGCGTTGATCGCACCCCACTCACCTGACACGGCGGGCTGGGTGATGGAGGTGAACTACATGCCGTGGCTTAACACCAAGTTCGGCATCCAATACACCGCCTTCAGCAAGTACTCAGGCCTTGGCAGCAACTATGACATGGCCGGACGAAATGCCAAAGACAACAACACCTTGTATCTACTTGCCTGGCTATCCTACTGAGCGCGACAGACCTATGACCCTGAATCAGATCCCATCGCGCCTACACGGTCGTTCACAGCGTCTTCTACGACTCAGTCGACTGAGTCTTTTCGGGTGCGTCTTTAATTTGGCTTTGGGTCTGGCGCTCGCTGACACCCCAGAGCAACGCATCACCCACCACGCCACGCACCTGGCGGTCGAAGCCTGTGGCACCTGCCATGGGGCACAGGGGGTGAGCCAGCTCCCTAAGATCCCCAACCTCGCCGGACAAGACGCCGACTACCTCAGCGCGCAACTCAAAGCCTTTCGCAACCAAACCCGTGGCGATCCGGATGCCATCGGCTACATGTGGGGCATGGCCGCGGCTTTAGATGATGAGACAATCGCCGCCCTCGCCAGCCACTACGCGACCCACACACCGAGCGCCGGGCGAGTGAGTCACTCGAGTGCACTGCCCATGGGCCGTCGACTCTATCAAGAGGGATTACCCGATCAGGGCGTGCCGGCCTGCAGTGCCTGTCATGGCCTCGATGCGCACGGACTCGCCGGCTTCCCACGACTCGCCGGTCAGCACGCACAATACCTGCTGAAGCAACTGCGCTCCTTCCAAAACAATATGCGTGATGTGGCGGTCATGCACGGGGTCACGCAAGGACTCAAGCGCGCTGAGATGGAGTCAGTCGCCGCTTATCTCGAGAGCCTACCGTAGTCGAGATCAGAGTCGCGCGATGTCAGACTAGCAAACAAGGCACGCGTACCGATAAACGATGTATCAACCCCGCTCATCTCGCTACGCAGACTGACCCCACATAAAAAAAGCCCCTTCACGTCGCGGTACGCGATCTTGAAGGGGCTTTCTCGTTTCAACAGACGATCGACGCGTCTATCCAGAGGCGCTAGAAGGTATAGCGAACCCCCACGGTCGGATCAATGGTCGAGGTGTTGTAGGTAAAGCCATTCGCTAAGCCACCTTGCACCTGTGACCACATGGCGCCGGTGTAGCCATCAAAGCGTTTGGTGAAGTGATACACCGCCGCCAACGACACCACACTCTCCTTACCACTGCAGGTCGCACTGCCGGTGCCTGAGCAACCCGAAGTCCAACCGGAATTCGCAGCCGACCCGTAGTTATTTTGGTGATAGCCGTACACCGCACCGATTACATCCAAGTGTGTGTTCGGTGAATACTTGGCGCCGAGCCAACCCACATCGAGTGTCTTGGTGTTGAGGAAGGAGCTCTTCGCGCCGGTTTGTGCATTGACGGTCACTAAGGTGTAACCCCCAATGGTGTGTTGTCCAGCCAGCACAACCTTCGATGGATTCTTATAGTCAATCCGCTCGTAGCCGCCACTTAACTTCCACTGTTTATTGAGCGTGTACTGCGCCATCAAACCGACGGTCGTATTATCGGAAATCGTGCCCGTCACCGCCTTATCAATCGACGCGCACGTGTACGTCGCATTACTCAGCCCATCGACGTATTGACCGCTACCCGCGGCACACGCTTGCGTCACGTCATACACGCCTGAATTGCTCTTCGCTCCTGCCGCAGTCAAAGAACCCGCCGCAATCGCGTCGTTCTTCTTTGCATAATAGGCATCGACTGAGCCACCTGGAAACACCCAACCCAACGCGAGTTGCTGGGCGGTACCGGGATTTGAACCGCTCTTGCCTTGATACATCGCAGCCACGTGCGCGCCATGCGCCGTCACCTCGTACTTTACCGAGTTATCTAGGCGTCGATTTTCAGTGTCACCCCCACCCGCTGCCGTACCTGACCAACCGATCAGCGAGAAGGCGTTCGATGCATTCATCGGATCGTATTTAGCGATGCCATCGGCCAACACGCCGTTCTGACGACCAACGGTGAGCGTGCCCCACTGCGCGTGGCTGACACCCGCATAAGCCGCACCACCAAAGACTTGACCCGCGACACTGCTGTCGATACCGTTGGTTTGGCTTCCTAAGGCCACGCCATTGTTTACCGTGAGGGACTTCAAGCCATCCGGCAATTGACCGGACCATGGATTGATCAGCGACTCGAGTCTAAACACCCCAGACCAGCCGTTACCGAAATCTTCCTGACCCTTCAAACCAATCTTGGTCTGACCGAGGTAACTGCCGGCCACATTGGTTTGTGATCCCACGCTATTTTTCTGGATGGCTTCGTTGGCACCGCCGCCGTTCCAATAATCACTGAGCGGCGCACCTGCGGATTGATACTGCACACCGACATCTAAGGTGCCGTACAAGGTGATGCCCGCCATCGTCAGCGGGCCATCGGCTGTGGCGGCGCCAAGCGCGCTCGCGGAGATCAAAGGCCCTGCCGTCGCTGCCAACGCGATCCGCAGCCAAATAGGCGTGTTCATTTTCATTGCTGATATCCCCTAGATAATTCTGAATAGTCACCGTCGATTCGAACCGTTGGCGAGAGATCCCGCCCGAAAAACGGCGCTGGCCTGTGCCCCGACGCGGGTGAGGCCGAGTGTGATGACGCGTCTGTTACAATTTAATGACGTCCATCCTAACTGGTTTAATAGAAAAAGTGCGCAACCACTTGTACCGCCGCGAAAAATCCTAAAGGGGCATTTTACACCGCTTTGCGGTTTAACACGCAGCCCACCCGTGCCAGATGGCGCCCCGGTCGAAAAAATCAATAGAAACAGCCAATTGGCTCTCAAAATCCGTCAAGCCCTCGCGCCAGCCCCACCCAGCCACTCGAGTCAATCAGGTGGCTTCAGCGCCCACCACGCGGCGCGCGTCAATCCCAAGCCACGCCACGGCCGCCACCAGCGCACACACCGTCCCAATCAGGAAAGCCGTGTGCCACGCCCCATGCCCCGACAAGTAGGCCACGATCGGGATGCCGATGATTCCCCCCAGGTTACCGCCGGTGTTCATGACCCCACAGGCGGTCATGCTGTCGGCTCGACCGAAGGTGATGGCTGCCCCCCAATAAGACCCTTCGGTGAGTTCCACAAAACCAAAGCACAGCGCAAGCGCCGCGACCGCCGCTAAAGGACTGCTGATGGATACGGCCACGATCAGCAACAGCCCCGCGATCGGTAAGGCAATCAGTGGGATCAGACGAAAGCCCCAGCAGGTACCAAAGCGCGCACACAACTGTCCGGTCATCGCGCCACCGAGGCCTGCGCCAATGGCGGATGCCAGCGGCGGGATACTCGCCAACAGCCCGCTCGTGATCACGGAGAAGTGACGTTCCTGCACCAGATAGAGGAAGCACCAGTTCGATAACAAGTAGAAAGCATAGTTCATACAGATGTATGAAAAAGTAATGAGCACGACATTTTGATCGAGCAACAAAGCGCGCAGACGCGTCCAACTGATCGGTGCCGCCACCACCGCATGCACTCCCTCACCAATCTCAGCGAGCTCCAGGGTCGTGACCTTCAGATGTTGACTCGGCCGATCCCGTCCGTACCACATCCATCCGGCGATCAACGCGAGTGCCGGCACACTGGTCCAAAAAAGCGCCGCTTGCCAGCCAAACACCAACATTAAAGAGGCGATCAACGGCGGTGTGATCGCAGCCCCTAGCCCTAAGCCCGCGGTCTGCAAGCCTTCCACAAACGCCCAGCGGTTCGGTGGGAACCAGGCTTCAAACACCCCCGCCGACACCGGAAACACCGCCGCCTGAGCGAGGCCCAACAACAACTGGGTACCGAGCAGCGCCACAAACAGCGTCTGACCCGAAAACACCACCGGCGCCAACGGCGTGGTGATGACCGCCAGAAAGGACAAAATGCCCATCCAGATCATGGCGCGGTGCGTGCCATGCCGTTGACCCAAGATGCCGGCCGGTAGCTGCAACGCGCAATAGCCAATCACAAAGGCTTGCTGCAACCAGCCCACCTGCATCTGGGTAAGTCCCAACTCCGGCATCATTTGTTGGGCGGCCACGGTCAAGCTCTTCTGCTGCATGTAGGCGAGCAAGCCAAAGCCAAACATGAAAGAGAAAATGCGCCAACGCACTCGGGTCATGGCGACTTTCAAGGGGCTGTCGGCGAGCCCCGAGGTAACTGAGTTCAACGGGTGTTCCTACGCGATCGAGTGCTTGATGAACACCCAGAGCCAAAGCATAACCCACTATCCCAACCGTAGACAGCCGCCCACCCCGCGGCTCTTTTGGTTGCGATCAAAGCCGGCACCGCAACGCGAACCCTGACACGGGATTAAAAGACAGACCGCCACCTAGCGCGTGTCTAAGGCGGTCGCAAGGCGGCGCCAGTCACGCGTCAGCGCCTGTCACCGGCGACGCCGACAAACACGCTCTGTTCGACCCAGATACAGAGCGATACGCCACCGCTGGCCACGCAGGCGTTGGGCGATCGACCCCTGCGTCCCTACTAAAGCGTGAGAACAGAGTCTATTCAATCAGCGCTAATCAGATCGCGTGAAGACAGGCCAATACACCCCGCACAACCGTCTACTGAATACCTTAATGGCCAGTTGAAGTCGCCTATGACCTGCCTTGAGATAACTGGTCCAGCCTGATGTTCCCTAAAATAGAGGAACGGAGGGTTAAGGATCATGCCAAAACAACGGTTTACGACGGAAGAGATCATCCACACGCTGCGCGAGGCTGACGTTCTGTCAGGTCAAAGCAAGACGGTAGCCGAGGTCTGCAAGCAGTTAGGGGTTACCGATAAGACCTACTTTCGGTGGCGCAAGACCCACGGG
>CAIOZU010000031.1 GCA_903862885.1 uncultured Pseudomonadota bacterium
AGGTCGCTGACCTTTTCCGGCAGGTACTTCTCCGCATCCAGCCAGTGATACTTGTCCTTGATCGGCGTTTTGGTTTCGAACACCGGGACCCGATGCAGCATCTGATGGTCATGATCGCGGAAGCGCAGCGTGACCTCGCCCCCGGTTTCGTTAAATTGCCCCAAAGCCGCGCGGATTTTATCCGCCTCCGTCGATTTCGCCAGATCAATGGAACCAAGAAGCGAGCGCATCCCCATATAGGCCTGCCATCCCCGCGTATCTGGCGGCTGGCCATTCATTTTCTTGGTGAATTGTTCAACGAAGACCTTGTCCGCAGCGGAGAGATTGGGCGCCGCATAATCCCAGGTCTTTGAATAGACACCACCGGTATCACCGGCGGCTTCCGGGCCGGCCGCCCATAGGTCCGCATCGGTCAAACCGATCTGTGCGTATGGGATTTGCGTGCCCAGGCCGCCGGTCTGCCAGGCCTTGAGGAAATAGGTCAGAGCGGTGCCCTGCAACGCGCCCACCACCACATCCGGCTTGGTGATCTTGATCTTGTCGATGATCGCGGTGAAATCTGTCAGTTCCTGGGAGGCGACCTCGCTCCCGATTTCCTGCGCACCCGCTTCGGTCATGCCGAGCTTCGCAACGGCCATCATCGCCGGGCCGGAGGTTCCGGTTACGCCGAGCATGAACCACTTCTTCCCGTAATCGACGAGATAAGGGGAAATCGCGCGATACTGGATACCGTAGGGAATCGCGACCCGGAACGTCCAGGGGTTGCAGAGCTTCCCCGACAGATCATCATGTGATGATGTATGAATGATAAACGGGATTTTGGCCTCACCCGCCATAGCTTGCAGCGCAATTGATCGGCTGCTTTCGGAACCGCCGACAACCGCCACGACTTTCTGTTCCGTTATCAGTTTGTTCATATTGGCTTTTGTGCCGGCAACATCAGGCTCATCGGACTCGATCAGCTCGATCGGCCGACCGAGCACCATGCCGCCGTGGATGGCCAAGGCCAATTCCGCCCCGGCTTTTACATGGGGGCCACCGGGCCCCTGAATGCCGCCATGGGCGAAGCTCAGGCCGACTTTGACGGCTTCAGCTGCTTTCGCGGATTGGATGAAGGGCGATCCCAGCCGGCTCGCCGCGGCACCTGTGGCCCCGAGCAGCAGCATGCGACGCCCCATGCCGGTTTGTGCTGCTGTTCTTTGGTTAGCCACCGCGTGCAGTGGCATTATGCCATTTTTTTCTTCCTGCGACATATTCAAGACCCTTGCGTACGATCAGTCCCACCCCCCCGGGGCAAGACAAACCTGTCACCAGCGTCCAAATATGTCAATTACATGTATGTATTATGACAATAATACTACATATTCCTTTCAATTTTCATTAAACACCAAGGTTGGGGGTGGAAATATGTCTATATTATATAGTTTTGTATTTATTTATACATTTTATCCCCACCCCTCCGGTGCGAGACACATGCGTTCCACCGCGGGGTTGCACAGAGGTGTGCTCCCAGGTTAAGTGCTACCGCTCACCATCGAATAATGATCGGCGACTGCCTGTAGTCCGACGCTTTCCCGCATTCGTCCGGTCGAGAAAAATCCCGCACAGCTACTCCGAACCGCGCAACCATCACAAATCGGCAGATAGGCGTTTTTCCAGTCGGAGATGGACTGGACGGCGAACCTCCAGATTTCTCGGTCCAACAGGCAAAGTGGCAAATTGTATACCGAGACGGCGAGGCCAACTGAATCGAGGATGCTCACTCCGGTTGCAAGGTCCTGTTTGTAATCGATTGGGTCAATCCAAAGAGCGTCTTGGTTAGCGAGTGCAAAGCCAGTGTTTTCGAGACCCATCAGGGCTACGTGGTCCACGAAAGGTAAATTTCGCGCAATCCAGGTGCAAGTCTCGACCAACCGAGGCGCCGTTATCTTGTGTAGCACGACACGAATTTCGACCCGCTGAGCTTTGTCCTTCATTCTCAGGATGCCCAGAACTGTCTCATCGAAGGCGTCTCGTGCCTGGACCACATAGTCGTGGATGTCACTGACCGATGAGTAGAGCGGAATTCCCGCACATAGTTGAGGGTGCCCAACCGCTGCCCAAGCGGAGACCACTTCTGCTGAGGCGAAACCCCGACCGTTCGTCAATACGTGAACCGAGGTGTCGGGCAGCAGCATCCGGGTCGCGTCAAGGAGCGCGACAAATCGCCGCCATTCGAGCAGAGGTTCGCCGCCCGTAAATCCAATCGTACGAGTCGTCGGGTCGATTAGCGGCAGCGCATCCGCTATCTCATCGAGAATCCACCCGTCATCAATGTCGCGCGGTGGCTGTGAGCACATGAGGCAGTAGTGATTGCACCGCTCCGTCACGAGGAAGGCGTTGTGGCTTGACCCTCGCCGGTAGAGCACCCTCAGCTTCCGCGAGTGCGGTTGCAGCCCAATGATGTCTCCATCTCCTAAATAGGCGAACTGACCGGGCAGCTTGATATGTTGAGGAAAAATATTTCCCAGGTCTGCGCCGCCGCCCACCAGGCAAGCTGCCTGGAACCCAGACGCTCGTGCAGAGGCTGCATCGTCCATGTTTCGGACCAGAGCAATATCATGGGTACCGATATCCCCTCTCCCGTCCGCCACCGTTCGAACACGGAGCACCATGCGACCAGTTTGATTGGACATTCCCGCAACTGCGGTCGCCTGCCCTGAAAGAGGGAGCGGTTTCATGCTGCTGCCCATCGCCGGAGAATTGCGGCGTCCTCTGGGGAGCCTTCCAGCAGTTCAAAGAGCAGTCGGAAGATTCCTTTGTGCCGTGCGCAGAATTCAGACAGTGGCTTGATACCAACGGGGTCTAACTGAGTGGCATGATGATATACAGGGTCCGCTCCACAATGTGGTTCATATGCGCAGCTCGAGCACTGCGGTGCGCATTGTGTAAGCGAGGCGCTTACCAAGCCGACCAATTTCTCAGATAGAATCAGAGAACGGTAATCATCTGATGCCAAGTCACCCAGCTCAAACGCGCGGTCGCCCATCTCCGCCAACATTCGACCTTCGTCAGAGGCGAACACCTTGCCGTCGTAATTGTATACGAGAGCGCCAAGACCAATTCCGGCTGGGCTGCGCAAATCGACATACCCAATCGGGCGGTCAGTTAGCATCCGCTTCAATAGCAGACTGGCGTAGAACTCCGGGAAATACCTGCCCTGCCTGTTGATATCCAGGATGTAGCGCAATCCGCGCTCGTAGAAGGTGAGCCATCGGCTCGCATCATATTTGCCGAACTGCTTAGTCTTTATTGCGAAACCATAAGGTGACAGAGGGCGTAGGAAAATGCCGTCGAGATTAAGACTGATATATTCATCCACAATCTCCTCCACCCTGTCGAGGCTGGCTTCCGTGGTGGTCATGAGTGCGCCGACGCGGTCATCCCCTAAGATCTCTTGCACGCGGCGTATTCCGGTCGTCGCAAGCGTATGGCTGTTGCCTCCAGGGCGGGGACGGTTCTTATTGTGCAAATCTGCGGGACCATCCAATGACGTCGAGATTAGAACCGCATGTTCGCGGCAGAATTCCAGCACACCATCGGTCAGTAGCGCCAAATTTGTCGTGATCACGAAACTGACTACTTTTCCTATAGCCGCACTACGCTGTTCAGCTTCTACCACGATTTTCTTGACTAATTCAAAATTCAACAGCGGCTCACCGCCTTGAAACTCGATTTTGATGGATTGCATCGGTGCCGCGAGGGCGACATCAACGCCTCGCATAGCAGTTTCTTCGCTCATATCGTAGCGGTCACGGTCAGTGCTGCGTCGCGAAACTTGGCAATAAGGGCAGGAATGCTCGCAGCGCAGCGTCACCACAAAAATGTGTAGAGGCGTTGCATTGCGAAGAAATGCCATTCGGCTTCGAAGTCTGAGACCAAGTAGCTGAAGTTGAGATGTCTGATTCTTGCGTGCTATCAGCTGTTTGGAAACGGCGCGTTCG
Source organism: uncultured Pseudomonadota bacterium (assembly GCA_903862885.1). Classification (GTDB taxonomy): domain Bacteria; phylum Pseudomonadota; class Gammaproteobacteria; order Steroidobacterales; family Steroidobacteraceae; genus CAIKZZ01. The sequence goes on from CAIOZU010000031.1 coordinate 3,984, forward strand.
TAGAGACCATCTCCCGGCACCACTGCAAGAGACGTAATACGGTCCAACTCGGCAGCGGACATCAGCAGGATATCACCCACTAAATTGGCGACGAGGTAGCGATGGTCGTCAAGTCGCTCGAACCTCAGCGGGAGCAATTGGAGGTCGCCAGCGCCACTTGAGGCAAAATGAGCCTCCGGCAAGAATCTCACCATATATCCCCGCCGTCAGCCGGTAGTGTTGTTGTCGCCCTGCTCAGCCAATGCACCGAACGCCAGCGCAAGGATAACATTTCGTATTCCGTCTGTCTCCACAGAAACCTTCTCCCGGAGATTTTCATCGGTCACAAGGTCGATGAAGCGTTGACGCAATCCTTCGGAGCCAAGAATGCGTGCCCCCTCATTTCCACTGGGCTGCAAGCGGCAGACCCAACGTTCCCCTGCGGTCTCCACGAGGCACGAAGCAACCCCGATTAGACGATACGCAGCCTCGCGCAGAGGACCGGCGGTTTGGATGGTTCGGTCAAACTCGACGACAACCTCAGGCAAGCTCGAGGACATTATCGGCTGGAGTAATGCGAGCTGTGAGATGCGTGCGACGTATGCGAATAATGTTGCGCGAGCATCGTGCCGTCCGCTGCTGTGGTGACGATGAAGCCGAGGAAGTCTGTGCCAATTGATATAATACGGTTGGGCATTAACCCTGACGTATGCTCCAACGAGGCGGAAGCGGCTTCAATCGGATTGGCTGTTTTTGCTTCTGCTGAATTGGTCACCAGGGCGCCTGGACCCACCAAAGAGGCAAGTGCAGCCGCCAAGGGCATGATTTTCGGGGCATTGGTGGACATTGGTTCCTCCTAAACAGCTTCAGCGCTACGACAGGGACCCGCCGACCGTTGAATACCATAGTATGTTCAAACTGCGCTGAATGTCCAGTAGTGATTCAATATTTGATCACGATAATCATGGAATGAGCCGGGGGTTACGCCCAGCCCTGCCCGCGCGCCCAACACTCCTCGGTAGGTGAACGACGCCCCCAACTCACAAGGGTATAGCAATCAAGTCGAATGGGCGTCGTTCGCCTCGGTGGAGCCTTTCGGCATATCAATCGCACTCAATCTCTTGAGAGCCGGTGTCCACGGTTGGGTCACTACATACCTCCTCACCGTCCTTGACAACGGTCCAACCAACAAGGGGACCAGACCCGAACACCCCGGCGGCGAGCGCTGTAACCGAGCTTCCCAGCAAAACTCCAAAAAGGATACCCGCTGCAAAATTGCGCATCATTCACCTCCATGCCGACCAAAAGCATACCCTCAATAGCCTAGCTACCTCATCCTCTCACGTCGATCGCATCACCTTCCGTAATCGGCCCATACCGCGCGGAGGTTGGACGGATATCGTGCGCACAAGGCCCAGTTAAGAATCAAGAACCGGCAGATCGGCCACGATCAAGGCGTCGAACAGGGCTTCCGCCCGCAACAGGTCCTTGGGAGTTTTTCGCGCAGGCTGCGGCGCTCAGCCACACTCAGCTCATGCGCGGAACGCACCCACATACGCCAGCAAAGCGAAGCACATCGGATGCCACCGCATGGTTGGCGCGCGCCGGGCGTCTGGATAAGAACCACCAATGAGCAGCCATACCAACCAGCCATCCACCGCATGCCAACAGGCGCAACGGCAAAAGCCCTTGCACCGTGAGCCACCCAACCAGGGTCACGGCGACCGCGCGCCAATACCCTATACGCCCTGAGCCAACCGCCCGAACGCAAGAGAGACCCGCCACATGCCAAACTGGGACATCCTCATTATCGGCGGCGGCGCCGCTGGCCTCAGCGCGGCGGCCACGGCTGCGGCAGCGGGCCAGTCCTGCCTGCTGATCGACCGCATGGGCGGCGGCGGCGAGCTGATGAACCTCGGCGCCCTGCATGGCCTGGACGAGGACCTCACCGGCCCCGATCTCATGGCGCGGCTACAGGAAGAGGCCATGACCGCCGGTGCCGAACTCGGCATCGCCGAGGTCACCGGCCTCACGCCAGCCCCCACCGGCTGGCGCGTCGCGACCGATGACGACACCCACACCGCCCGCGCCGTGATCCTGGCCGTCGGCCTCGCCCCCAGCACGCTGGGCCTGGCCAATGAGGCCGATTTCGAAGGCATGGGCCTGTCCCACTGCGCCGCCTGCGACGGCCCGCTTTATGTCGGCCAGCCCGTCGTCGTCGCCGGCGCCGATCGCTGGGCGGTGCAGGAGGCGATTGAGCTGGTGAGCACGGGGTCGCAGGTCACACTGATCACCCAGAACGAGCCGGCGCCCGCGGCCGATAACATCACCATCATCCAGGGCCATATCACCGTGCTCGAGGGCGCCAACGGCCTCGACGCGATCACCGTCCAACCCCCGTCCGGTCCGGCGCGGCGCATCGAAACCCAGGTGGTGTTTCTGCAAACCGGCCGCCGACCGGCGTTGGGCTTCGTGCCGGGCGGTGTTGCGCGGGACGCCGAGGGCCGTTTGATCACAGATCCTGGGATGCGAACCAACCTTCCGGCTCTGTTCGCCGCCGGCGATTCGCGGGCCGGATCGCCCCGAACCCTCGCCGCCGCCATCGACGATGGCCGCATCGCCGCCCGGTCGGCTTTGCCATCGGGACAGGCCCTTTAAATCGTCGGCGCGCGACCCCATCTAACGGCTGACGTTATAAAAACAGACATAACATCTCATCACACGGGAAATCAGCACCGAAAACAAAACTCTGAGACGGACCTGACCCTCTTGGCAAACCAGCCGGATGGGAGTGTGATGCGCGTCTGAGGAAAAAACGTCATGCGCATCGTCAACCCCACCTATGGCATCGCGTCCGCCGACGAGGGCACTGCCACCGCGGCGCCCGTCGATTGGCTGAACGACCCGATGGTCCTGTTCTCCAACAACAAACCCAATGCGCGGGAGTTGATGGAGGGCGTGCGCAGCCGCCTCGCCTCCATCCGGCGCATCGACAATATCGACCATATCGCCAAGGGCAGCGCCAGCCAGCCGGCCCCGGCGGAGATGATCAACGACGTGGTCCGCAAGTATCGCATCGCGCTGCTTGCGTTGGGCGACTGAGGCTCCTGCTCATCGTGGAGTTTCCACGACAGCATTGAATTACGGAAGCGCGGCCTGGTCGGGGTGGTCATCGCCACCGAGACCTTCCGGCCGCTGGTATTGGCGCAGGCCAAGGCCCGCAAGCTTGAGCCGCATCTGGTGGTGGTCAAACACCCCGTCGGCGGCCTGAACGCGGC
>CAIOZU010000032.1 GCA_903862885.1 uncultured Pseudomonadota bacterium
AACCTACGCCATTTACAAAACGCGGTTTCGACGCACTTACCCGTTTTCGTACGATCTCGTCGAGCTTGCTGATTTTATTATTGGTTATCGACGCCTGATGGCACATTGGCATCAGGTGCTGCCGGGCCGCATACTCGATGTGGCCTATGAAGATGTGGTGCAGTCACAGGAAACCTCCACGCGACGGCTTCTCGATCACTGCGACCTTACCTTTGAAGATGCCTGCCTGCAGTTTCATAAAAATCCAGCGGCCAGCACCACAGCGAGCGCTGTACAGGTGCGTCAGCCCATTTATGACTCGTCGCTCCACGAGTGGCGCCATCACGCGGAAGCTTTGAGCCCCGCACGCGCACGCTTTGAAGCAGCGGGCATCTCCGTCGATTAATCCCCAGTCACCGCGCGCGCGTCACTTTGCAGTTGCGACCGGAGGCAGCCTTCAGCCAGTAAGAGCCGAGCGCCCCGCGCGACAAATGCACCGTCTCGCCCAACTTCGCGAGCAAATCATCTCCCGGCACCAGTTGGCGCCAAATCTGTCCATTGTCTAGCGTGAAAACCACCCTGCCGTCAGCAGCCACTCGCATCGCAATGAGTTTGGCATCCAGCACATCCGCGGGCGGCGGCAAATCGGAACGCACCGCCTCCTCGCGCAATGCCACCAGCGGCGGGAGGCCAAAGGACTGCTGCGGCGCCAGCACATTGGCCGCCGGTTTATCCACCAGCACAGACACCTCGCGGTCAAAGCACGCCAACCGCTGAACCTCCTCGGTAATCGAACGGCAAACTCGCAAAGCCGCTAGTCGATCAGCCGCCTCAACACAACCTATGGAAGTGGAAAAAACCACGAACACCCAGGCCACACTCGACGACCACAAGTGACTGCACAGCGCTCTCGATCTCAGTGCCACCCTCATAAACCCACCTCATCCATCCCATCGGCGCTCGAGAACTCCGCCAAAGCCAGTGTCGCTTCGCGAACCACATCGCGCTCTCGCTCAGTCAATTCTGGATTCCAGACGTCAAAAATCAGTATGGCACGAGGCACGTCTGCATCATTCCAAGCTTCATGCTCTATCGTGTCATCAAATACCCAAGCCTCCCCCGCCTTCCATTCACGCGTTTCATTGCCGACCCTAAACCGGCACCCCGCTGGCACAATGAGCGGCAGGTGAACGGTCAGACGCGTATTGGTAATTCCATGGTGCGCTGGAATATGTGTATGGGCATCCAAGATTGAATAGAACGCCGTGGGGCCGTGACCGGCAATATCTACTCTGGGTATCGCATCCAGTGCAGTCATCGTGCGCGGACAGCGCGCCGCATGCTCAGACAACCGCTGGCCTTCCTTCCACAAGAAGTAAGCGCTCCAACGGCGCGAGTGATTGAGATCTTTCCACTGATCAAGCGGCAAACCGTCACGGTATGCGATATACGGTTCAAGCCCAGCACCCTCATCACTGAGCACAGCCAAACATTCGTCGCGAATCGCTGCGGTGGCCGCCTCCAGTGACTCAAGCCACGGGAACTGTTCGCGGCCGTAGTATTCGTAGTTATGTAGATGCGGGAAAAATAAGCTGCTCGGCCTTGGCGCGTAGGAGCGAGCACGCCCTAGCAGCATGTCAATGGATCGATTCACACGTTGAAATTCATGGCCATCACGCTGTGACCCCAATCGACGGTCCAGAAAGGCTGACAGCTCGACCGTGCTCTCTGTCACTCGCCGCTGCGCCTCGCGCACTAATGGCTCGAGGGTGGGCGCAAAACGCGCACCTGGGCCCGCGGCTTGTATAGCATTGCCATAAATTCTAGCCGCGGCGCGCCGTTTCCCCATGCGATCAAGTGCAGCGCCCTTGTAAAGCAGCGCCAATACATCTCGCGGCTGCAGCACGAGCGCCCGATCCAGCGCGACCAATTCTTTTTCGTTCAGGACCAACACACGGAAACAGGCGGCCAGGCTGTGCCACAGTGCAGGCTCTTGTGCCGCCACCGCCACCGCCCGCTCAAGTAACTCGCGCGCGCCCTGTGCATCGCCAGTGGCCAACAAGCGGCGAGCTTGCTCATGCAACACCCGAGGGTGCTCTGGCAGCAGGGCGGCGGCCGCCTGAAGTGCCCGTAGCGCATCCGACTCACGGCGCTCCCCTAAGGCTTTTTCACACGCGCCCATGAGCGCAAGCACCTGCTGCTCTGCCGAAACGATTGGGGGTTTTGGCGTACTCACGGGTGGGATTATAGCGCCCCTCGCGCCCATCGGCAGCGAGGGTGGTTACAATGGGGCGCAAAGACCCCACGCCACCTACCCGAAGAGCCGCCATGAGCCCCCCGGACATCGTACCCATGTTCGCCGTTCCCTTCGCCTTCAGCCGGCATCCAGAGCCGGATCGGCTGAACGCATCACTGCGACGATTTTTACTGGCAGAGGAATCGCGTGGTGAGGCAGCGGCCAACCCGCGCCCTCTGACCACGCGCAACGCGCCCGTTTTTGAAAGTGATTTCAACCTATTCCGCAATCCAGATCCGGCGATTCAAGAGCTGAAATTGTTCTGCTGGGACCAGCTGCTCGCCGTCATCGGCCACCTCAATGGCTACTCTTTGCAGATACTTCAGACGCTACAGATCTACAATGACGCTTGGTTTCATATCTCACGCCGGGGCGGATTTTTTGGCCTGCACAATCACCCCAATGCGTCTTGGAGCGGGGTCTATTGTGTAGACCCTGGCACGCATGATCCAGACCGCAAAGACAGCGGTGCGCTCTGCTTCGTGAATCCGATGACTGCCGGCGCGATGTTTATGGATGCCGGGAACGGCCTGATCCCGCCACCCTTCGGCACCCAGCTACGCAGCGTTCACTTCGAACCAGGGCAACTCGTCCTGTTTCCTTCTTCTATCCTGCACGACGTCAAACCATTTGAAGGACAGGGCGAACGAATCACCATCGCCTTTAATTGTTGGTTCACTCGACCGGACACCGAGTGCTCATGAATGCAGCATCAATAGACTCAATGCATCTTGCCAAGTGGGCGTGGGGCGCTTAAGTTACCATCGTGATTTGGTCAGTATAGCCATCAGCTCTCTAATACACTCGAGTAGCTTAATTTTATGTACAAGTCTGCTTTCTACTCTCGCCTGAGTATCGCCTTATTGCTGTGTCTTACCGGTTGCTCAAGCCAGCCCAAATTGGCCCCGCCCACAGGGGCACCCGCCGACGTGATCGCGCCAGCCGCTGCTAAAGCCACTGGAGCAGCAGCCGACAACTTGGTTAGCTCAGACACCTATGCAAAGGCACAGGCCTTAGGCTTTCATCCACGCGTTCGCGACGGACTGACCGTGTTCTGTCACAACGACGCGGCCATCGGAACTCACTTCAAATCTGAGCGTTGTATCAAACCTGAGACAGTCGATCTAGAGGTGGAATTGGCCGCGCAGTTGCGGCAAAAGAGTGGCCAAGTGAGGCCCTGCACCGGCGCCAGTTGTGGGACCAACTAAGGCTAACACGCCCTGCACACTGCTCACGTTTTCGTATTGTTAAATTATTTCATCAATGACTTCTTACCCTCACATCAGGTGAGCCGGACCAACGTGCGCGAAGACGTGGTTTATCAGGATTCATAAAAGGTATGGCCACTATCTGATGCGTCACTTTTTATAATGAAATCCACCACAAGTCTCACTGAAGGTTCGATCAGTCGCACGCTGCTTGTCTTCACGCTTCCCATTTTAATGGGCAACGTCCTGCAGTCCTTAAACGCATCAGTCAATGCGGTTTGGGTGGGGCGGTTCTTGGGTAAAGCGGCGCTCACCGCCACTTCTAATGCCAATGCCATCCTATTCTTGTTAATGGGCGGCGCGTTCGGGGTATCTTTGGCCGCCACCGTCTTAGTCGCCCAATACACCGGCGCCAAACAGCCGGATCAGGCCCGCCGAGTGGTCGGCGCTAGCGCTGCTTTTTTCACTGTAGTGGCTATCAGTTTCAGTGTACTTGGTCTGCTGCTCACTAATTCCCTACTGGTATCGATCCATACCCCATCTGATGCCTTACCCTTCGCTCGCGATTACTTAAGAGTCATCTTCGTCGCCTTGCCGTTCATCTATCTGAATACCTATGTGATGGCGGTGCTACGCGGCGCAGGAGACTCTAAAACACCGTTTAAGTTTTTGGTGCTGGCAGTGTGTCTGGACATTGCTTTAAACCCGCTGCTCATTTTTGGTTGGGGCCCAATACCGAGGCTAGGTATCACTGGCGCTGCCAGCGCCACGCTCATCGCTAACGTCATCAGTCTTATTGCCCTGATCACGGTCCTCTATCGCCGCCATGATCCCTTGTGCCTTAAGGGCCCTGACCTCTCCTTACTACGCTTTGACGGACCCATCATCAGTGCGTTACTGCGCAAGGGACTACCGATGGGATTACAAATGGTGGTGATCGCGGCCAATGCGGTCATGATTATCACTCTAGTGAATCCTTTCGGTTCCGACACCACGGCAGCCTATGGTGCTTCTTGGCAATTATGGAACTATGTGCAAATGCCCGCCCTCGCCTTAGGAGCAGCTGTCTCTGCCATGGCCGCTCAGAACGTGGGTGCAAAACGATGGGATCGGGTCAAGCGCATTGCTCACGTGGGTATTTTGTTTAGTTTGGTCGCCACAGGGACGGCAGCGTTGGCTCTGATACTTTTTGATGAAGTCGCATTGCGGTGGTTTTTGCCCTCTGATGAATTGGTGAACATCGCTCGCCACATCAATGTCATCGGCGCGCCCTCATTCGTATTCTTCGGCCTCGCCATGGTGCTGTTTGGCGTAATCCGCTCAACCGGAGCGGTGATGCCGCCGCTTGTGATTCTAATCGTTTCCCTGTGGGGATTCAGGTTGCCCTTTGCTACGCTACTCATGCCTCGCTTCGGCGCAGATGCGATCTGGTGGAGCTTCCCGCTGGCGGGGGCTCTGTCGGCACTTTTGGCGATTATGTATTATCACTTTGGTCACTGGCGCCAGGCGCACATGCTGACCGAAACCCACGCTGCTGACCTCAACCAGCGCCCAGTAACGGTCGCCACATCCGCCGACAGCAAGCCAAGCTGATATTGCTATGCAAAACCAACAGCACTCGCCAGACCATTGTCACATCCGCCTGCTACAGTCACGTTATTGTGTATAAATTGACTCCTATGCGCCGCCACCTCCGCTTACTGGTTGCTTTGCTACTGGCTCTTGGACTCACCCATCCTGCATGGGCTGGTCTCAAGGTGTATGCAGCCGGCGACATCGCTCAGTGTGGCTCTAATCCACAAAACAGCGCGGCCGCGCACACCGCTGCGTTGATTCCGGATGGAGGAATCGCATTGGTGTTGGGTGATACCACGTATTTGAACGCGGACACAGCCACGCTTAATAGCTGCTATGAACCGACTTGGGGTCGGTTTAAAGCCACGAGCTACGTGGTGCCGGGCAACCATGATTATGTGAATGGTGATGTCACCGACTTTTTGACTTACTTCGGCGCGAGGACACCCAGTAAAACTTGGTTTCGAGCCCCGTTGGGTGAGTCCTGGTGGGTTATTGGTCTCGACAGTAACCTAAAAGAGCCCGCACTCACGCAACAGCAAGCGTGGCTGATGCATGAACTGACCACCATCAAGGGAGACGGCAAATGCATTGTTGCCCTCTGGCACCACGCGCTGTTCTCCACCGGCCTACACCACGGCGACGGCGATTTGATGAAGCCCGCGTGGCGTGCATTGGATGCCGCAGGGGCGGATATGGTGCTCTCCGGGCACGAACACTTTTACGAGTCCTTCGAGCCCTTAGACGCCAATGGTCATCCGCAGAAAATGGGCATACGGCAGTTTGTGGTGGGCACCGGCGGTGGACAGCTGGCTGATTTATCCTTTCATCTCAACCATCGGGTCTACACACGTCGGTATGGTGTGCTGCAATTGGACTTAGAATCAGATCATTACAGTTGGGTATTTGAGACCATCAGCCATAAATACCTAGACGCCGGGTCCGCCCGCTGCCGCAATGCCCCGCGCCTCTCTGGCAGTCATTAATATACTTTTTCGCTCGACTCAGGAGACCCTTATGACCGATACAACCCGAAGCGCCCCACGAGTGGGCCCGGCCATCGCTAGCGCTGCGGCTTTGTTGTTCACTTCTCTGGTCATACCCACTGTGCATGCCACTGAGGCAAAACTCCAATGCGATGGCGTCAATGCCTGCAAAGGGACCTCTGCGTGCGGCACCGCCAACAATCACTGCGCCGGACAAAACGCCTGCAAAGGTCAAGGCTGGCTACTGTTAACGCAGGCTGACTGTGACGCCGCCAAAGAAAAGCTTCGCACGCCCTGATGGGTACGCGGCGGATGCCCGCCCCCATCGAAAATCCATTGTCGGGTGTGGGTGTGGGACTCAGACCCACGCACTATCAGGCGATTTTAGATAACGCCCCACGCATCGATTGGTTTGAGGCACTCACGGAGAACTACCTCGTGGGTGGCGGTCAACCTCTCTATTACCTGGATGCAATCGCTGAGCGCTACCCCATTGCACTGCATGGAGTGTCCCTCTCCATCGGGTCTACGGACCCTTTGAATCGAGTCTACCTGCACGAGCTGAAGACACTGGCGGCGCGCTGCCGCCCCGCATTGATCTCAGATCACTTATGCTGGACTGGCATCGATGGCATGAATACCCATGACCTACTGCCACTCCCTTATCACGAAGAGACACTCAAGCACCTCACGCGCCGCATCCGCCAAGTTCAAGATATTTTAGATCGGCCACTGGTGCTCGAGAATATCTCTCGGTACGTAAGCTTTTCCGCGTCGACCTTCAGTGAATGGGGCTTTCTAGCGACGCTCACTCGCGAGACGGGCTGCCGCTTGCTATTAGATATTAATAATATCTATGTCAACGCACACAACTTTGGATTTTCTGCAACCGACTTTATCGACGGTATCCCAGTCGATGCAGTAGCGCAGTTTCATATCGCTGGTCATAGCGTGCAACAGGCACTGCTCATTGACACGCATGATCAACCAGTCAGCCCGCCGGTTTTTAATTTACTGACCCATGCGCTCGCTCGCTTTGGCGCACAGCCCATTTTATTAGAACGAGATGATAGCATTCCACCGCTCGATGAGCTGGTCGGTGAACTTGATACCGCTCGACAGCTATTAGCAGCACATCAGTCGAACACATCAGAATGACGCTCCACCAATTGCAACGCGACTTCCAGTACGCCTTGATTGAGCGCAATGTGAGCGCACTGCAGGAGTCTACAGCCCTCACCGAGGGCACCGAACTGGCGCTATCTATTTATCAGCACGCCTATCGGGTGCGACTGCGCGACGCGCTGCGCAGCCACTATCCCATACTGGAGAAGTATCTGGGCCGAATGGCTTTCAACGCCTATGTGGATGGATACATCTCACGTTACCCGTCACGATCGGTGTCGCTCACTGACTATGGGGATCAGTTGGCCGCTGATTGTTTGGCGCACTTAAACGATGTGGATGTGAATACAGCCTCGGAGCTAGCGGCTTTTGAGTGGTTGCTCGGACGCGCCTTTGGGGCCGCTCAGGGCGCGCCGGTGACGGTGGCACAATTGTCTGCCATCAATCCGATTCACTGGGCGGGCCTTCGCTTCACACCGGTACCAAGCGTGAGCCGACACACCGTCACCACCTCAGCCGTTACAATCTGGCGGCAGCTGAAAATGGCCTCTACCGATACGCACAGTCCGCCAACGGCCGCACCGCCCATCACGCCGGAAACAGCCGACACACCCACACACTGGGTGATCGCCCGAGTCGACCTTGATGTGCGCTTTCAGTCGATCCCTCGAGAGGAAGCCAGTGCCCTCGACAGAGTCTTATCGGGATCTCCATTCGCCGAGGTCTGTGAGCCCTTGGCTGCACACCATGGGGAGGAAGCAGCCCGAGTCGCAGCCACCTGGCTTAAAAGGTGGATTGAAGCCGGCTGGCTTGAATTAGTATCATGACGATCCACCTAAATAAAGGAGGTTGGCCGTGCGGATGTCACACACACCCAAATGCCTTGAGCTCATTTTAGTCACTATTTTTTTGAGTCTTGTTATGCCACTGAGCACCGCCGCCACGTCCACCCCTCCTTCAGAAAATGCCTTGCTACGTTCGTGGGTGGGGCCTTACGGCGGCGTGCCCCCCTTCGATCAAATCAAAGTGGCTGACTTCCCAGCCGCTTTCACTGTCGGCATGCAAGAGCAACTGACAGAGATTGAGCACATCGCCAAAGACCACGCGCCGGCACGCTTTGACAACACCATTGCGGCATTAGAGCGCTCCGGTCGCACCTTAGATCGCGTCTCACGGCTCTTTGGTATTTATGGCTCCACACTCAAAGACGAGCAGGTTCAAGCCATCGAAGCCGACTGGGCGCCAAAGCTTGCCAAACAGTCTGACCTCATCACCCAGAATACGGCACTTTTTAGGCGCGTCGCCGCGGTGTATGCCGCTCGCGAACGCAGTCATCTGACCGCAGAACAGCAGCGTCTGACGTGGGTGGTTTACACCCACTTCGTACGGGCCGGCGCACAGCTTGATGGAGCGGCTAAAGAGAAGCTGTCGGCGCTAAATCAGTCATTGGCCAGCCTGTATACGCAGTTTAGTCAGCGCCTCTTAAATGATGAGAATGAACACTGGCTGCCTTTAAAAACGGAAGCAGATTTTGCCGGTCTACCAGACTCTGTGCGGGAGGGCTTGATCGCGGGCGCACAGGCACGCGGCATTGACGCATTGGGCGCTGTATTAAATACGCGCTCCAGTGTAGAGCCGTTTCTGGAGTACTCCTCTCGGCGTGATCTTCGAGAAACGGTGTGGCGTACTTTTATCAGCCGGGGTGATCAAGCAGATAAAAATGGCACCAAAGAGATCATCACTGAGATCCTTTCGCTGCGCGCTCAACGCGCGAAACTGTTGGGTTTTAAAACACACGCCCATTGGCGACTTGAAGACTCCATGGCAAAGACACCAGAGCGCGCCATGGCACTCATGGAGGCTGTCTGGCCGTCCGCTGTTGCCCGCGTGCATGAAGAAGTCGCTGATATGCAGGTGCTGGCGGATCAAGACAGTGTGCAAAGCAATACACCGACTAGCCGCCTAGAAGCATGGGATTATCGCTACTACGCCGAGAAAGTTCGCAAGCAAAAATATGATCTCGATTCCAATGAGGTAAAGCCGTACTTACAGCTAGAAAAGCTACGAGAGGGCATGTTCTGGGTAGCGGGCCAGTTGTTTGGCTTTTATTTTAAAGAGGTGCCAGCCGGACAAGTCCCCGTCGCCCACCCCGATATACGAGTGTTTGAGGTCACTGATGCGGCCCAGCAACACATCGGTCTGTGGTACTTCGATCCCTATGCGCGACCTAATAAGGAATCCGGCGCATGGATGAACGAATATCGTTCACAGGAACGCTTCGACGGCGCGATCACTACCATCGTCTCGAATAATTCCAATTTTGTAAAAGGCAAACCAGGCGATCCCGTTCTGATCAGCTGGGAAGATGCTACGACGTTGTTCCACGAATTTGGTCATGCATTACACGGGTTATCATCCCACGTGACCTATCCGACATTAGCCGGCACCTCCGTTGCTCGTGACTATGTGGAATTTCCGTCGCAGTTGCTAGAGCATTGGCTCTCCACACCGGAGGTGCTCAATCACTTTGCATTACATGTTGACACCGGGCAACCTATGCCAGTGAGCCTGGTTCAGAAGATCCACAATGCCTCGACCTTCAATCAAGGATTTAAGACGGTCGAATACTTATCAAGCGCGCTGATTGATATGAAGCTCCATTTGGCGGGTGACATTCGCATTGACCCCACCACCTTTGAAGCGAGCACCCTGACAGCACTCGGCATGCCCAGAGAGATGGTGATGCGCCATCGCACCCCTCAATTCGGTCATATATTTTCAAGTGATGGCTACTCAGCGGGTTACTACAGCTACCTCTGGGCAGATACCTTATCGGCCGATGCCTGGGAGGCTTTCGTGGAAGCCGGTGGCGCTTATGACCCCGCGGTGGCCAAACGACTCCGCGAGCACGTGTTTATGATTGGCAACACGGTGGATCCGGCGGATGCTTATCGAGCCTTTCGCGGACGAGATCCAGGAACCGACGCCTTAATGCGCCAACGGGGATTCCCGGTGACAGCGGATCGGTCTGCTGCAATAAAGTAAGCGGTGCGGCGTTAGCGGGCCGATTAAGACGAGCGGCGTGGCTCAGTACAGCCATGCCCCTGCCCATTCCTCCCGCCATGCCCGCTCATCATGCGATGTCATTAACTCCAGATCCCGTGGCGTGGCATTAGAGTCATCCACCCACTCTCGCAGCCAAGGGCCGCCGTTGATCACATCGATGGCCAAGCGCCCTTGCACATACTCATAAGGGAAATCACGCCACAGCGGGTAATCCGATCGCAAGGCTCGCAGCGCCTTAAAAGCCACTGCCATTAAGCGCCACGGCTTGAATGTCTGATGACCATACGCGCCATCATCTAAATGAATCTGCAAGCCGTTACACAGCTGCCCCACATGCTTATGAACGGTGGGCTCAAACCAGCACGGTCTTAAACGGCAGCCAGTCAGCCACTCAGGCGCCAGTCGGTGCATCTGTTCAAGCCATTCGTGTGCATCCACATCGGGTGCACCAAATAACTCCAACGGTCGAGTGGTACCCCGCCCCTCAGAGAGGGTAGTGCCCTCCAAAAGCACCGTCCCAGAGTAGGCGCGCGCCATGGAGAGTGAGGCGGCATTGGGACTTGGGTTAACCCACGCCCGCTCACCCAAGGGCCATCCAAAGCCTGGCCCCTCGTCGGGCAACCAACCGCGCAGGGGAACGACGTCATAATCAACCTGCAGGGCAAGCTCACGAATGAACCAGTGCCCCGCCTCGCCTAGCGTGAGGCCATGACGCATAGGGAAACGTCCGGCCCCCACGAAACTCTCGTAGCCTGCCTGCAGAGCCAACCCCTCCACAATCCGGCCGGCCGGATTGGGCCGATCGAGCACCCACACGGTTTTGCCGTGTTTGGCGGCAGCCTCCAACAGATAGCGCAGAGTAGTTAAAAAAGTATAGATGCGACAACCCAGATCCTGCAGATCGATCAGCAAGACATCAAAACTGTCCATCATCTCGTCCGTGGGCTGACGCACGTCGCCGTACAGACTAAACACCGGGATACCCAAGCGAGGATCCAGATAGTCCAAAGACTCCACCATATTGTCTTGCTTGTCGCCACGCAGCCCATGCTGTGGACCAAACGCGGCGGTGAGGGTGATATCCGCAGCCAGCGCCAGCGCATCCATCGCGTGCGTCAACTCTTTGGTTACCGAGGCGGGATGGGCAAGCAAGGCCACCCGACACCCTGATAGGCGTCGACGTCGCACCGGATCTGCCAGCAGCTGATCAATCCCAAAATCCATGGGCGTTGATCCTACGCTATACGCAGCAAAAATCCGCGTCGATCATGAAAATCTGGCCGCTTCAGTGGGTGATGCACTGCAAAATAATGCAGACCACCACCGACTGCCTCGATCACGGCTGATAGACCAAGCTCCAAAGGTCCAGCCGGCCAGGTGCCCGATCGCAATCGCACAATCACGGTGGCTTGCGACTCAGATACTTCGCTCGTGATCAGTGGCACCCCGGCGTCGATGTCCTCTGCCCTCACCCGATAATCAGAAAATGCATACGCGGCGTAGGCCCCTGACGGCGACCAGTTAAACTCATGGTAGCCGAGCTCACCGGGACGTCCGACAAACGCCTCAAAACAGGTATGTCGCCACAACTCATCGGCTCGCTGCGTGCGGCTATGGGAAGGCATCACGCACTGATCCAGCGTGCCTGACAGATCATAGCGACATTCAATAACCCCAGTAACAAAGCAGGTCACGGTAGCCTCAATGCTCACGGACAAAGGGGCAGCCGGCACCGTGGGGTGCGGCAGCAGCGGTGCGATCCAATGCGCGCGAATGGGGTCCATAACATGAAGCCTACGCGGTATCGACTCGGACAATGGAAGATTAACATTCAGCTATCAAGAGCGTCTAGTTTGCTCGTCTGAAGGTTAAGTTATAGCGACACGACGTCTTAACGGTACTAGACAAGGCCTTGACTGTACGCACCGCATGGTAGCCCAGTCGCGCCGCTCGTCCCCACACCAGCACATCGCCGTCTTCCACAGGCACAGGGATGGACGGACCCGATCGGTTCGCGCCGTACCAAACAAACACCGCTGGCAAGCCGATGGACACGGAGACGATCGGCTGGCTGAGATCGATCTCATCCTGATCTCGGTGCGATCCCATCTTCGCGCCGATGGCATAGCGATTGAGCAAGCAACAGTCGGGATGGAAGTGCTGAAAGCCAGCGACCGCCGCTGCCCGCTGCGCCAGCTCTAAAAATAAGGCTGGCATGACCGGCCACGGCTTGCCGGTGAGCGGATCCACAGAAACATAACGATAGCCGCTGGCATCTGAGTGCCAACCCTGAGTACCCACATTGCTCATGGCGACTGACATCGCGCCATGATGGGGCGTCGTCAGGTGCCTAAAAGGCGCCTGCGCGGTGACCTCATCAATCACGACCGCCAGTGGGTCGGTACTCACAAATCGCTTTAGCCAAAAGACATCGGGCGCCACCGGTATTACCGATGGCGAAAAGCCCGCCCACAGATCTCCCATCACTGCCTTAGACGTAGCGCTTGGCCATCGCTTCAATGGGAATCGGTTTGATACGATCGGCGTGCCCCGCACAGCCGAAGGCCTCAAAGCGCGCCTTACAAATTGCACGCGCCGCCTTGGTGGCAAGACTCAAATATTTTCTTGGATCGAATTCGCTCGGATCTTTCGCAAAAGCCTGTCGAATCGCACCGGTCATAGACAAGCGAATATCCGTATCGATATTGATTTTACGCACGCCGCTTTTGATCCCGCGCTGGATTTCTTCTACCGGCACGCCATAGGTCTCTTTTATGTCGCCGCCATTGTCGCGAATCACCTTGAGCCACTCTTGCGGCACACTCGACGAGCCATGCATCACCAAGTGAGTATTAGGTATCGCCGCATGGATCTTCACAATACGATCCATCGCCAAAATATCTCCCGTGGGTTTACGAGTGAACTTATAAGCACCGTGACTGGTGCCGATGGCGATCGCCAGGGCATCCACACCGGTTTTAGCCACAAAGTCTTTAGCCTCGGCGGGATCAGTGAGCATCATATCGTGAGTGAGAATGCCTTCTGCACCCCCTCCATCCTCCTCACCGGCCTGTCCAGTTTCTAAAGATCCCAAGCAACCCAACTCGCCCTCCACCGAGACGCCTAAGGAATGCGCCATATCGCAGACCCACTTGGTCACCCGCACGTTGTACTCATAATCAGCCGGCGTTTTGGCATCTTCTTTCAAGGAGCCATCCATCATCACCGACGAGAACCCTGAGCGAATTGATGCCAGACACACGCTCGGGGCAGCACCATGATCTTGGTGCATCACCAGCGGAATATCAGGATGCGACTCGATCGCTGCTAACACTAAGTGCCTCAAGTAGGGCTCGCCAGCATATTTTCGAGCACCGGCCGAGGCCTGCAGAATCACTGGGCTTCGCGTCTCTTCAGCGGCCTCCATGATCGCTCGGACTTGCTCCAGGTTATTCACATTAAACGCAGGAACTCCGTAATCGTGTTCAGCCGCATGATCAAGCAACTGCCGCAGTGACACTAAAGCCATGTGATCTCCTTAAAAACTCAACGGTTTTCTCAGTGCCCCGTGCCAGCCCGCGGGCGCGATGGGCGAATACGCCTAGTTTACATACATCAGCGGGATAGGCGTACCCGTCACGCGGCCTCAAAAGGCGGCCCGGTGGTCGCCAATGACCAAGGTCGCCCCTTACGACCGGGTGGGCCTTAGCCCCTGTGACCACCCGCGGCGAGCGCGCGGAGGGACCCATTGCACCAGAGCCCATTCGGGCCTCGAGGCCACTTTTAAATACCCCATTAAATCGGGCAACTGCTCAAGCTCTGAGGGGAGTACCGCCGACTCAACGAGGCGCTGCATCGAGCGATTCTCAGACCGATGGGCGCCTTTTGCCCAGCCCATCGGCCGCTGACGCGAGACCTGCTCACGGACCACCTCACGCTCACCAATCAGACGCGCCGCAAAGCGCGCTGTACCGCCCTGCTCACTCGCTGAACAGCGCAAAATGAGCGTGTTCCCACAATTTTCCACAATAGTTTGTGCGGCTTGGTTCCCATAGGTAGCAGACACCTGGGCAATAGACTGAAAGCCGAGCACGCAGCGCCCTCCAAACTTTCTTAAGCGAGCGAGCGCATCTTTGAGGCCATCGATAGCGCCTAACGCATCTAACTCATCGACCACAAACCACAGCCGTTGATCCCCTTGACCGCCACTCATCGCTTCAAAGATTGCGAGTCGCATCCACGTGGAGATGACACTTCGCAAAGAAGAAATTTGATCCGCCTGATAAGGCAGAAACAAGACGCCTCTCCCTTCGCGCACGAAGCGGCGAATTGAAAATCCATCGGCCTGTTGCTGATTGATATACCCCAAAGGAGCCAGAGCACTGACTAACACCGTGCGAACCGAGGCAAACATTCGCTCATTGCCTGATTGTAAGAAAGGCTGAGCGGTGCTGCCCTCCAACATCACGGCAAGCTCATCGATCGGCGCCGAACGACATAAGTAAAGCAGCTCCTTCAGATCACGCAGACCCCCTTGATGGGTACGCGCGAGCAATGCGCTGAAAAACACGCGCGCATATTGATTCCATTGATGATCACCCACCCCCGAATCAGGAATCAACGAACGCGCCATTTGATCAAAGTCATAGGGCTCAGCAAGCTCCGTATACAGATCCCAGCGCAACGACCTTGGATCAAAAGGATTTAAAATCACGTCTCCGCGTTCGGGCTGATAAAAATGTGAAAGATAACCGCCGTCTGGATCTGCAAATACGGCTCGATCTCCACGCACCAACGCCCGAGCGAGCAACTCATGGATCGCCGTGCTCTTACCGGTACCGGTACTGCCAATCATTTTAAAATGTTTCGTTTCATCTAATAGGCTGATCGGGTGACCAGCCAATGACAGCGCTGCACCCAGAGATCCTCGATCAAACGCTCGCGATCGCTGGGCGATCACACGCGTCCCGCGACGCACGCTCATCTGATCGCCGCCAATCGGCACGCGACGTGCCGCCCAAAACCCGAGTAGGGGGACCCACCCGACCGACATCGACGCACAGACCAGAGGCGGTGCACCCAGCGCACTCATTCCCCACCGCAACACGCCACCCACCAACAGACCCATCGGCAATACCACCACCGCCATCAGCGGGGCTGTTAATAGGTGGTGTCTAGGCGCCGCTCTGGATCGAAATCCGATCCAAAGCGCCAGCACACACAGCGCGTACAGCAAACAAGCACCGATCGCGCCTCCCCCCAATACCACTTGCATAAACCCTCAGACGTCATCTCTTAAAGACGCTCAGTGAATGACTTTTAAGGACACCTGTCACGACGCATTTGTGGTGATTCATCGAGAAATAGATCTCATGCGCTCTAAAGTAAGCCGCGCTCAGCTAACGAAACTATCTCACCCCCTGCGATGATCAGATGGTCAAGGACTCGAATATCAACGAGGGCAAGCGCGGCGATGAGCCGCCGCGTGATGTGCTCATCGGCACGACTTGCCTCGGCGACGCCAGAGGGATGGGGATGACACAAAATGACCGCAGCGGCATTTTTGGCGAGTGCTAACTTCACGACCTCACGTGGGTGGACGCTGGCACTGTCAATCGTGCCCCTAAAAAGTTCAATCAGTTCAATCAGTCGGTGACGAGTGTCTAACAACACCACCACGAACACCTCATGCTCGAGTGCTCCGAGCTGTAGTGTCAAGAAATCACGAACCAGCTTGGGATTGGATAATGATGTTCCGCGCCGCAGTCGGCTCGAGAGCGCCTGCTTAGCAGCGAGAACAATCTCTTCGGTCGATGCGGGCGCAAAACCGCCCTGTGCGCGTGCTTTATAAAACATCAGGTCTCCGTCGATATAACCCGCGCAGAGCGCACTCAAGGCGTCATAACGGGATCGGGAGACGGTAGCGCGTCGCGCGCTTAAACACCCGTCGCATTTCGGGTGTGATTGTCGAATAACAGATCGGTCAGCAGCGGATGTAAAGGCAACGCACCGACCAGGGCTTCCCACAATGCACAGCCCCGCGACTCGTGCGACGACGCTTTACTTTATAAAACGGATTGGAGCAATCGACCCATGTCAGCCGGATTACGGGTCACTTTAATGCCGCACTCCTCCATCACGGCCAACTTCTCCTGCGCCGTGCCCTTACCACCGGAGATGATCGCACCGGCATGGCCCATGCGTTTGCCAGGCGGCGCAGTGACACCGGCAATGAACCCGACAACCGGTTTACGCATATGTGTCTTAATCCAGCGGGCACAGGTTTCTTCATCATCGCCGCCGATCTCACCGACCATAATGACGGCATCTGTTTCAGGATCGGCATTAAAGAGTCGCATCACATCAATGTGCTTCAAGCCGTTGACCGGATCACCACCGATACCCACGCAGGTGGACTGACCGAGACCCAATTCCATCAACTGGCCCACAGCTTCATAGGTCAGCGTGCCTGAACGTGACACCACGCCAATACGTCCTTTCTTATGGATATGGCCAGGCATGATCCCAATCTTGATTTCTTCAGGGGTAATAACACCGGGGCAGTTTGGGCCGACCAAGAGAGTCGACTTACCCCTCATGCGATCCCGGGTATTGATCATATCCCGCACCGGCACGCCCTCTGTAATGCAGATCACAAGCTCTATACCGGCATCGACTGCTTCATCAATGGCAGCTGCTGCAAACGGTGGCGGTACGTAAATGACTGAAGCGGTTGCACCGGTTTGCTGCATGGCTTCTTTGACAGTTCCATAAATCGGAATGCCCTCAAAGTTCTCGCCAGCCTTGTTTGGATTCACGCCACCCACAAAGCATGCTTTACCGTTCGCATAATCGCGACACATGCGGGTGTGAAACTGCCCCGTCTTGCCTGTGATCCCCTGGGTGATCACTTTGGTGTGTTTGTTAATCAAAATACTCATGGGTGTTCTCTACTTGCTGGCGCCGATCGCAGCCACAATCTTCTGGGCGGCATCGGCCATGTTATCAGCGGAAATGATAGGTAGGCCTGACTTGGCGAGCAGCTCTCGGCCCAACTCCTCATTGGTACCCTTCATGCGGACCACCAACGGCACTTTGAGATTGACCTCGCGAACCGCAGCGATGACGCCTTCAGCGATCGTATCGCAGCGCATGATGCCTCCGAAGATATTCACCAAAATGCCTTTAACGGCAGGATTCTTCAGCATCAGCTTGAAAGCCTCGGTGACTTTTTGCGCAGTCGCGCCACCACCGACATCTAAGAAATTAGCAGGCTCGGCGCCAAATAGCTTAATGGTGTCCATCGTCGCCATGGCAAGGCCGGCCCCATTGACCAGACATCCAATGTTGCCGCCAAGAGAAATGTAGGACAGATCAAACTTAGATGCCTCAATTTCTGCCGGGTCTTCCTCATCTAAGTCGCGCATCGCCACAATCTCTGGATGCCGGAACAGCGCGTTGGAATCAAAATTAAGCTTGGCGTCCAATGCCAGCACCCGACCATCGCCTGTTAAGATCAAGGGATTGATCTCAGCGAGTGAGGCATCACATTCAGTGAAGGCGCGATAAAGACCTTGCATGAAGGTGCGAGCCTCAGCGACAGAGGCTTCCGGCACACCGATTTTACGTGCGGTCGCCTCTGCGTCAGCGTCTGTCAAACCGGTACGCGGGTCGATTGCTATTTTATAAATCCTCTCAGGGGTATGCGAAGCGACCTCTTCAATGTCCATACCGCCTTCGGAACTGGCCATCAACGTGACGCGCTGAGTAACGCGGTCAACCACCATACCGACATACAGTTCTTTACGAATATCAGCGCCTTCCTCAACGAGAAGCCGCTTCACCAATCGACCTTCAGGGCCGGTTTGATGAGTCACCAGTGTCATGCCCAAAATCTGAGTCGCTTCTTTACGGACGTCGTCGATGGACTTCACCACCTTCACGCCGCCCCCCTTACCCCGACCACCGGCATGAATCTGTGCTTTTACCACCCAGACGGCACCACCAAGGTCTTTGGCAGCTTGAACCGCTTCATCGACTGAGAAACAGGCGAACCCACGTGGCGTGTGTACCCCGTACCGGCGGAGGATTTCCTTACCCTGATACTCGTGAATATTCATTCTTATATTACCCAATCACTGTACTGAAATAACCGAGCGGGTGACTTCACTGTCGCAAGACCCCGCGTTAAACCGCCCACCGTACCGATGCCGCTACCTTTAGCTGCTGAGGGCAACACCATACGGTAATTACCCTCGCTCGATACGCCCATGTTAGCCCATCTGTCCCGAATCCTCACCGACCGCGCTACCGATTCGTCCTCAGCACGCGCTGTATCTGCACAATGCGTGGTCGAATATCTGCGGCTCATGGCCGCTACGGCGCATTCTGCGAGTCGCCGTCAGACCGAAAGGACAGCTCAAATTATAAATCTGGTTTAGCAGCTTGCGCCAGCCAATCCGTGATCTAGCATCTACCCATCGAGGCCATCGTCAGAGGCGGTTTAGGGCTCTTTCAAGCGGCGCCTGCTTTCTAGGCGATGACCCGGTTAAATGGCCTTATCTGCACGCAGCGTGGCGACTTCGCTTACCGTCAGTCCAAGCTCTGCCAACACCTCATCCGTGTGCTCTCCAAGCAGCGGTGAGCGGGTCACCTCGGTGCTACTGTCGGACATCTTGATGGGATTGCCCACACTCAGGTACGGTCCACGAGTTGGATGCTCGACCTCCACAATCGTACCGGTAGCCCGCAGCGATGGTTCTGCCATGAGCTCCTCCATTGATAGGATCGGACCGCACGGAATGTCGTGCTCACTGAGCCGCTGCATGGCTTCAAACTTACTCAGAGTCTTCGTCCAATTCTCAACAGCTGAAAAAATCTCGGTAAGCCGGGGCAGCCGAGTGGCTGGGGAAGAAAAATGAGGATCCGTGAGCCACTCCGGTTTACCAATCACCTCGCAGATCGCCTCCCACACCTGCGCTTGCGCCACAAAGTACAAGTAAGCATTCGGATCGGTTTCCCAGCCTTTACACTTCACGATCGTGCCTGGCTGACCACCACCTGAGGCATTGCCTGCACGCGGCACCGCGGTCCCAAACTGGCCATGTGGGTACTGCGGGTATTCTTTCATCACGCCATCGCGCGCGAGGCGCTGCTGATCACGCAATTTAATTCGGCACAGATTTAATACGCCATCTTGCATGGCAGCCAGCACTTTTTGTCCACGTCCAGTGGTTTTTCTTTGGTACAGGGCTGCCACAATGCCTAAAGCCAGATTCAGGCCTGTGCCACTGTCACCGATCTGCGCGCCAGTGACGAGCGGCA
Source organism: uncultured Pseudomonadota bacterium (assembly GCA_903862885.1). Classification (GTDB taxonomy): domain Bacteria; phylum Pseudomonadota; class Gammaproteobacteria; order Steroidobacterales; family Steroidobacteraceae; genus CAIKZZ01. Next base: position 19,560 of record CAIOZU010000032.1, read on the forward strand.
AACCATCATCAAAGCCAGTGGTCGACGCAGCACCTCCGGTACACTGAGCCACATTCTCATAGACTTTGCAGTCTTCATAAGGCCCAGGCCCGAAGCCTTTGACAGAAGCAACGATCATCGCCGGATTGAGCGCCTGTATGCGCTCCCACGTAAAGCCCATGCGATCAAGCGCACCCGGCGCAAAATTCTCGACTAACACGTCACATCGTTTAATCAGCTTCTCGAGTACTGCCTGCCCGCTGGGCACTTTAGTATCCAAGGTGATCGAGCGCTTGTTGTGATTCAACATGGTGAAATAGAGACTATCGACATCAGGAATATCGCGTAACTGCTGACGCGTGATATCACCGACGCCCGCTTTCTCCACTTTGATGACATCCGCACCGAGCCACGCGAGCAATTGCGTACAAGTGGGGCCAGACTGCACATGAGTGAAATCCAAAATCCGTATGCCATCTAACGCTTTGCTCATAATCCGTGTGCTCTCTCAGCTGCTGTCACTTGCTTATACATCATCTTACTTCTTAGCCATCCAACCCATTCATAGCGATCCACGCCAACGGCCGATGAAGCTCCCGTCACGGCGATCACAAACGGCAGCGCAAAGACTAAGCAACCCCACGTAGGCGCTGGCCGGATAGCCATTAAACCAGTGATAACACGCTGATTTAACTGCTTAATTATCCCTTCGCACTACTGCTTAGCGCAACATACCACGCTGATAAAGGTACGCTCTGTGTCGTTGACGGTCTCTACTCAGCCCGACTCTTAGAGGATTGTCGTCTCACACATCCACTGTCACCCACGATAAACACCATCGCCGCCATGCCGGTGAGCCACCGTAAGCCGATACTTTCAAAAGTGCACTGATCTGTGAGAGGGTGGCAACGATCGTCACCCCCTCATGCAGAGACTGGGGACGGCGGTTGGAATGTCGATGCGCAATGCCAAGGAGGTTGCATGAAAGTAGCGATTGTTGGCGCGGGCGCCGTCGGCGGGTACGTGGGCGCGAAACTGGCTCGCGCCGGTGAGCACGTCACCTTCATGGCGCGTGGCACCAACCTTCAGGTGCTGCGTGACACCGGCATCACTCTGCTATTGCCAGATGGAACGACCCAAGGGCCTACCCACGTGTCGGCCACCGATGATTACCCAGCCACCGGTCATCAAGATCTACTGATCTTGGCCGTCAAGGCGCATCAATTGGAAGCCGTCGCCGCACCCGCCTCTCACTTGATCGGACCTCACACGCTGATCGTCACCATGCAAAACGGCATCCCTTACTGGTATTTCCATCAATACGGCGGCGCATTATCTGGTCATATACTCACCTCCGTCGACCCTAGCGGCCATATCGCCCGACATATTCCTGCTAGCCAAGTGATTGGCTGTGTGGTCTATCCAGCCGCCGAACAAGTGGCGCCAGGCATCGTGCGCTTGATCGAGGGAGATCGATTCCCAGTCGGTGAGCCGGATGGTTCTGTGAGTGAACGGGCGCGCACCATCTCGGCTTGTTTTGAAAAGGCGGGCTTTAAATCACCGGTTCTCGCCTCCATTCGCGCGGAGATCTGGCTCAAGCTGTGGGGAAATCTGGCGTTTAATCCCATCAGCGCGCTGACTCGCTCGACCTTAGCGGATATGTGTGAAGACACGGGCGCCCGCCAACTGGCCTTTAATATGATGAGCGAGGCTCAGCGCATTGGTGAATCCCTCGGCATCACGTTTCGCGTGCCAATTGATAAGCGCATTGCCGGTGCGGCCAAAGTTGGTCACCACAAGACCTCCATGCTGCAAGACCTGGAGGCAGGGCGGACATTAGAGATCGATGCTTTGTTAGGCGCGGTGACAGAGTTAGGCCGCTTGACCGGCATCCGCACGCCGCATCTTGATGCGATCTATGCCTTAACTCGAAGGCTCAGTCATACAATCCGCTGAGATCGCAAAGACTGGACGTCTGACTGCAGTGCTTTTCAAAGCATCAAAATTGCTCGAAAATCATTGACATTAGTACGCGTCGGTCCAGTGAATAGCAGATCCCCTAACACTTCAAAAAAAGTGTAGGCATCGTTACGATCTAAGTACTCACGCGAATCAAGCGCGAGGCCACGAGCACGTGACAGCGTACTCGGATAGGCAAGCGCACCCGCATTGTCTTGCGTGCCATCGATACCGTCGGTGTCACCCGCTAAAGCGTAAACGCCCTCAAGACCGTCCAAGGCAAGTACCACACTCAATAAAAACTCCGCATTGCGGCCACCCTTCCCTGACCCACGCACCGTCACAGTGGTTTCGCCACCTGACAACAGCACGCAAGGTCTCGGCAAAAGCTGATGATGCAGCATTCCCTGGCGAGCGATGGCTGCATGCGCATAACCGACCTCCCGAGCCTCCCCCTCAAGGCTATCGCCCAAAATAAACGGGGTGACGCCGTGGGCCTTTGCAACAGCGGCAGCCGCCTCCAGTGACCTCTGGGGAGAAGCGATTAAGCGATGCTCCACAGCGGATAACAAGGGGTCTCCCGGCTTGATTGTTTCGTCTAAACCCGATTCTAAATAAGCCCGCACACTGACCGGCAAAGGGATGCGATAACGCGAACAAATAGACAGCGCATCGGCCGCCCTCGTAGGATCAGGCGCCGTGGGTCCAGATGCAATGATCGCAAAATCATCTCCCGGCACATCTGAGATCGCCAGCGTAAGCACTTTGGCAGGCCAACAGCGTGCCGCTAACTTACCCCCTTGCAACTGCGACAGGTGTTTGCGCACACAATTCATGTCACTGATGGTGGCCCCAGACAGCAGTAGTGCACGCGTGATGGATTGTAGATCCTCCAACGAAACACCCTCCACCGGCAGTGCCAGCAGCGCTGAGCCGCCGCCCGAAATCAGGCACAACACGAGATCGTCGGCACAAAGATCCGCAGTCATCGCCGCAATCCGCACCGCTGCTCGCTGACCGGCCTGATCAGGCACAGGATGGCCAGCCTCCACCACATCGATATGCTGCGTCGGCACGCTGTGTCCATAACGCGTCACCACCAGACCGTCCATCGGATGACGCCAGACGGTCTCCACCGCAGCCGCCATCGCAGCGGCTGCCTTACCGGCACCGACCACCACCGTACGACCACGGGGCCTCGGCGGCAATGCCGCCGCCATCGCCTTGCTCGGATCAGCCGCTGCAACAGCGGCTGCAAATAGGGCACGCAAAAAATCGTCGGGGGCCAAAGACATGCTCACTCCAACCTCTGTAGTCAAGCTCGCCTCCTGATCTTATCGACATGCATACATCAATGCGAATGGCACATCGCCTAGCACATCGTTTTCGCTCATAATATCGACCGAATATTGATCTGATGAAGGGCTTCCATGCTCGGCAAGAACTTTCTGCTTGTTCCCGGTCCTAGCAACATGCCGGAGCGTATTCTTCTGGCGATGACCGTCTCTCTCACTAGCGGCACTCGCCACTCTAAAGCGGCGGGTCAGTTATCGCAGACCGGCCATTTAGGCGGTCTCCATGAACTCATGCCGATGAGCGAACGTTATGGAGCAGAAGTGGCGGTACTCGACACTGCATTTATAGTGAAGCCCAACAGTGGTGTCGGCGTAAGCCGCGCCGGGTGGCCAATTTGCTTCGCTCCGAAAAGCATTGGGGGTTAATCAGTGCGCGCAGTCTTTCTCGATCGTCAATCACTGCCAGTGCGCTTCACGCAGCCGGCGGCAGTGACTGACTACGTTGAATATGCAGCAACATCAACCGACCAAGTGGTCGCCCGTTTACAAGACGCCACTGTGGCTATTATCAACAAGGTGGCTCTACGTGAAGCCTCGTTGGCGCAACTGCCGAGTCTAAAGCTCATTGCCATTGCAGCCACTGGCTATGACTGCGTTGATATTCCTTATTGCCGGGCGAACGGCATTACCGTGGTAAATATTCGTGATTATGCGGTGAATGCTGTACCTGAGCATGTATTCGCGTTATTACTTGCCTTGCGGCGTAATCTGATGGGCTACCGAGAGGCCGTTACCCAAGGCGCCTGGGAAAATGCCAGCCAGTTCTGTGTATTTAAAGGCACAATCCGCGATTTAAATCACTCGGTGCTGGGACTGGTCGGTCGTGGCTCAATCGCCAAGGCCGTAGCCAAGATCGCAGTCGGCTTTGGAATGCGCGTCTTTTATTCTCACCCAACAGCCGCAGCCAACGATGCAGAAAGCAAGTCACTCAGCGAGCTACTCGCCCTCTCGGATGTCATCTCTCTGCATTGCCCACTCACGCCGGCAACACGCGGAATGATCGGCGAGGCTGAGCTTCGCAGCATGAAGCCAGACGCGATACTCATTAATACGGCCCGCGGGGGACTGGTCGATGAGCCCGCTCTGGCACGAGCGCTGACCGAGGGTTGGATCGGTGGTGCTGGGTTAGATGTCCTGAGCACCGAGCCGCCCAGAGAGGGGAATGCGTTGCTCGATCTCAATTTGCCCAATTTTATTTTGACGCCGCATGTCGCATGGGCGTCTATTGAGGCGATGGAGGGACTCGCCGATCAGCTCACCGAAAATATTGCGGCGTGGGCCGCGGGAGCGCCTCGGCACATCGTCGGTCAATAGCCTCTCACCGCTTTGGTGCGGACACGGCTAAGCAGAGCCCAAGCCGCTCTCTACGCACGTCAGCCCTCGAATGTGCCATTATTCGACGCCTCAGCAATCTAAGGCAGCGCCATCATCTTGCCTATGCACACCGACCCCTATCTATGGATAAGCCAGTGGGCTGCGGCCGAACCTACACGCATCTGTCTTACCTCCGATACTCGGCAACTGAGCTATCAGACGCTGGATCTTGAGGCGGGTCGTTACGCCATGGTACTCACTGATCTCGGCGTTGGTTGTGGCGATCGAGTCGCCGCACAAGTAGACAATGCCATAGAGGTGGTGATTTTATATTGCGCCTGCCTACGACTCGGCGCCGTGTATGTGCCCATTAATCCGGCTAACACCTCGCATGAAGTTGCATACTTTCTAAATGACGCAGCGCCTAAGCTCGCCGTGGTGCGTCCAGCTGAGCGGCCGGCACTGCTGCCTTTAGCTGAGCAAGCACGCGTCCTGCATGTAGAGAGCCTCGGTCATCAGGGAGAAGGCTCGCTCATTGATCGTGTACAGGCATCCGCCCGTCTAGTGCCGCCACCCGCTCAGCTGCCAGCGGACGCCTTGGCGGCGCTGGTGTACACCTCAGGCACCACCGGCCGCCCGAAAGGCGCCATGCTCACCCGAGGCAATTTAGCCTCCAACGCCGCAGCGTTAGCGACGGCGTGGCAATTTAGCGCCGACGATGTACTGCTTCATTGCTTGCCGCTATGTCATGTACATGGTCTCTTTGTGGCGCTCAACACAGCCTTCGCCGCTGGGGCCTGTGTGCGCTTAATCCCTCAATTTAATCCCGAGAAGATATTACAGCTGCTGCCGTTGGCAACCGTCTTCATGGGCGTGCCCACGCACTACATGCGGCTGTTAGCACTGCCCCGACTTAATCGGGATTCGACGGCAGCAGTTCGCTTGTTCATATCTGGCTCCGCACCACTACTCCCCCAGACACATCAAGAATTTGCAAGACGCACAGGACACTTCATTTTAGAGCGTTATGGCATGACAGAGACACTGATAAACACCTCAAATCCTTATGATGGCCTACGCTTGCCAGGGGCGGTGGGTCCTGCGCTACCGGGAACCACCATTCGGGTAATTAATACCGACACCGGACTGCCAGACAACGCGCCCGATGTGGTGGGCTGCCTAGAGATCATGGGTCCTAACGTGTGTGCCGGCTACTGGCGCTCATCGGATAAAACGGCAGCTGAATTCAGTGTCGATGGCTGGTTTAACAGCGGCGATGTAGGGCGTATCGACGCATCCGGCTATGTGCATATCGTCGGACGAGTCAAGGATCTGATCATTACCGGCGGCTACAATGTGTACCCCAAAGAAGTCGAGTCAGAGATTGACGCGCTAGCAGGGGTCGTTGAAAGCGCCGTCATCGGCGTGCCTCATGCTGATCTCGGCGAGGCGGTGATCGCGGTGGTGGTGCTCTCTAAAGAGCGCACGCTCACTGAGGAGAGCGTCCTAGCGAATATACGAGTGCGCTTGGCTAAGTACAAAACACCCAAGCGGGTGCTTTTAGTCAGTGAGTTGCCCCGCAATACGATGGGTAAAGTGCAAAAAAATATTCTGCGAGAGCGGTATAAGGGGCTTTATACAGTCTAAGGGCGGTCTTAATAGGCATTTACTTATCGCACAGCCGCTTGGCAGGCCGCATCAGAAGCGACACCCTAGGTAACCTCTTCGGTAACCCGTATGATAGACACACGAACCAAACGTTTTGACGCCGGCTGACGATATGCAACACGATCACCGACATACCCCTCTAGAAGAAGCAGGAGAGGCATCTGAATTACGCACGCCAGCGGTCCGGCGTGCCATATGGACCAGCACTGCGGTTAATTTAGGATTATCACTTAGCAAAGTGTGGGTTGGCCTCATCGCTCACTCAGCCGCTTTGGTGGCTGATGGAGTTCATTCATTGTCCGACTTAGTGGTCGACTTCATCGCACTCGCAGTCAGTGGCGAGAGCCAAAAAGACGCAGATCAAGAACATCCTTATGGCCATCAGCGCTTTGAGACGGCGGCGTCGCTCGCGGTAGGCGCCTTATTAATTGGTGTCGGCATCAGCATGCTGTACTCCAGCATCAGTCAACTACAGTCGCCGGCTAACATTCCCCCAGTCGAAGTCATCGCACTGTGGGTCGCGCTGATTGGGCTGGTCACCAAAGAGATGTTATTCCGGTACATGTTACGAATAGCGAAACGAGTTAAGTCGAGCTTCGTAGTAACTAATGCATGGCATGCGCGATCAGATGCCGCCGCCTCACTGATGGTGGCAGTGGGCATTGTAGGAAATCTAGCCGGCTATCGAATGCTTGATGCGATTGCCGCATTGGTCGTTGGTCTAATTATTGCAAAAATGGGTTGGACATTCGCTTGGAACGCTTTGAATGAATTAATGGACGGCTCGGCTGATGGAGCGGAAGTTGAAGCCATTCGGCAAACATTGCTCAACACACCGGGCGTCTGTGGCGTACACGATCTCCGAACGCGGAAAATGGGCGACCTAATTGCCGTTGATGCGCACTTGGAAGTAGATGCCGACATCACGGTAGAGGCCGGCCACGAGATTGCGGTTGAAGCGCGTGTGCGCGTGCTAAAGCGGCATCGGGTGCTAGATTTAATGACTCATTTGGATCCATTTCGTCGACCCGATCTTGATCATGAGGTCGCTCCTCGACGATAACGGCATAGTGCCATAGTCGATGTTTGTAAAGACTACAGACCGAGCAAAGCCGGTAGCTCTGCAAAGCTATTAATAAGATAGTCGCCCGTCAATTCGTCAGAGGATGCGCCCTCATTGTAGCCGTAAGGCACACACACGACCGGCACACCTGCGGCTCGCGCAGCGTCTACATCGTTCATTGAATCCCCCACCATGACGGCAGCGTCTGCGGCAACCCCTAAGAGGGCGCAGGCATGGAGTATTGGCATGGGGTGTGGCTTTCGTTGAGCGCAGGTATCTCCTCCCACAATATGATCAAAGTACGATAACAGGCCTACATGGCGCAAAGTGGCGCAGGCGAGATTTCGCTGCTTATTGGTGACGACCGACAGCGCAACACCTGCTGACTGAAGTGCGGCCAACGCACTGATCACATTTGGAAAGAGTGTGGCGGTAGATTCTGAACGTTCGTGCAAACGCTCATAATGAATAATAAATTCATTGAAGATTGCTGCTTTCATAGGCGTATCAGCTACTACCTGGGATCGCTCTAAGGCACGGGCAATCAGGCGAGGTGCCCCTTTACCAACCCATGTGCGAACCAAAGATGTCGGTAGCCTATCCACTTGGTGATCCTGCAACGCCCGATTGAGAGCGAGCGCTATGTCGTCGATGGTATCGACCAGAGTGCCATCCAAATCGAATAAGACCGCTCGGGTAGTGCGCCTCGTGATTGGCGACGACTCATCACTCATTAATATTTACCCCCCTTGTGACCATCCTACCTGACAGGTGCTACCCAATAAACCACTGTTTCGTCTAATATACTGACCACACGTAGCCTAATTCCTACTTATAGGTATCGCATCCAAGAGGTCCTTCATGCGTTACAGAACTCTGTTTTTAAGTCTCACACTATTATTGATTGGCGATCTGACGCACGCGTACGGCGCGGGTGACATCGCGCAGCGAACGGAAAAACTGAACGCGTTGATTGCCGAACAGTGGCAATACACAATGGAACAATCTCCTGAATTTGCAACCGCCGTTGGCGACTACCGATACAACAATCGGTGGAGTGACATGTCCCTCGCCCATGTGCGCGCCGACCGGCGTGCCACTGAGCGGTTCCTGCACCGCTTCATGGAAGTGTCAACTGATGGCTTGGCTGAGCAAGATCGGCTCAATCATGAACTGATGGTGCAACAGCTACGTGAATCTATTGAATCGACAGATCTCAAATTGTACGAAATGCCAGTCGATCAATTTTCAGGAATTCAAATTGGCCTACCGGGGACCGTACCCACCATTCCGTTTGATACGGTTAGACAGTATGAAGACTATATCGCGCGCCTCAATGGCATTCCTCGGTTGCTGCTCGATGTGACCGAGGTATTAAAGCAAGGTCGCAAAGACGGAATGATGCCACCTCGCTTTTTGCTTGAGAAAGTTGTCGATCAGACGAAGGCTATCGGCGCTCCTGCCGGCCTTAGTAATGCATTTGGCCAGCCGGCACTTAAGTTTCCAGAATCTATCTCAACAGCCGATCGTAAGCGTCTTCAGGCTCTAATTGTTTATGCAGTGAATACCAAGGTTCGCCCTGCATATCAGAGATTTGCGGCTTACCTAGAGAAAGAGTATGCGCCCTTCGGCCGAGAGCGAGCGGGGCTTTGGTCTTTGCCGAACGGCGATCGGCTCTACGAATTTCAAGTACGGCGGCAAACGACGACCGCGATGCGTCCGCAGGACATTCATGACCTTGGGCTTCGAGAAGTGGCGCGCATTGAAGGTGAGATGGCTGCGGTTGCTCAGACACTCGGCTTCAAGGACTTAGCTTCCTTCCGCGTATCTGTGTCAGGTGATCCCTCTCAACATGCAACCTCGCGTGAGCAGATTCTAGAGCTATACCGTGGCTACATCGCGGGGATAGAACCCAAGCTGCCCAACTTATTCGGACTTCTACCGAAGACACCCGTTGAGGTTCGCGCTGTTCAGGAGTATCGAGAGCAAGAAGCGGCAGGAGCTGAGTACAGCCCAGGCACACCGGATGGCACGCGTCCTGGTATCGTGTTCGTTAACACCGGGTCTTTCGCCCAACGAGAACTGCAGACCGTGGAATCAACGGCCTACCATGAGGGGCTTCCAGGACACCACATGCAGATATCCATTGCCCAAGCACTGCCTGAGCTGCCTTTGTTTAGGCAGAATGCCGGTTACACGGCGTACGTCGAGGGCTGGGCTCTCTACTCTGAACGTCTAGGTAAGGACATTGGTCTCTATCAAAACCCCTACAGCGACTATGGCCGCCTGGTGAGCGAGTTGCTGCGTGCCGACCGACTGGCATTAGATACAGGTGTGCACTACAAGCATTGGACACGCGAGCAGATGATCGAGTTTTTCCATGCGCACCCTGCGGGCGATGAGCCTACCTTTCAGGCGGAAACCGATCGCTATATTGCGGTACCCGGACAGGCACTCTGCTACAAGTTGGGCCAGCTCAAATTTCTGGCACTGCGTGACCGAGCCAAGGCGGTACTGGGTGAGCGGTTTGATATCCGTGCATTCCATGATCAGATGCTTAAAGGCGGCGCGTTGCCGCTGAGCATTTTAGAGGCGCGATTTGATGCCTGGTTGTCTGAGGTATCGCACTAAGCATTGTCAAAGGCGTCATGCGTCTCAGTCAGGCCATGACGCTACCTAAACCGGGTCGATTTTGAATAGTCACGCGATCACGTCATTGCAGAATCAAGCACCATTTCGCTGCCGCAATCAGAAGCGTGTAGCGCAGGCTAGATCCACTGCCGATCGGTATGCTTTTGGCACGTATCGCGCGCACCCATCGGACTCCCTACTAAAAAAAGTAGCAAGCCGAATGTAACAACATGATTCTACTCATAAGTTGTAACGAGCGGGTTGCTAGGCGCCCCCGCTCAATCGTCTGGTCAGCGTATACTTTGCCCTCGTGCTGGCGCCAATCCCCCAGCGACGCCACGCCCCAACACAAGTGAGCCCCCTATGTCAGACTTCATCCCATCCCCTTGGATCATTGCAATCCTCATTGCCGTCATTTATTTAGTCACCTCGATGGCCAGAACCGTGTCACAAGCCACCGTGGGTGTGGTCACTGTCTTTGGAAAATACCACCGCACGATGCGCGAGGGTCTTAACTTTAAGCTGCCGTGGGAAAAAGTGGACTACCGTCTGTCTTTACAAAATCGCGCACTGCAATTGGAGTTCCAAGCGATCACACAGGACCAGGCCAACGTGAAGTTCGCGACAATGGTTCTCTATGCCGTTGGCGGATCCGATGAAGAGTCAATAAAGAAGGCTGTGTTTAGCTTCGCATCGATGCAGGAATTCCAATTGGCTCTGCAGCGCACCATTGATGGCTCAATCCGACAGTTTGTAGCAACTACTAAGCAGTCAGATATTTTAGGCATGCGCGCCGAAATCGTTGACCACACCAAGAAAAATCTGGATGAGGTGGTACTGGCATGGGGCTATGTTGTCCGTGATATTCAGATAACGGATATGACCTTTGACAAAGAGATTATCGACTCAATGGCGCGAGTCGTCTCGTCCAAAAACTTACTGGCGGCTGCCGCCAACGAGGGCGCGGCCTTGCTAGTCAAGCGCACCAAGGATGCTGAAGCTGAAGCGGCGTTTAAAACCATCGGCGCGGAAGCAGAGAAAAAAGCATCCGCACTGCGCGGGGAAGGTCTGGCCTTATTCCGTAAAAACATTGCATCCGGCATGAAGGACGCCGCTGACAGTCTCAAGGCGGCTGGCGTCACCGCAGAGTTTTTGCTGTTCTTAGAGTATACCGATGCACTGAAGTACGTTGCTGACCACGGACAGGGCAAGGTTATTTTTATGGATAACGGGGCAAGCTCCGCGGCTCGCGTCATGCAAGGCATTTTAAGCATGGGCGCTGACACCACCCACCACGCGACCAACCCCTTGGCTGAATAAACGGTCGCTGCGCAGATGACTAGAACCATCTGCGCAGCTAACTGATGTCAGCCGCCGGCGATGCACACGGAGGTATATCCGAGTATGTTGCAAATTGCCGAACGTCATCTCAAGAAGCACATCGGCACGACGTCGCTGATTGGCTTCACCGATCCGTACTTTATTTCGGGCCACAGCATAGAAGTCAGCGACATCGAGAAAAGCCATGCTGAACTCAAGCCGGCGCTGAATGACCCTAATGGATGCCCATCGGCTTGTCCCCTATAAAAGTGAGCCATGCCCATACACCCCAGGCTGATGGCAGATACATAGAGACCATCACAACCTAACTGGCGCATTTGCACTCTGTCATCCTCACCCAAGTAAAATGGCCACAGTGATTGCTGGCGCGCTGTTGTTGTAGTCAACAGTGACTGGTGGCAGGATGGTCGCATGCCCCAATCACGCGTCAAACGCCATACGGTCACCCAACTCACCCAGTTGCTGCTCGCCGCTGTCACGATCAGTACACTCATCGTTCCGCGGTCGTTGACCGCAATGGTCCCAGCCAAACCCGTGACTGTATATGCCGCTGCATCCCTCACCGCTGTATTACAGGTGCTGGGTCCGCGATTCACAGCTGAGACGGGTGTTCCAGTCACATTCTCATTCGCAGCGAGCTCGCAGCTCGCTAGACAAATTGAGTCAGGAGCGCCCGCCGAGGTGTTTGTGTCTGCTGACGAAGCCTGGATGGACTACTTAGAACAAAGACATCTCATTCAAGCCAGCAGCCGCACAGATGTGGCAGGCAATCGGTTGGTACTGATCGCGGCGGCCAACAGCACACTGTCTCTGAAGATATCGCCTCATTTCCAGCTACTGGAGGCAATCGGCACAGGGCGACTCTCCATTGGCGACCCTCTGTCGGTGCCGATCGGTCGCTATGCGAAGGCTGCCTTAACATCTCTGGGTGTCTGGGTTCAGGTCGCAGACCATGTTCTGCCCGCTGAGAATGCGCGCAGTGCGCTCATGTATGTCGAGCGTGGGGAGGCTCCGCTTGGAATCGTCTATGAGACGGACGCCCAGTCAGCGAGAGGCGTCCGCATCATCGGCACTTTCCCAGCCTCTACACACCCCCCGATCCGCTACCCCGCTGCATTAACTCAACAGGCGAGTGCTAACGCGAATCGATGGCTGCACTATTTGCAAAGCACGGATGCCGCCCATGTGTTTCAGGCGCAAGGCTTTATCGCACCTTAGGGCACTGTCTCGCTAAAGACCAACGCACAGGATGAACGGCACTCTGCGAAATGGGAGAAGTCACCGAAAAGGTAGCCGCCCCGCTAGAAATGCGCACGGAATCCTAGGTAGCCACTGCGACCCGGGGTGCCATACTGATAAGCCATTTCATACTGTTTATCGCCGGCGTTCTCAAGTCGCGCATACAACTCAAGATGATCGCTGATAGTGTAAGACGCTCGCAGATTGATCAGTGTATAGCCACCCAGTCTCACAGTATTGGCACTGTCCTCGAAGCTCGGCCCCGCATAGCGAACGGCAACTGTCGCGTTCCATCGGCGGTCCCATTGATAATTGACAGACGCATTGGCAGCATGCTGCGGTCGACGCGGCAACTGAGCGTCATGAACAGCAGCATCTGCTGACTGATCAGCCGTATACGTATAGGTGTAATTTGACGCGATTGTTATGCGGCTATTAGCCTTAAACTCACCCTGCCACTCAACACCACGAGCCGCCGTTTGGCCAATGTTTGCATAGTAGCCACCAGCCACTGCACAGAGAGGATTGGAACTGCTTGAAGGGCATGAGAAAAAATTAATGAGTTCGTGACTGGCAGACTGAAAGTAGGTTGCTGATAGCATCAAACGATTGTTTAGCAAGTGTCGCTCGATACCTGCATCCCAGGTAGTAGATGTCTCAGGCTGTAAGCCGAGGTTTCCATAGGGACTATAGAGCTGATACAGCGCCGGCGCTTTAAACCCTTGACCGACGCTTGCTCGCACGATGGTGCTCCGGTCGTCTAACACCCAAGCGACAGCCATCTGTCCAGTAGCGTGACCGCCATATACATTATGACGGTCGTAACGCTCACCGGCCGTGAGCGTCACACCAGACATGAGCTCACGCTGCAGCTGCGCATACCCACTGACCAGCGATACCTGATCCTTAATAGGTGCTGGACCACCGAAATCATAAGCAGGTGAATCGGTATTAATCGTCGAGGTTTCATGCTGAACACCAAACACTAGGTTGGTGCGGAAATTCGGCGTCCAGGTGCCTTGATACTCTTCGCGAATATTGCGACCCGTACCATAAAAAGTTTCATTACTAGGGCTTCCGAAATTCACAATGGCGTTCGGATCATAGGTGCGCGTATGAGACCCCGTGTACTGAACCGCAATACGATTGACCAGAGCATAATCCGTAGAGCGAAGCGTCAGACCGGCATAGGCGAGCAACTGCTGGTTATATCCATACTCGCTATCATCCCCGAACGTATAGGTCGGGGTGTCATATCCATCAAAATCGGTTTTAGAATGCGTAAAATAGGCGCGTATATCCAGCTGCGCTTCAGGAGTAAACTCATATCGAAGTTGCCCTGAGCCACCTTCAATCTGTGTCGCACAATCACGCTTACCACCCAACGCTTTGTCAAAGCAAGGGAAGCCCCTTGAGGCGTAGTAGTCAGTCGACATGCGCCAAAGCAATGAATCCGTCTTTCCACCAAAGTGGGCAATCGCCTGGCCGGTTCCGTAGGACCCCGCCTCGCTACTTAAACCACCACTCAGAGCACCGACGGGCTCCGCTGTCATAATGTTAATGACGCCGCCCATGGCCTGACTGCCATATAGCGTGGACTGCGCACCGCGCAGCACTTCAATGCGCGAGATATCACCCATCATTAGATGCTGGAAATCGAAGCCGCCACTAGTTACTGATGGGTCGTTGAGCTGGACGCCATCTATGATCACGACCGTCTGGTCACTGGCAGCGCCGCGTATGAATACGGACGTGCTCTGACCGATGCCACCTGCTCTAAACATGGAGATGCCAGGCGTCTGCACCAGCAAGTCAGCGACATCCACAGCTTGGCTCTCTTGGATCGCAGCGGCATCGATCAGCGTCACCGACCCACCGATTTTTGAAAGCGGTTCCGGCGAGCGCGTGGCCACAACCACCACAGACTCCAGCTCACTCATAGGGAGCGCCTCTGCCAACGCCCCCTGCCCACACCAACATACCAGCGAAACCGCTGTGACACGGCAAAAATATAAGGATTTCAATTGCATACTCCCACGCAGCGGACTACTCAGAGCAGTCCTGACTGGCGGGCAACGCACGCTTCGCGCATTGAGTAGGCGAAACGGCGCTGGCCCGACACTCAGGTCGGCCCTCCTCCGTCGCCACTAGGGTTTCCTTTCGACCAGCGCACCCCGGCTGCTCGATGGGCGACCACGACGAGTAGGTCTCCTGGCTCGCGGCTTGGAGTCCTTCTATCACCTTCCCGGATCAAAACGATCCAGTGGTCTTTGATAAAAGGCACACCGCTTACAGTTGCGGGGGCAGCCCGGGCTTCAAACCCGAGTTCCCTTTTAATCCCCTGACGGGGAACTTGTCGTGTGGGCGAACGTTGCACTACGCAACAAGCCCTGTCAAGCGCGTCACCGAACGACCGATCGGACGACCGTCACGACACGGCCTGTCGTTTCTCTATGGAGTGCACTGAGGTGGATGCAAACGATCTCTTACTAACTGCAAAACCCGCCGCTTACGCAAAGCCGACTGATCGGCAGCCAGGAATTGTGAGACCAGATCAAAAGCAACGCGCCTCATCTCACTCATTGTGCTGTCATCTCCCACGACCCAGCGCGTCTATAGGCGGCAGATAGCCCAGCACACCAGAAATTCGATACTATGGAGTTGCCGCACGCTAACAGGAGAACACGCTTGAAGAAGATAATTAGCCTCACCTGCCTCTTAGGTCTCGCTCTTATAGGGCTCCACCTCGGCGCATGTGCAAAACAAACCGGGCCGACCACTGCCAATGACGGCACATCGCACAAAGTGATTAAGGTGGCGGTGTCCCCTTCGTCACCACCCATGCTGTTTGAGGACAATGGCGACCTCAAAGGCGCCGATCTCGAAATATTTAACGGCTACTGCCAGGCGAGAGGCTGCACGCTCGACATCACACGCTACGATTGGCAGGGCATGCTAGGCGCTGTCTCTTCAAGCCAAGCCGACGTTGCATTTTCAGGAATTTCTATTACGGATAAGCGTAAAGAAGTGATGGATTTTTCTACCCCGTACTACGAAAACGTCTGGCATCTCGTCAGCCTTTCTAGCCGAAACATAAAAATCACCGATCTTGCCGAGCTGAAAAAATATTCGCTCGGCTACCCCCGTGGGATGGCCTACAGCGACCTCGTAAAAACACAGCTTGAACCGCAAGGCTACTACACGCTCGATCGTGTGAAACTGTACCCCACATACAATGAAGTCATCTCAGACTTACAAAATGGCAACCTTGACCTCGCTTTCATTGAAGAGCCTGTACTTCGCGATTATCAAAACAAGAAGCACTTGCCTTTTGTCAGTAGCCGCGGATTTACTGGTTTCGATCGCTTGGGATTTGCTTTCACCAAAGGCTCCGCTATCAGAGACGATTTCGATAAATACCTGACTGAGCTTGGACCTGATAAGGTCAAAGCGATTTTAGACAAATGGATGAACTGACCCTGTCCGCATGAGCGTCCTCGAAATCTTCTGGCAACTTCTTCAAGGCGCTCCATACACGCTTCTGGTGACCGCAGTCTGCGCGGTCACCGGTCTTTCTGTGGGACTATGCGTCGCCACTCTGCGGCGAGCGCAGATACCGGGCTTGCAGTCCATCATCGGCGTCTATACTTATGTCTTTCGCGGCGTACCGGTCTTGGTGCTGCTGTTCCTAGCCTACTTCGGCTTACCATCAATCGGCATCAAGCTATCCCCGCTTCTAGCCATGGCGCTAAGCCTTGGCTTAACCGCTGGCGCCTACCTCGCAGAGGTGTTCCGTGGAGCTCTCGCCTCCGTTGACACCACAGAAATTGTTGCCGCAGAGGCTATGGGCCTTAGTCGATTCCAGATTATGCGTCTCATCGAATTCCCGCAGATGCTGCGATTTGCAGTTCCCGGCATGATCAATGAGTTCACCACCATTTTGAAGTATTCACCTTTTGCATATACCGTTGGCATACCAGAAATCACTAAGCAGGCAACGAGCCTCACCGCTCGAACCTTGCAGGGCATAGAGATCTACCTCTGCGTCGGCTTACTGTACTTTGTTATCTACCGCGTCACCGTGAGCGCAATCCGGTTGTTTGCCAACTACTACCAAGTCCCTGGGATCGGCAGCACATGATTACTCGGCGTGAGGCTTCTGGAAATAATCATGGCCCTTCTTGAAGTAAGAAATCTCGTCAAGCGCTTCGGTGACGCCACTATTTTGGATGGTGTCAACTTAGAGATAAAAAAAGGCGATGTCAAAGTCGTCATGGGTCGCTCCGGTAGCGGCAAGTCCACTCTGATTCGCTGCATCAACCGCCTGGAGGAACCGACCTCCGGGAGCATTCGACTACATGACCGGGAGGTCACCGGACCAGACGTCAATATCCGCGAACTACGCCGCAGCATCGGCTTTGTCTTTCAACAGTTTG
This sequence comes from uncultured Pseudomonadota bacterium, assembly GCA_903862885.1. GTDB lineage: Bacteria > Pseudomonadota > Gammaproteobacteria > Steroidobacterales > Steroidobacteraceae > CAIKZZ01. The sequence continues at coordinate 36,545 of CAIOZU010000032.1, forward strand.
CGCTCTACCGTCATCTGTCGGTGCTCGATAATGTGACGCTCGCGCTCCGCCATCTCGGCGGGCTGCGCCGGAGCGAAGCCGAAGAGAAGGCGCGTCATGAGCTCGCGCGCGTCGACATGGCTCAGCACCAGCGCAAATTTCCCGCCGAACTTTCTGGCGGTCAAAAACAACGAGTCGCCCTAGCACGCGCCCTGGCGATGAATCCGGATGTTGTATTTTTTGATGAGCCGACCTCGGCACTCGACCCCTTGATGTGCCGCGAAGTGTCTACGCTCATTAATCGCTTATTCATCGATGGAGTAACGGTCCTGTGTGTCACTCATGATTTGACACTCGCTCGTTTTATATCAGACCGGGTGATCTTCCTTGATCGAGGACGCGTCTGCGCTGAAGATGCCATTGAAAACCTATCGCGTGGCCACGCGGACCCGCGCGTCCAGGAATTTTTCGGCCAAGAGCTCAATGTAAGATGACTAGCTGGTCCACATTTTGGCTTGATCTAGTCGACCAGTGGCCACTTATTCTCGCTGGCTTATATAAAACGCTACTGCTAGCCGCCATAGTGAGCGTCACCGGCCTTGCGCTGGGCATCCTCGTTCTTTACTTTCACGGCAGTTCTCGGCCGGTCGTCAGGCGCATTGTCAGTGGCTATATCTCGTTTTTTGTTGGGACGCCGTTGTTGGTATTGCTATTTTTAATGTACTACGGCTTACCACGCGTGGGCCTTGGAATGTCTCCGATCGCGGTAGCGCTAGTCGGCTTCACACTTAATATTGCTGCCTACAATTCGGCTTACCTCAGCACCGCGCGTAACGCACTCGATCCTGTCGAACTGGAGGCGGCAAGAGCCCAGGGATTTTCGGATCGACATGTGTTTTTTCTCATCACGCTGCCGCAAGTATTGCGCATGTCGATACCCGCATTAACGAATCAAGTCATACTGAATTTAAAAGACACATCGATAGCTTTTCTTATCCAATACACAGAGTTTTTTGCGCGCATGCAAGAGTTAGCATCGACTAATTTTCAGTTTTTTAAGGCGTACTTGGTCTCGGCAGGGGTCTACCTGACTCTGGTTTCTATCGTAGTGCTCGCGGCGAGAAGTATTGAGAAAAGACTGCGGCTTCCAGGCTCCTACACACCACCATAGAGCGTGGTCAACACGCGATCGTAAGGTAGGCCGATTTTTTAGAGCAGTCGGCTGATCAATATGGATGTGAGTGGCGCCCTCACTGTTCGCTCACAGCGACCGTCACACGGGTCGGAGCAGTGATGCCATCGAAGCCCACACGGGGTCGATCAACGTGTTTTCGCAGCGGACTGGCCTTACTAGGCCCCCATAACGCCGCGTGGCGACTTAAATTCCGACGCATGAGCCGACACACTACGGAAACTGCGGATATCGACTGAAGGGTCATTGTGCCAGTCTAAGTGCGTGACGTTAGGCCAGAGGAGTCGTCATGAAAGAGGACAGTATCCAGTCATTTATCAGTGAGTTACGAAAGGTCGTGACAGACGCTGAAGCGCTCTTACAGGCGGACGGCACCGAAATTGGGGATGAGCTCCACGCCGTGCGACAGAAGCTCAGCCGTTCCATGGAAGAGGTAGGGCACACAATACAGCGGCTGCAGACGCAAATCCGCTCACAAGCGGGTCAGGTGGCACATAGTGCGGGTCAATATGTGCACGAGAACCCATGGACCTCAGTCGGCGTGGCAGGTGTCGCGGGTCTTTTGGTCGGCCTGATTCTGCGGCGCCGATAAGGTATTTAGGCATGTCGAATAATGAGAGTGGGGTGCTATTGGGGGGCTTGGTACGGGTGGCTGCCACAGGGGTCGCGATACTCGGAACGCGCCTGTCTTTGGTTGCAATCGAGACGGAGCAGCAGATTCGGTTGCTAACCCGGGTGGCGTGCCTCACCGTCGGGGCCGCTTTGGCAGCAGGATTTGCACTTTTCTTTATGTCAGCGCTGATGATTGTCATTTTCTGGGAAAGTCACCGCGTACTAGCCACCGCGCTTGTGTCCCTGGGATTCAGTGCTATGGCACTGATTCTGCTTATTTATGCGAGCCACTTGCGGCGTAGCCGACCCCAATGGCTAGCCTCGAGCATTCACGAGATTACCCAAGACCTGACCGCACTCCGCGATGCGATGCCATGATCGGTCGCAGTGCTCAGTTGGAAAGTCAGCGGCTGACTTTGGTACGTCAAAGCGCGTGCTTGCGACACTTACTCATCAAACAAGTGCACTCCGCTCTTCAAACTGCATCACGGGTCAGTCAGGCGTGGGCGCTGTGCCGCTGCATTTTCGGCCTCATCCAACGCACCGCCCGGCGGATGCCTTCGCGGTAATCGACAGGCCGCTCACAAAAGACCCTCCTTTGGCCCCAGGGGGCTAGGCGCCGTCGCTCACTTGGTAGGGGGTGGCTAGGCGACACAGGCCAGTCAGTGGTTCCGGCCGGATCTGCCCCATGGTTTATCTACGTCCGCCCCTCGTTAATACACCGATGTACAGTTAGTTATCGCCAGATAACCGCAAGTTACGAGCACGCGGTTGCGGCGGCCTAAAGTGACTTGTATAACAGAGGTCCCGACAGTCGGAGATACGCTCATGCGCCTTGAAACCTTGGCCGTCCACGGTGGCTACAGTCCTGATCCCACCACCAAAGCGGTCGCTGTACCGATCTATCAGACGACATCCTATGCGTTTGATGACACTCAGCATGGCGCGGATCTCTTTGATCTTAAAGTCGCAGGCAACATCTACACGCGGATCATGAACCCAACGACCGACGTGCTTGAAAAGCGCGTTGCTGCCCTCGAGGGCGGCGTTGGTGCACTCGGTCTCGCCTCCGGTCAGGCAGCTATCACCTATGCCCTTCAAACGATCGTCGAGGCAGGCCAGAACATCGTCAGTTCAACCACGCTATACGGCGGCACATATAACCTTTTTGCGCACACCCTGCCGCAGTTTGGAATTGACACTCGTTTTGGTGACTCTCGCGACCCCGCCTCTTTCAAGAAACTGATCGATTCGAAAACACGCGCGATCTTCTGTGAATCCGTCGGCAACCCATTTGGCAATGTCACTGACATTGCTGCCTTAGCGGACATCGCACATCAAGCCGGCATTCCACTGATTGTGGACAACACAGTTCCTAGCCCGTACCTGTGCCGCCCTTTCGAGCATGGAGCTGACATCGTTGTACACTCACTCACCAAGTACCTAGGTGGCCACGGAACCACCATTGGTGGCGCACTCGTCGACAGCGGAAAATTTCCATGGGCAACACATGCCGAGCGCTTTCCGAGACTTAACACACCCGACGTGTCCTACCATGGCGTGGTCTATACAGAAGCCTTTGGGGCTGCCGCGTACATTGGGCGAGCGCGTGTCGTTCCATTACGAAACATGGGCGCTGCCATCTCACCCTTTAACAGCTTCCTGATACTGCAGGGCATTGAAACGCTTGCCCTTCGCATGGACCGCATCTGCAGTAACACGCTAGCCGTCGCTCAACATTTGGAGCGACACCCCAAAGTGAAGTGGATACGGTACGCGGGCCTCCCCAACGATGAAGGTCATGCACTGGCTCAACGCTATATGGGTGGAAGAGCCTCCGGATTACTCACATTCGGTGTTGCCGACGGCAGCGCAGGTGGCGCGAGATTCCAAGATGCGCTGAAGTTATTCACTCGCCTCGTCAACATTGGTGATGCGAAGTCGCTTGCCTGTCACCCTGCCAGCACCACACACAGACAACTGACGCCAGCTGAGTTAGCGCGCTCCGGCGTCAGCGATGACATGGTGCGCTTATCGATTGGCATTGAGCATATCGACGATCTTCTAGAAGATCTCGACCAAGCACTCGCTGCGGTGTGATTTAATCGGCGTCTGCGAACTCACTCGCAGGCGCCGATCAGATATCTTTACGGCTTGTAGCAAATCTGCAGCATCTTTTTTAAATAATTCGGTATAGAGCACGACTACCACTGAGCGCGCCGGTAGACGCTCAATCGCCGTGAAGACAAGAGAATATCTGGTTAACCGAGACCGCCGATATCGGACAAGATGTGGAAACGCCCGCTGCTAGACTGGCGAAATGATTAAACAACAAGCGCATCGGCTGTGTTTTAGGAACCCAGTGGCCCATGCAAATGAGCCTAGACGCGATCGTCTTCTTCGCCGATCGACGTCGCGAGCTATGTAAATTACAATTCGCGAACCCAATATCGAACCACTTTACCGGTCCGCAAGGTGGCGCCGCCGATTGGCGAGAATCCGAGTCGCGTATGAAACACCTCGGACTTCACATTGGGCGGGTCCTCATTGATTTCGCACGCTAAGTAAGGCCACCCCTTGGACTTCGCCTTTTCTGCCAGCTCTGCATAAAGGCGGCTCGCCAGACCCCGCCCTCGGCAGCTCGCTGCGACTATCACTCGATCAATGTAAACAAACCGATCATAGCGGTCACAAAACCACCTAAAGTTTTCATTCTCATATGACGCGCTAGCATCTAACGCTATCAGAAAGGCGTCTGCGCCCTCAGTGACAGCGCTGACAAAAAAAGCCTGCGTAAGGAGCGCGTTTAACTCTATACGTGTTAAGAGCGAGGTGTCACTCGAGTTATCGTTATTCAGCTGCAACATGGCATCGATATTGAATGTCATCTTGGGCCCTCACCCGATCAATTTTTCCACGGGCATCAGCGTATCTTATACGAGCGGCCCTTAACCGCGATGCTCATCGTGGAGCCATAGTCGGACCGCGTGACTTAGCGGGTGGGTAAGTGATGGCGCTGGCGGCCGATAGGTCACCTGATTAAAAGGGGCGCTTTACCTTGCACGCGGCCATGCCTCCAGTGCGCGATAGGCCAGCGAGGAGTAGTGGGGCACGCCGATCAACTGTTACTATCAACCGGAATGAATCTACTCGCAGCATGGCCGCGCCGTATCAAGCGGTTATTTCTACCGATCTGTCTACTGCTCGGCATGCAGGGGCTGCTTAATTCCTTGTGGAGTGGCCTAGAGGTCAGACCAGTTATCGTCGGATCGATCATCTCCATTCCTGGGCTTTTCTTGCTCATGCTGACACTCAGCTACATCAGAGGTCCGCTAATAAGAGCAGCGGCCACCGGTGCTCTATTCCTGTCAAATTATGCGCAATTCACTTTTCAGTCTTATTTCGGACGATTTATTGGCACCGATGAACTGAGATTGGCAGTCGCCAATCCAACCCATGAACTACTTGCCAGCGCGATGCTTTATTTCAGCACAGGAGCGCTGGTGGCTACACTCGCCACGACCGCAATTTACGCGCGTGCCATGTACGTACACCGAGACGGTGACACACGGATAAGGATTAGGGTGCTAGCGTCAGCCGCACTGATTGCTTGGTGCGCCTTAGTTGATACTGCCCTTCCTGGCCAGCGCGCCTACTCTCCGGTAGTTGCGATCGCAGCGACCCACCTTCGCTCTGGGCTCGACTTGTTGCAGGCACTCAATCAACCACCTCTCTCACGAGAGGAACCCCCCTCACCAACCGGTAGTAGGGCCGACTTTGATGTTATTTTTATTGTTGGGGAGAGCCTACGAGCTGATCGCTTCCACCCTGGCGCGTACCGAAGGAATATAAGCGCCAATCTCACCTCACTGAGGCTCCCACATGTTGCATTCAGCAACGTAGCCAGCGACGGAGACTGCACTAATCGATCTCTACCCTTGCTAATGGTTGAGCCTAGTCAGCCCATATCCGCGAATATTTTTAAGTTTCCGACGCTGTTTTCGTATGCCAAGGCTGCTGGCTACAGAACATCATTTGTCACCGCGAACGACAATGAGTGGCGCGAATTTATTGACCCACACATTGATTTCCTGCGCCGAAATCTCGCAGCGTCGACTCATTCAGAGCAGTATACGTTTTCAAATGACGATGATATGTTGCCCGTTATTGCTGGCATCGCGCAGTCTGCCGATAAGCACTTTATGGTGGTGGAGTCCTATGCTGCCCACTGGCCTTACAGTGACCGATATGAAAGCTGCCCTCTATGTCGCCGCTATCTACCGGATCGCACTCAGAAGCCGCTGTCCTTCTCACCAGAATCTCATCGGGAGATTGAAAATAGCTACGACAATGCCGTTATCTACTTTGATCAATTTGTGGATCAGTTAATTCGCGGTCTCACGAGACCTTCGTTAATCGTTATTACCAGTGATCACGGCGAATCGCTAGGGGAGGCTGGGAAGTGGGGCCACTGCTCGGCAGGGCTTCAGCAGATGTGGGTCCCACTTGTTTTCATCGCGACGGACGCGATAGTCGCTCGCGCGGCGGCGTTTCAGGAACTACAAGAACACCGAGACTTTCCGGTGTCACATGCCAACATATTTCCCACGCTGCTGCGAATATTCGGATTTCAGCTAGACACACTCACTCGCGCCTACAATCCAGATCTCTATTCCGTCCGACCAGAGGACGGAGCACGGCGCAGGGTTCTAGTGTCTGCGATCGGAAACACTGATAGTGAGTCGGTATTTCGCTATATCGCCAATGGTCACTTACTTGAGGACAGTGAGCCGACATTATCAGGACAGCGCTAGTAGATTCTGATAGCGCGGGCTATGACGGCAGTGGTGCGCCACGTGTTTCGACGCTCCAAGGGATGAGTGCAATGCCAAGCACAAAAGCCAAAGCCGTTAGAGCAACCGGCATACCGATACTGCCATAGCCGGCGACCCCTGCTCCGATCACGAAGTTAATAGCGGCACCGATGAAACGGCCAACCGAGGTGACGACAGAAAACGCTGTGGCGCGGATCGCGGTGGGGTATTGCTCAGGTAGCCACAGACTGTACATCGCGAAATTCCCCCCAAAGACACCTAGCAGGAACAGGAGGCCTATAAAAAGACCGAGGCCATCGGCCAAATAGAATGCCCATCCGAAGCTGAGCCAGATAGTGACGGCCATCCCTAGAAAATAGACTGCGTGAACGGGTCGGCGCCCATAGCGCTCAGCCAGCACCGGCAGTATCAGACACCCCAAACAAGTGCCTATGGAGAGAAGTCCTGTGCCAAATGAGGCGAGTCGTGCAGCGTCTGCTGCACTGTGGCCAGACTGCTTGGCGAGGACAATAATCGCCGACGGCTCATACACGGCCCCCGCCCACAAGCCGATGATAGACACTGTCACCAGCGCGCCATTTACCAGTGTACGACGGCCATACCTTGCACTGAAAAGTTGGCGAAGCGGAGTGATCGTATTATTTTTTTGCACGACCCATCGGGTCGGTTCTCGCACCCGCGCCAGCATGTAAAATGCAACGAGCACAGGCACAGCGCCACACAGGAACATCACGCGCCAACCGTATGCTGCGCCGACGGTATAGTTAAGGGCCGCCGCGAGAAAAAAACCAACGTAATAACCGGTCTGCAAATAGCCGGCGCCCATTTTTCGGCGACTTTCGGGCCAGGATTCAGCGACGTACGCACCGGCAAGCGCCCACTCACCACCGATACCAATGCCAGACAGAAAGCGAAAGAAACCCAATTGCCAGACGTCTTGAGCGAACGCAGCCGCACCAGTGAATATCGCATAGACAAGTACTGAGGCCACTAACGTGCGCGTGCGCCCGAACCGGTCCGCGATCGGCCCCCATACAAATGACATACCCCAGCCCACTAAAAATACCGCGAACAGCACTGAGGCAGCCAATGCAACATGCGTCGATGAAGAAGCCATCCCGGATTTTGGCAGTAACTCGGTCAATGCAGGCGCGAGAACTAACGCAAAAATAAACGAGTCCATGCCATCTAGCGTCCAGCCCGCCCATGCGGCCCAGAAGCCGCGTATTTGGTCCGAGGTCAAGGCCTCGCTCGTAGCACTTAAGCGCATTCCGGTCCGTGCCATATGCTGATCCTCTCGAGATTCACACTAATGTCGTATCTTTATTATCATAGAACCACGCCAGGATTCGATGACTATCCAGTCGACGAAGCCGAACGCCCATCGAGCAGGATGAGCCGCACATCGCGCACGCGTGGATCTGCTTTGCAAGGGATTAACCCATACTGTCGGTCACTGATGAGACCCACGGAAGCCCCTAATTTGCACCATCAAACGAAAAGTCCATGGTGTTTGCCCGCCATACGGAGCTGCCCATACCCTCGGTAGGGCATCTATTGTTATAGATGATCCAATACCGACCTGAACTGGCCCTGCGCGCGTTGACCAATGTGTGTAGCCAAGGGTGAATGCGGAGACCCATCGCGACGGATCCATGCTGCGCTGCTCAGGAACCATAAGGCCCAATTCAGAGGCTAAGCGCTGAAGGATTTCGATGCGCGCCCAAAGATCTGACTTTCCACGAGTCATGACAGTTTCGTCTAGAAAAGAAGTTAACGACGATCCTCCGGGGTGACGACTAATGGAACCGACAATGAGAGAGTGGTCAACCGTATCTAACTCACCAGCACTAAAGCGGTCATACAGTGACGCGGACAGCCGGGTTGCCGACTCGGTCCCTGGGTACTGTGGATCGTACTGTTGGACATGCGCCCATGACACCATCGTCCTATGTTCGGGGGTCAACGCATAGGTAAAGCGTATAGCCTGCGAATTGAGCGCACCGACTGTCATTTTAAGTATCGTTGGGCTCGGCTCGGTACCATTAAACACAGACCCTTCAACGCTTAAGCGGCCAAGGGCCAACTGCGCGCCGATCACCGTACTACTAATATGTCCAACGTCTTGACCGACGTGGTGCCCAAGGGGGGCATCTGGATTGTCACGGGCTGAGTCACGGTGCATGAAAGCAACTGGACCATCGGTGCTCTCGCCACGCGGTGCAAAAAATACTTTGAGCGTGCCAGACTGTCCGATAGTAAAGCTGTCGCTTAATGTCAGACCCATAATGGGGGAGCTATGTGGATGTTGAGCATCTACATAGGGCGTTCCATCGCTTCGCTCTTCGCCAATTTGCAGCAACTCTGGGTATCCATGACGAGGATAGGTCCACAGTTCCGTCGTACCCATTAACTCTAGGTTGAGAAAATGGCTTGCTCCGACACTCTGACCGAGATCGACCATAACCATATTAGGCGCAGCCCATGCATCCACGCCCCGCGGTCCCTGCGCGATAGCAAACATCCCAAAGGCGTTGAACTGCGCCGAGAGGGCGACCGATTCTGAGCCAGCATCGTTTTCTGGCATGCACATAGCCATCGCATAGTCCCACGACTCATGTGGCGCACATCTCGGCGCATCTACCGCGTTCGATGGTACCGACACGGCAGCCAATCCGATTAAGGAGGCTAGAATCAAGGCGATGCGAAGCATATTGATGCCCTAATAGGTGCCACCGTCGTACTTAGGTAATGAGTCGGTAATCCCAAACCAGGGCAATTTTTCCGCCCAGTACACATGGAACGTCGGCGGATATGCCATTGGTTGATCAAACGTCGGCGTATAGAGGTGGATTTCACTTGGCCACCGTGCTGACCGGTAAGACAAAGGGCTTCCGCAATTGGCGCAGTAACTCCGCTCGACGCCTGGCGACGAGCTAAACAGACGTCGAGCATCTCCCGTAAACGTAACCGATGCCTCGTTAAAGCCAACAAAGGCGGCGACAGGTGATCCGGTCGTGCGACGGCAGCTGCTGCAATGGCAATAAGCACTCCATAGCGGTTGCGCAACGACAGAAAATCGCACGGCTCCGCATAGACATCCACCGACATCATCGTTAAAGGTGTTCAATTTTTATTTTTTTGCTACTACTAGTCGTTGCTGTTGGACGTAACTAAGTCGACCGCGGTTACTCCGCGAATACCTCTTGCAAAATACTAAGGGCAGAAGCGAGCGTCTTAGCACTAATGACACCCAACTGCTTGGTCAGACGTATTTTATCGACAGTCCTGATTTGATCGAGGACGATCAAACCTTTTGTGCCAGCATGCGTCACAGGCACACGGAAAGGCGCCACGAAGCCTTTACTCGTTAGCGGTGCAACGATGACCGTTCGTAGGTGCTGGTTGAGCTCAGAAGGCGAAACAATGACACATGGCCGCGATTTCTGAATCTCACTGCCGACTGTCGGGTCTAGAGCGACCAGCCAGACCTCACCGCGTTTCACCACTCAAGCTCCGAGTCCGCGGCGTTGGAAAACTCGCCCATCAGGAGTTTATCTTCACCGTCTCTTGCCACCTTTAGCGCAGCATCAGCCCACCCCGCGCGCACGGCCTTGCTAGGCTTTCGCAGTACAATGGCCCCGTGCTCAACCGTGAGGTCAGCGTGCCCAGCTAAGCCGACCTGCGCTAGCAATGGCTTTGGAATCACTATCCCTAGTGAATTTCCAATACGACGTAAGGTGACGGACAACGCTTTCATAGTTATAATAATGTTATAACAAGTGATTTCTGCGAGTCAATAGTAGTGCCGCTAGAAAACAGGCATACGACGGCGTAAGCGAGCAAAACGGTGCAAAAGGTGTGCTAAGGCCACTTGCCGCAGACCTGAGTCGCTAACCGTTTGATATCGCTTAAAGAAATGGTGGCCAGGGAGGGAATTGAACCCCCGACACGCGGATTTTCAGTCCGTGGGCTTGGCGCCGCCCGCGAGGTAGTCATCCAGCACCTCGTGGAGTTCGTCCGGGAAGGCGGCAGCAGCAGGGTCGGCGATGGCGGCGGCGGTGTCGTTCATGAACCGATTGTAGCGAAGGTTTGGCCTAAGGCATCCTCCGGTTCGAATTGCGTTTCTTTTTACAGGGCGCGATAGTCTGGCCAGAGCGCGAGGAATGAAAAGACGGAACCCGAACGGGAGATTTGCTGGATGGACAACCAACTCCTGGCCAATGCAGCGTTAGGCGCGACCTGCTTCAGCGTGGCTGCGCTTCCGTGGATGGCCATGCGTGGAAAGCGCGCCCTCGCGGGGTGGGTTGTTCTGGTGGCCACGGCGGATGTCGTGGCAACGCTCTTCCCATGGCTATTCCCATGGCTCTTTCCCGCCACTTTCCCTGCCCTAGGAAACTGGAACTGGAGCGGTAAACTCCTGGACCTGTTGGCGATGCTCGGCTTGAGTGCCCTGCTGGTCCATCGTGGAATGCTTACGCGGATGTCTATCGGGCTCCAAGTGCGCCAGGCGCCGGGCAGCGGACGCGCACTATTGATGTTCCTGACGCCCTATTTTCTTACCTTGGCCGCACTGAAGGGTTTGACTTCCGCTGCAGGCGAGTGGCCTTCCCTGAAAACCTTGGCATTCGAGGCGACCATGCCGGGGCTAGCCGAGGAATTGGCCTACCGTGGAGTACTCACCGCGCTCTATGACCTTCTGACACGTGACTTGCCCAACGCCCGCGTACGCATTCTCGGTGCAGAGATGGGATACGGCGCACTGACGATCTCCGTGGCTTTCGGCTTGCTCCACGGCATTACGTTCGATGAGCAACTGACGCTGCAGTGCTCTCTCCTGACCGTGTGACCGACCTGCTTTAACTGGTCCAGCTCTGATGTCTGTTACGCAGCGATCTGAGTCTCGCTTATTTTCTTCAACGTCGTCAAACGCACCACCGTCGTCTCAGGTGCGGGTGGCCTATAGCCCAGTGCGCTATGCGGCCT
>CAIOZU010000033.1 GCA_903862885.1 uncultured Pseudomonadota bacterium
AAAGGGTTCGTCAAAATTCATAACTTCAGCCACAGCCGTCATAAGTTGGGCTATGCGTATAATTTGACGCCGAAGGGGATTGCAGAGAAGTCGGCGATGGCAGCCCGGTTCCTGCAACGGAAGTTAGCAGAGTACGAGGCCTTGACGGCAGAAATCGCAATGCTCAAGGCCGAATTGCAGGTGCATCGCACTCCTGATGAATGCACGGACTCTTTCGTTAACGAATGAATAACGCGACACAAGGCCATCACGGATGAAGCGCTGATGTGTGGCATTGCAGGGATATTCGCTTATCGCGACGAGGCCGCGCCGATTTCAAGCGCGGAGCTTCGCGCGATCCGTGAGCAAATGAAGGAGCGCGGGCCAGATGGCGCTGGCGAATGGGTATCGGTGGATCAACGCATAGGATTCGGCCACCGGCGCCTGGCGATTGTCGATCTCACATCGGCGGGCGCTCAGCCTATGGCCAGTCATGATGGCCGTTTTATCATCGTCTTTAATGGCGAAATTTATAATTACCGTGAGCTGCGTTCTGAACTCGTGCGGTCAGGCGCTATCATTCGAAGTCAATCTGACACCGAAGTGCTACTGGAGTTGTATCGGCGATATGGCGAGGCGATGTGCAGTCGGCTTCGGGGTATGTATGCCTTCGCCATTTGGGATGTCGTTGATCAGAGGCTGTATCTCGCCCGTGATCCCTTCGGTATTAAGCCACTCTACGTGCACGATGATGGCCGTACGCTTCGCTTCGCCTCCCAAGTAAAGGCGCTGTTGGCAGGGGGGGCTATCCCACCTGTCATTGATCCCTCGGCTGAAGCTGCCTACTGGGTCTGGGGGCATGTCCCAGAGCCTGCGACGCTTTATTCAAACATTGTGAGCTTAGAAGCAGGGAATTGGCTCACACTTGGGAGAACGGGCGTTCGGACGACGGGTACTTTCGAGTCTGTCGCACATTTGCTGCGGGGCCTATCTGAGCATCAAGAGGTTCCAAATCTTCGCGCGGTGCTCTTGGATAGTGTTCGTCATCATCTGGCCGCCGATGTGCCGGTGGGTCTCTTCCTGTCTTCTGGCATTGACTCAAGTGTGCTTGCTGCCCTTGCCACTGACGTCGGATCCAACCTCCAGACGGTGACGCTCGGTTTTGAGGAGTTCCGAGGTACGCCCGATGATGAGACGGTGCTTGCCGAGGAGACCGCACGACAATACGGTACCCGCCATCAAACAATCTGGGTCCAAAAACACGAGTTTGATGAGCAGTTCAGTGCCTTTATGCACCACATGGATCAACCTACCACCGACGGGTTAAACATGTGGTTCGTGGCACGGGCAGCCGCACAGGCGGGTCTTAAGGTGGCGATCTCAGGGCTTGGCGGCGATGAATTCTTTGGCGGCTATCGGTCCTTCCGGCAGATACCGCAGATCCGATCGGCGGTGCGGGCCTTCGGTCTAACGCCTCAATCGGGGCGGCATATGCGGCGCGTGATGTCGCCGATGATGAAGCTTGTCGCCGGGCGCGTGGCAAATGCCCCAAAGCTCGCGAGCCTTTTCGAATATGGTTCAAGCTGGGAAAATGCTTACCTACTGCGTCGCGCACTACGTATGCCTTGGGAGCTTCGAGGGGCGCCGGTTAAGGCGCCAGTCCTGTCGCCGGATGTCTTTGGGCTTAGCCCGCATGCAATCATTGCCTACCTTGAGTCAACTCACTATATGCGAGGTCAGCTCCTTCGAGATGCGGATTGGGCTGGCATGGCACATTCGGTTGAGATCCGGGTGCCGCTCGTTGATATCGAGGTGGTTCGAGCGGTTGGTGTCAAGGCGCGCACCGGTACACCTTGGAGCAAACAAGATCTCATGGCGACCGCGACCGGCTTGCCGCGATCACTAACCGGGCGCGCCAAGACAGGGTTTTCAGTGCCACTGCGTGCATGGGGTGTCGCTGATCATGGGCGCGATGGGCGTGGGTTGCGATTTTGGCAGGCGAGAGTTTTATCTGAGCAGACGGCCTCTTTGGGCATGACGCCGCGGCTGGATCCGACGCGTGGCTTTGTACTCTGGAGTCCTGAAATGGAGACTCACGGTGGCGTACAGAGCTATATGTGGAGATTGTGGGAAATGCTTCAGGCGATCGATCAGCCGATTGCGCCTTACGGTGTGTCATTGCAAGATAAGACCGTGGCCCTTCAGGCTTTTCCACACCCCTTGCCGGTAACGCGACGTCCTATAGGAGCGAGTCGCAGCAAGATTTTCTTTGTACTTAATGCTTTAGTCGGGAATAAGTCGAGTGATGTGGTTGTTGGCCACATCCACCTCGCACCGGTGGCGCTCGTTGCGAAGTGGTTACATCGCATCGAAAGATATTATGTCGTGTTGCATGGTATTGAGGCGTGGCGGCGCCGACCTTGGTTAGAACGGATGGCTTTGCAGGGTGCTGCGTGTGTGGTGGCGACGACCCAATACACCGCGACGATGTGCGCAGCTTTGAACAATCTGCCAACTTCCGCCATTCGGGTAATTCCCCTTTGTGCGGAGCCTAATCCTGTAGACCCTGACCCGGCGTATCGACTGGACGGTGAATGGCCGATCTTATTTGTGGGTAGGCTCTCGCGGGAAGATCGCTATAAAGGACTGTCGACCGTTATACGTGCTATGGCGGCGCTTCCCCGCAGTGTCACGGGCATCAAACTGCACGTGGTGGGTGATGGCGATGATCTTAAATACTATGCGGATTATGCCAAGGCGCATGCGTTGGATTCTGATTCAATCACTTTTCACGGCCGGATTAGTGAGAGCAAACTTGAGGCTAGTTACCGTGATGCGAAGGCGTTTGTGATGCCAAGTGCCAAGGAAGGCTTCGGGATTGTTTTTATTGAAGCCATGCGCCAGGGCACTCCTTGTATCGGCAGCACGAGTGCCGGTATACCAGAGGTGGTCCGCGCGGGTGTCGAGGGAGAGCTCATTGAGTTTGATGATGCAGAGGAGCTAGTGCGAGCCTTAATGCGCCTGCGGCGACATCCTGAGTACGCAGAGATGCTAGCGGTTAATGCGCATAGACGTTTCGTAGAGGAATATCAGTTTGAGCGTTTCAGCACTCGCTGGCACTGCATGCTTAGCGGTGACATTTCGAATAAGCGCGAACGAGCAGTGTCTTGAATACGTTTTTACAGATAGCGCATTCCGTTTCGTACCCCATACGAACATTTTCCCGGCGTCTAGGAGTCCAATGAGCTCCTCTAACATCCTGATTATCGAGCCGGGCCTTGCCGAAAAGCATTACTGGCGGGACCTGTGGCGGTATCGGGAGTTGTTCTATGTGTTGGCTTGGCGCGACGTCGCGGTGCGCTATAAACAGACGGTCATCGGTGTGCTCTGGGCGTTGCTGCAACCGGTCCTCACCATGGCAGTTTTTGTAGTCGTGTTTGGGAAGCTCGCCAAGCTCCCGACCGAGGGCGATGCGCCCTATCCATTGCTGGTCTACGCGGGGATGCTGCCTTGGCAGTTCTTTGCAACCGCTTTAAGCGGAGCTTCCGGGAGCTTAATCGGTAATGCTAACCTTATTAGCAAGGTGTATTTCCCGCGTCTGATCGTGCCGACTTCAGCGGTCGTGGTGGCGTTCGTCGACTTTTTGATCAGCTTCGTGATTTTACTGGTGCTCATGGCTTGGTATCATTTTTTGCCGAGCATTCGGATTTTGCTGCTGCCGGGATTTGTGGTGCTCGCTTTTCTAGCGAGTCTAGGGCCAGGACTTTGGCTTACGGCTCTCAATGTTAAGTACCGCGACTTTCGTTATATCATTCCCTTTGTTGTTCAGTTCGGGCTGTATCTTTCGCCCGTTGGGTTCAGTTCAAGTATTATTCCTGAAAAATGGCGCTTCTGTTATTCCTTAAATCCTATGGTTGGGGTAATCGATGGATTCCGCTGGGTTATCCTCGGCGGTGAGTCGCGTATCTATCTGCCGGGCTTTGCTTTAAGTTGTGGGGTTGTTGTGCTTTTTCTATGGGTTGGCGTGTACCAGTTTCGGAAGATGGAAAAAAGCTTTGCGGATCTGCTGTAGGACCGACGGAAAATGTCAGATATCGCGATAAGGGTGGAGAATCTCAGCAAGAGCTACCGCATCGGGCGTAATGCCGAGAAGGCTGAGCGGTACACGGCGTTACGCGACGTGATTTCGCGTAACGCCAGGAACCTCCTCCGTACAACACGCGACGTGCTATCGGGCCAGGCAATCGTGCAAGGCGACGAGGTGGAGGAGTTTTGGGCACTGAAGGGCGTCAACTTCGAGGTTCGTCAGGGCGAAGTTCTTGGCGTGATCGGTCGCAACGGCTCGGGTAAGTCAACTTTGCTCAAGATCCTGAGTCGCATCACGGAGCCGACCATGGGGCGGGTGGAACTGAACGGGCGCGTTGCGAGTCTTTTGGAGGTCGGGACGGGGTTTCATCCGGAGCTATCTGGTCGTGAGAATATTTATCTCAATGGCGCGATACTTGGTATGGCCCGCCGGGAGGTTGATCGTCAGTTCGACGAGATCGTCGCCTTTGCTGGCGTCGAGAAGTTTCTGGACACCCCGGTCAAGCGGTACAGCAGCGGCATGTATGTCCGACTTGCGTTTGCAGTTGCAGCCCATCTGGAGCAAGAAATCCTGATCGTCGATGAAGTCTTGGCTGTCGGGGACGCGCAGTTCCAGCAAAAGTGCCTCGGAGCGATGGGTCGTGTTGCTAGGCAGGGTCGCGCGGTGATACTTGTGAGTCACAATCTTCCTGTCGTACAGGCGTTTTGCGAACGGTGCTTGTTGCTTGACGCCGGTCGTTTGAGCCACGACGGGCATAGTCCGGGTGCTATAGCTGCTTACGCGAATACTCAAGCAAAGCGCTCCTACCTTCAGCGCCTCCCAAAAAGTGACGGTGGTCCCACCATCACCAGACTGGAGATTAGGCATCTGAAAATTCGCGACGTAACGGAAATTTTAGTGGCGGTTACAGTCTTGTCAAACATTAGCTTGATTGGCGCCTTGGAGTTAAAAGTGTCCGATGCCGTAGGAACCCCCATCGGGATCGCTTCGGTGGGTCTTCTTAATCCAAGCGCTCTATATTGCTTTCACCCAGGAATGGAAGTCATCGTGTGTACACTAACGCTACCAAGACTCGCGCGAGGCCTATACTCCCTCATGGCACAAATCACGCTGCCGCTAGTTCGAATAGTCGATGCAACTGATGAATCGCTCGTTTTCGATGCCGATCCGGAGCCGCGCGAAAATGCGACGCGTGTTCTGGAAGCGTCTTGGGGGTGTGGACCACTTGAAATACCTCTCAAGATTGAGAGGTCGTTAGACTACATTCCGTCATGAGCATCTACGACATCTGTTCCGAAAAATTCGACTATTCACAAGCAATTTGCGATGACCAGGGTCCCGCTTACGCGCGACGACAGGGATGGGAAACGGTCTCGCTATCGGACGCGCAGTCTGTCGTAACGAAG
>CAIOZU010000034.1 GCA_903862885.1 uncultured Pseudomonadota bacterium
GTCTGGAAATCCAGCCAACAGGTGTGGGCGCAACTGCATGAACAGGCGTGGCGTTACTTCGGTGGCAGCACGCAATACGTTGTCCTGGATAACCTCAAAGAAGGGGTCATCAAGCCGGACTTGTACGAGCCGCGGCTCAATCCTGTCTACGCAGCAACGCTGCGCCACTACGGTGTCGTGGCCGACCCGGCTCGCGTGCGGGATCCCAATCGAAAGGGGGCTGTAGAAAATGCGATCGGCCATACCCAGGCGACAGCGCTCAAGGGTAGGCGGTTCGAGTCCGTAGAGGAGCAGAACGAATTCCTTGGAAAATGGGAAGTCAATTGGGCGGCAACGCGCGTGCACGGCAGCATGCGTCGCGTGGTCGAGACGATGTTCCAGGAGGAGCGTCCTCACCTGAAGGCCTTGCCCGTGACTGGCGTGGAGTACTTCACCGAGGTGAAGCGCACGGTCTGCGATGACACCTGTATCCGGCACGATCACAGCAGCTATGCGGCGCGGCCAGCCAGGATTGGCAGTCAGGTTCTGGTGCGGGTATTCGATCGCCGACTTGAGATCCGTGACTTCAAGACCCAGGCGTTGTTGCGCACGCATGCCCTGGTTGAGCGCCCCGGCACGGTCGTCCTGCCCAACGAGGAGCGTCTCTTTAATCCGTCGCGGGAAACCCACCGAATCCTCAAGCAGGCTCAGGCCATTGGGCCATCGGCGCTTGAGTTGTGTGAAACCCTGTTCGGCAGGGAAGGACGTGTCGGCCAGCGCAAGCTCTGGGGCGTCGTCGGACTCGTCAAGCGCTATCCGCGCCGAATCGTTGACCAGGCCTGCCAGATGGCCCTGCACGATGGCATTCATGGTTACAACGCCATCAAGACGCTCACCGAGCGCCTGACCAACGAAGCACTCGAACATCTGGAGTCACCCATCCAGAATGAACTGGCGCTGACCCAGCATCACCCTCTCATCCGCGGCGGAGAAGACTACGCCGACCTGTTCTCCCTGGGCGCCCAGCAAAGCGCCAACCTGTCACTGACCCACAAGGATTACCAATAAATGACCATGACCATGGTGGAAATCGGCCGCACGCTGCGCGAATTGCGCCTGTCCGGCATCAGCGCCACGCTGGAAACCCGCATCGTTCAGGCCCAGTCCTGCCAGCAACCGTTCATCGAGACGTTCTCGCTGGTGTTGCAAGATGAACTGGACCGGCGACGGTCGCGACTGATGGATCGACGGTACAAAAAATCCGGACTTGACGAGCGTGCCACGCTCAATGACTTCGACTGGCGGTTCAATCCAAAACTGCCGCGTCAGGCGTGCTTCGAGTTGCACACGCTGAAGTTTATTGGCGACGGCGCCAACGCACTGATCATCGGCAAACCCGGCACCGGCAAAAGCCATATCGCGAAGGCGGTGGCCTATCAGGCGACACTGCAGGGATACGACGTCCTGTATCTTGAAGCCGACAGCGCGTTCGCCAATTACAGCCTCGCAACCGCTGAGGAGCAAAGCAAAATCCTGCGCAGTCTCGTTGAACCAGACCTGCTGATACTTGATGACCTGTTCCTGGCGCGCCGCATCGCCGATACCGGGGCTGAATTACTGCAGGCGGTTGTTCACCAGCGATACAAGCTGCGCCGCAGCATCGTCGTGACATCAAACCGGGTTGTGCAGGACTGGGGGAAATATCTGGGCGACAACACGATGAGCGGCACGATCCTTGATCGTCTGATGCACCGATCCGTGCTGCTCGAGTTCGAAGGAAAGAGCTACAGACTTAAAGAAGCTGCCGCGCGCCTTGCGCGCGACAGCACCGATGACTGATAATCGACCTGTCCTGCCTGGAGGATTTTGCCTGGCCAAAGGTGGAGGAATTTAACCTGGCCAACGGGGGCCATGGAATGTTCGTGATTTCAGACCGATGACCGGTACAGTTGAATAGCGGTACCGAATGTGCCAAGAATGATAATGATGTACGCATTCCCGCAGCGGCCCGCTTTCGTGCTCAGCAGTTGAATTCGCCGCTGTACCCGGTGTCACCAATACGGCACCACCCCTAGAATGCCCGAATTGCTCGGGCATTTTTCTTGATCCCAACATCGCCAGTGACATGGCCGTTCGCCTACGCAACATCCAATAGCAATCGACAATAGTACTAACAATGTATATACTTAATCAGTACATTGAGTACCGACAAGTTGAGCCATGTCCAAAGATGCTGTTTTCACCATGAAGCTGGAGCCCGAGCTACGCGCCGAGTTCATGGCCGAGGCCGAGGTTGCACACCGACCCGCCTCGCAGATCCTGCGTGACTTAATGCGCGAGTTCGTGCAACGCCAGCGTGAGGCACGCGCGTATGACGACTTCCTGCGTGGCAAGGTTGCGGATGCTCGGGAGCAAATCCGTGCCGGTAACTACGCCAGTGCTGACGAGGTTGAAGCCCGGTTCGCCGCACGGCGTGCGGAGCTATTGGCCAAGGCGGGTCTTGCCGGCGCATGAAAGTCTTTTGGGCCTCTGTTGCCGAGCAAGACCGCGCCAACATCACCGACTACATCAGCCAGGACAGCCCCCTGGCAGCCATCAGGATTGACGCGCTTTTTGCCGAGGCGGCGGGCCGCCTGGCTGACCACCCGCACCTCGGAAAAGCGGGCGAGATTCCAGGCACGCGCGAGCTGATTCCGCACGAAAGCTACAGGCTGGTGTATGAAGTTCAGGGGGACGTCGTGTGGATTTTGGCGCTTGTGCATACGGCACGGCAGTGGCCCGGGCGCCGGGCATAACGAGGCCACAGGATGCGCTACCTTGTTCGGGGAGTGCTTGCCTCGACTCCGATCACCGCTGCGGGCTCGGCATTCCTAACCAGTTGAACTTATTAGGGATTTGCACTGGCACTCCTGTGCGAGAATACCGGTAAAAAAAGATATTCAAAATTATCCGGAGACCTGATTGCACGACACAATCTCGAATGTGAATCCGGCCCCTTACACGGGCCGGCCAGTAGAGCGTGTTGAAGATGCCGCGCTGTTGATGGGGCGTGGCCGCTACGGCGATGATTTGGGCGTGCGACCCGGCACGCTGCATGCGGCGGTATTGCGCTCGCCCCATGGCCATGCCCAGCTGCTAAAGGTCGATGCAAGCGCCGCCATCGCCGCGCCGGGCGTGCATGCCGTGCTGACGGGTGAGGATGTCAGGCGCTGGGCACAACCATTTGTCGTGGGCGTCAAGCAGCCGATGGAGCATTGGCCGCTTGCAGTGGATCGCGTGCGCTACAGCGGGGAGCCGGTTGCCGTTGTGATCGCAGAGGATCGTTATCTTGCCGAAGATGCGCTGGATTTGATTCAAGTCGAGTACCGAACGCTTGATGTCGTGATGAGCATTGAGGAGGCACTCGATCCCGGTCAGTGCGTTTTGCACGAAAAGGTTGGCGCCAATATTGTCTCCGATCGCGAGTTCAACTATGGCGATGTCGAAAGGGCATTCGTTCAGGCGCGGCACAATATCGCGACCGAAGTGCATTACCCAAGAAATTCGTGCTCTCCAATCGAGTTGGGCTTTGTGCTCGCGCAGTGGTTGCCTGACGAACACGGATACGACGTGCTTTCCAATTTCATGGGGCCGTTTTCCCTGCACGCGGTGATGGCGCTGGCGCTCAAAGTGCCGGGGAATCGATTGCGTCAGCAAATTCCCCGCGATTCGGGCGGGAGTTTCGGCGTCAAGCAATCAGTATTTCCTTATGTGGTCCTGATGTGTCTGGCGTCCCGCAAAGCGGGCGGGGCACCTGTTAAATGGGTTGAAGACCGGCTTGAGCACCTCGAGGCGGCCACATCCGCCACCGCCCGCAAAACCATCATTCAAGCGGCGGTGGATGAACAAGGGCGTGTACTTGCCCTTAAGTACGATCAAATCGACGAAGTCGGCGCCTATTTGCGAGCGCCCGAGCCAGCAACCTTTTACCGAATGCATGGTGCATTGACCGGGGCCTACGATATCCCGTGTCTCTACGTGCGCAACCGCGTGGTGGTGACCAACAAGACACCAACTGGCCTGGTGCGAGGCTTTGGCGGTCCGCAGGTTTTCTTTGCGCTTGAACGCCTGATGGATCTGATCGCTAACAAGCTGCAGATCGATCCGATCGAATTGCGCAAGAAGAATTATGTGCGGGCCGATCAGTTTCCTTATCAGGCCACGGCAGGTGCAATGCTCGATTCCGGCGATTATGGCCGGCTAACCGACATGGCAGTTCAGGCCGCTGCGCTAAATGGTCTGGAAGAACGCAGGCAGCACGTTCAGGCGCAAGGCAAGCTTTATGGAATCGGATGCTCCGCTATCGTCGAGCCCTCCATATCGAACATGGGGTATGTCAGCACGGTATTGACGGCAGAGCAGCGCCATCGGGCGGGGCCGAAAAACGGTGCGATCGCCAGTGCCACTGTCGCCATCGATTTGTTGGGAAGCGTGAATGTCACGATCGCGTCCGCGCCTGCCGGACAGGGCCACATGACGGTGTGTGGGCAGGTGGTGGCGGATGTGTTTGGATTACAGCCCGCACAGATCTCGGTCAATGTCGAGTTCGACACGGCCAAAGATGCCTGGTCGGTGGCAGCCGGTAATTATTCAAGCCGCTTTGCCGGCGCGGTTGCCGGCACCGTGCACCTGGCCGCGACAAAGCTGCGCGATAAATTGGCTCAGATCGCCGCGGGGCAATTCAATTGTTCAGCGGACACGATCGGCTTTGCCGAGGGCAGCATTTTTAATCTTGATAACCCTTCGCAAACGCAACCTTTCACGCGGCTGGCGGCGGGCCCGCATTGGGCGCCTGCATTGTTGCCAGCGGGTGTCGAAGCTGGATTGCGGGAAACGGTTTTCTGGACTCCGGATGTCTTGAAAGCGCCGGATGACCAGGATCGTGTAAATTCATCCGCTGCGTATGGGTTCGTGTTTGATATTTGCGGCCTGATCGTCGATCCTGATACCGGATCCGTGACCATCGACCAATACATAACCGCGCACGATGCGGGCCGCATCCTGAATCCCGCGTTGGCAGATGGTCAGATTCGAGGTGCCTTTGCCCAGGGCGTGGGCGCGGCACTTTTCGAGGAGTTCAGGTATTCGGCGGATGGGAATTTTCAGTCCGGAACGCTCGCCGAGTATTTGATGCCTACCGCATGTGAGATTCCCGATCCGACGATCATTCATTTGCAGACGCCTTCACCGTTCACGCCGCTTGGGGCGAAAGGATTGGGCGAAGGCAACAACATGAGTACGCCTGTCGCAATTGCCAATGCGTTCGCCGACGCCTTGCGTAAAAGCCATCGTGACATTGAAGATATCCGGTTGCCATTGACGCCTTCGCGCGTGCTTGATCTGCTCGACACACAGGATCCCGCGCCGCGTCACGCCGATCCGCAGGCAGCGTCCGCCAGGAAGTCATCGGCTGGTGGTCTGCGTTTGAGTGCCAGCGGCGTGGTGGATGTGTCAGCTTCCGCGGAAGAAGTATTCGATGTGCTTCTTTCCCCTCAAGCGCTGGCGCGCGTGATTCCCGGATGTCACGAATTAACTGCCGTCGGAGAGAATCGGTATCGCGCCGATGTGACGGTCGGTGTCGGGCTGGTCAAGGCGCGATATCTGGCTCAGATCGAATTGAGTGATATCCAGCGGCCTTATTCATTGCGTCTAAAAGGCAGTGGACAATCCTCGCTGGGCACAGGGTCGGGGGACGGACGGATCCAGCTGGAAAATACCTCGACCGGCTGCCGGCTGACTTACGATTATGAGGCCAAGGTGGGCGGCAAGGTTGCCGCGGTAGGGCCGCGCATGCTTGAAGGCGCAGCCCGAATCATCATCGGGCAACTATTCGCCGCACTAGGCAGACAAGCAAGTGGCGAAAGCGGGCAATCCTGGTTCACGCGTTTACTGAAGTGGCTTGGATTGAATGGCGGAGGTGCAAATTGAAGCCTCCCCGTTTTGACTATCTCAGAGTGGACACCGCCGCGGAAGCGGTGGAGGCACTGAGCCAGACCGAAGACGCCAGAATCCTTGCGGGCGGCCAATCGCTGATGGCTATATTGAACATGCGGCTGGCTCAGCCCAGTTTGCTTGTCGATATCAGCCGCAGTCGTGAGCTTGATCAGATTCGCGAAGAAGGAAGCTGGTTGCGCGTCGATGCCGCAACAACGCAGGCACGTGTCGAGTGGATGCCCGATCTTTCGCGCAAGGTGCCTATGTTGGCACAAGCCCTTCCGTATGTTTCGCATTTCCAGATTCGCAATCGTGGAACAGTGTGCGGGTCAGTTGCACATGCCGATCCTTCGGCCGAAATACCCCTGGTCTTGCTTGCGCTCAAGGGAGAGGTGGTTTTGCGAGGGCCTCGTAAACAAAGAATCCTGACAGCCGACGCGTTTTTCCAGGGCATGTTGAGCACCGCAAGGCAGCCTGATGAACTAGTGGAATCCGTGAAATTCCCGATGGCCAAAGCCGGTCATGGTTACGCCTTTACGGAGTATTCTCAGCGGCACGGCGATTTTGCCGCCTGCTCGGTGGCCGCTGTAGTGAACCAGGCCGGCATCCGGTTCGCTGTGGGTGGCGTGGCCGATCGTCCGACTGCCAGGGACTGGCCACGATTGACTGGCACAGATCTTGAAGATGCACTGAACGATTTCAGCTGGGAACTGCAAGCGCGTGACGACCCGCAAGTCAGTGCCCTGGCCAGAAGACATATGGTCAGAAATCTCGGTAAAAAAATCATTGCGCAAGCAAACCAGCAATGTCATCCGGATTCGATCGGGTAGATGAAATGACGCCGAAAAAACTCTCCAAAGATCAGTCGCATCTGGTATCCGTCTGCCTGAACGGCCGCAATCGGAAAGCCATGGCCGACCCCCGTATGTTGCTCACCGACTGGTTGCGACATGAACTGGGCGCCACCGGCACGCATGTGGGCTGCGAACATGGCGCGTGCGGTGCGTGTACCGTGCTGATCGACGGCGTGGCACAGCGTGCGTGCCTCACACTGGCTGTTCAAGTGGATGGCAGGCGGCTCGATACGGTTGAAGGGCTGGCGACATCGGATGGTGATCTAAGTGATTTGCAGCAGGCCTTCAAAAGGCACCATGCTTTGCAATGCGGATTTTGCACATCGGGCATATTGATGTCGTGTAGCGATTGGCTTGGGCGGATTGAGGATCGTGTGCCAACCGAGCAGGAAGTGCGGGATATGCTGTCGGGCCATCTGTGCCGGTGTACAGGCTACACCCCCATCGTCGCGGCACTGATGGAAGTCGCGCAGGCTCGATTCGAACGGAGAAAGGAATATTTGTTGTCAATCAACGATAACAAGGAGTCATCCCATGCTTGATCTGGGAAGGACCTTTTTGCAAAGCGTGGAGCGACGTCCCGAAGGGATTGCAATTGTCGATGGCACAGCCAGGTTGACCTGGCTGCAATGGTCGCAGCAGGTTGGCCGATTGGCGCATGGTCTGAAGTCGCTTGGACTTAAGCGCGGAGATATGCTGCTCTCCGTGTTGCAAAATCGCCTCGAGGCAGCGAGCCTGCACTGGGCCTGCCAATTTCTCGGCATCGTGATTGTGCCCTTGAACTGGCGCGCCAAATCGGACGAAGTCGATTATTGCCTGCAGGATTCCGGTGCACGAGTCATGGTGTTCGAACCGGTTGTCGCCGATAGTGTGGCGCAATCCCATCTTGCGCAGAAGGTTAGGCGGATCGCGGTGCAAGGCGCCAGTGGCGGGGATCTGGCCTACGAATCTCTGATCACATCCGGAGATCATCCCGTCCCCGAGGCGAATAGTGACGACCTTTCCCTGATGCTCTATACGTCGGGCACGACGGGCAAGCCAAAGGGCGTCCCACGTCGCCACCGAACAGAAAGAATTTCGGCGCTTGCGCATGTGGCGCAAAATCAGTATGCCTACGATGAGCGCACCCTTGGCGTGATGCCGCTTTACCACACCATGGGTGTGCGTTCATTGCTGGCACTGGCGCTAATTGATGGCCGATTTATCTGTTGCCCCAGGTTCGACCCCGTGCAGGCGCTAAGCGCAATAGAACAAGAGCGCGTCACGCATCTTTACCTTGTGCCGACTCTTTATCACGATCTGATCAGCCATGAACAGTTCGCGCGAACGGATATCTCGACGGTGCGTAAACTCGGATTTGCCGGCGCGCCAATGCATGACGGACTTTTGCTCAGGCTTGATGAACTCTTTAAACCCCAACTCTTTGTCAACCACTACGGTAGTTCCGAGATCTACACGTTTTCGATCAATCAGGATGCGGTTGGCAAGCCGGGCTCCGCGGGCAGAGCTGGCATCAATGCCCGCTTAAGAGTGGTTCCACTCGATGCCACCGGCCCGGATACGATCGCCGCGAAGGGACAGGAAGGGCAAATCATCGCCGATCTGTGTGGCGATGAATCCTTTGAGGGTTATCACAACCGTCCCGATGCGAATGAAAAGTCGCTGCGGCAGGGGTGGTATTTCACCGGCGACACGGGATATGTCGATGACGATGGTGACTTGTTCGTCACCGGACGCGTCGACGACATGATTCTGAGTGGTGGTGAAAACATATCGCCAGTCGACATCGAATCGGTTTTATCTCTGCATCCATTGGTGGACGAAGTGGCCGTGGCTGGATTGCGTGATGAGCGCTGGGGCCAGCGTGTCGTGGCATTTATAAAAACAAAAAGCGAAGTCAGCGCTGAAGTACTCGATGCGCATTGCCGCAATTCGGATCTTGTGAATTTCAAGCGCCCGCGTGAATACGTGTTTGTTCGCGAAATTCCAAAATCACCCGTTGGGAAAATATTACGCCGCAAGTTGGTGGCCGGAGAATACGAACAAGCATGAATTTACGGAAATCAGCGGAGACGAGTCATTTCCCAAAGGCGTACGCCTGGGAAATTTCCCAAGAATGAAGAAGCCGATTTCAACTCGGCACCAGATAATATCGGCCGCGAGGCCATGCCAGTATTGCTTCTTACTCAGAATAGACGCGGTTTAGCCGCACACTCGTTATAGGAGAACGAAATGAATTTGACAGAGCTTGCCCACCCCGCCATCACGCTGCCCGTCGATCTCGACGGATTCCGCGTCGAGATCGACCCGGCGCGCGAACGCGCGGACATTGTTCTGTGCCGCCCGCCCTTCAATATCATCAGCATGACGCAGCGAGAACAGCTTCGCATTACCTTCGAAGCGCTCGATGCGAACCCCGCGGTGCGCATCATCGTGATTCGCGCCGAAGGGGAGCATTTTTCGAGCGGCGGCGATATTAAGGGCTTTCTGGAAGCTACGCCCGAGCACGTTTCCAAGCTTGCCTGGAACATCGCGGCCCCCACACGGTGCTCCAAGCCCGTGATCGCCGCTGGTCGGGGCTATTGCTTCGGCGTGGGCTTCGAGCTTACGCTGGCTTGCGATTTCAGGTTAGTGACACCGACCACCCAGTATGCGTTGCCTGAGCAAAAGCTCGGCCAGATTCCCGGCTCTGGCGGTTCGGCCAGGTTGCAAAAGATGGTTGGCATTACCCGCACCAAGGATATCGTGATGCGCTCGCGTCGGATATCCGGTCAGCAAGCCTACGATTGGGGCGTGGCAACCGAGTGTGTCGCGGATGCTGATCTCGAAAAAGCCACGGACGCCCTGGTAGATGAACTCAGGTCCTTCTCGCCCATCGCGCAACGCACGGCAAAGAAGCTCCTGAACGACACGGAAGATTCGACTTTGTCCGTGTCGATCGAACTGGAGGGGCATTGCTATTCCCGCCTGCGCAGTTCGGAAGACTTCCGCGAAGGTGTGGAAGCATTCCACTCCAAGCGCAAACCCAATTTCAAAGGCCTGTAATGGCCGGTTGATCGCTGCCGCTTCCTCAAAACAACATCAGGAGACTCACAATGCGTCAAACTATTCTCAGTGCATCAGTTATCGCCGCCATGCTGTTTTGCGCGGGCGTGCAGGCCCAGTCCGATCCAATCAAGATCGGCGTGGTCACGCCATTGTCTGGCACTTACGCGGGAATCGGCCAGCAGGTTAAATGGGGCCTGGATCTTGCGACCAAGGAAATCAATGCATCCGGAGGCATCGCTGGCCGCAAGGTGGAGTTGATTTACGAAGACGAGGAAGCCAACCCCGCGGTGGCCGTGCAGAAGGCGGAAAAACTTTTGCAGGTTAGCAAGGTCGACTTTTTGACCGGGACGGTCAATTCGGGATCGACCCTCGCGGTTGGCCAGGTGGCCGAGCGCAATAACAGACTGGCGTCCACGACGGTATCGTTCGCCGACTCGATCACCGCGGACAAGTGCTCGCCAAATATGTTCAGGGTCAATGCGCGCGCGGGTATGCAGTCCGCGGCGTTGGCCGAGTGGCTCGCGAAAGCCAAGCCGAATGCCAATGTGTACTATCTCGGGCCGGATTACGAGATGGGTCGCAGCACGGTAGCGGCGTTCAAGGCGGCTGCGGAGGCCAAGGGCGCCAAGACGGCAGGCGAAGTTTTCGCTCCGCTGGATAACAAGGATTATTCACCCTACTTTGGTCAAATTCGAGGCGCGCGTCCGAACGTGATTTATACGTCAGTGGCCGGCAACGACACGGTTCGGCTGATGACGCAAATGGCTGAATTCGGCCTGAATCGCAACTTGCAGGTGCTTGGCGCGTCGGGCACCGTGACATCGCAAAATTTAGCGGCAATCGGCAAGGCGGCCGACGGGTTCGTGACGGGAGTCGGCTATTCGACCACGATCGACAATCCCATCAACAAGAAGTTCGTTGCCGATTTTGAAGCCGCTTATAAGGCGCAGCCTGACCTGTACGGCGCCGATTCGTATGGCCTGATGTATTTCTACAAGGCAGCGGTCGAAAAGGCAAAGTCAACGGATACCGACAAGGTGCGCGAGGCGATGCGCGGCCTTCAGTGGGATACCCCCCAGGGTACGAAGACCATGCGCGCGGGCGATCACCAGGCCATGCAGGATATGTATGCGGTGCAAGTCAATGACGGCAAGTTCGTCATTGTCGGAAAGGTGGATGCCGATGCGGCAATCGGTCCCGACACCTGCACGAAGTTCTAGGCTCGCCAGGCCCTCGGGAGATTTGCATGGCTGAGGCTCTGGAATGGATGCAGTATGTGCTTGCTCCGCAAGTCATTAATGGTGCATCCATCGGCGTGGCGGTGGTATTGATGGCATTGGGCCTGACCATAATTTTTGGTTTGCTTGATGTCATCAATATGGCGCACGGTGAGTTCTACGCGATGGGCGCTTATGCAGCCGTGATATTGATTGCCATTGGCATTCCGTTCTGGTGGGCATTGCTCCTGACGCCATTGTTCATGGCCGTGGTGGGCTATGCCGTTGAACGGACATTGATTCAGCGGGTGTTTCACAGCAAGGATCGACACACCCTCACGCTATTGCTGACCTTTGGTTTGGCGATCGTGCTTGAGGATGTGTTGAAAATTGCCTTCGGTGCGAATCCCATGCGCATCGAAACGCCGATCGGCGGCTCGATCGAAGTGTTTGGTCTGTTTTTCCCGAACTACAGAATGTTTGTGATGGGAATGGGAAGCGCCATTGTCGCGGCGGTGTGGATATTCATTTTCCGCACAAGAGTCGGGGCGATTGTGCGCGCAGCGGCTTTCGATCGGCATATGACCGCTTCCCTGGGTGTGCCGGTGAATAAAGTCTACGCACTGACGTTTGCCCTTGGCGTGGCTCTGGCCGGGATAGCCGGGGTATTGCTTGCCCCGATTTATTCCGTGTTTCCCACGATGGGCCGTGATTTTGTCCTGATCGCATTTAGCGTCGTGATTATTGGAGGAATGGGGTCGATCAAAGGCGCGGTGATCGCCGGGTTGCTATTGACCCAAATCCAGTCCATTTCAAGTCTGTATATCTCCCCGGTGTGGAGCGATCCGCTGCTGTTCGGGTGCATGGTGCTGGTATTGATGTGGCGTCCGCAAGGCCTTTTCGGGAGGCTGGGTCATGGGTGAGTTCTCCCGGCCGGCGTCCTCGAAGCAAATTAATTCCCTGCGCCTGCTGGCAGTACTGTTTTTCGCGATTTCGTGTGTATTCGCTTTCATCGCGACCGTCGTCGAGGATGTGTTTTTCCTTCGCCTGGCGACCGAGGCGATGATCTTTGGCGGTTTGGCGTTATCGGTTGATTTGCTTCTTGGCATTACCGGCCTGTTGCCGCTTGGGCAAGCGCTATTCTTCGGCTTTGGCGCGTACGCCGCGGCGCTTATCCTTAAGAACTGGACCGTGTCGATATGGCTCGTGCTGCTGGCCTGCATGCTTTCCAGCGCGTTGGTCGGGTTGGTCGCGGGCCTTATCGCGATTCGTTCGAAGGGTGTGTATTTCGCCTTGATCAGCTTCGGACTGGCGCAGGTGGTCTCGAAGATTGTTTTCAACACCGTCGAGTTGGGTGCGTCGGACGGGATTATCGGGGTGCCAAACGCACAGATACTTCCCGGCTTGTCCTCTGGTCAGCCTACGGTGTTTTTCCTGTTTGCGCTGATGTTCATCGCGCTGGTGTATTCCCTGTTGAACTACCTGATGAAAACGCCCTACGGTCGCCAACTGATCGCCATCAAAGCCAATGAGCACCGCGTTGCCTTTCTTGGATTCAATACCTGGAGATTCAAGCTTTCTGCGTTTGTGCTGGCGGCGTCCATCGCAGGAACGAGCGGGGCGCTCTATCCCATGTTGCGCGGCTTTGTTTCACCAGAACTGATGTTTTTCCAGGTCTCCGGCAACGCCATCATCAACGTGATTGTGGGCGGTACCGGAACGCTCATCGGCCCGCTTTACGGCAGCGCATTGCTCACTGGGTTACGGTCGGTGGTTGGTTCATTCACGCCGCACCACCAGCTGGTCATCGGTGTGCTGTTCATGATTGTGGTCATACTGTTCCCACGCGGAATTATTGGCTATCTGGCACCGATGCTTGATAGGCGGTGCCAGAAAGGGCAAGGCACTGTTCAACAAGAGGCGCGCGGTGGATAAGGCGATCCTGAAAGTAGAGGAATTGAGCGTTCGCTTTGGTGCACTGACGGCCGTGAAGCGTGTCGGCTTTGAGGCGCAGCGTGGCCACATCACGTCGGTCATCGGCCCAAACGGCGCCGGTAAAAGCAGCTTGTTCAATTTGATCAGTGGAGCGATTCGGCCCATGGAGGGTCGAGTCCTGTTCGATGGTCGCGATACAACAGGATTCAACGCGGTCCAGATGGTGTCTGCGGGATTATCCCGGTCATTTCAAATCACGAATTTGTTTTTCGAATTGTCCGTGCATGAAAATCTGAGATTGGCCGCGCAATTCATCGAGCATGGTCGTGGGCTGTTTTTGCCAACACAACGATCCCGGCTTGCCAATAATCGCGTGGACGAGTTGCTCGAAAGGTTTGCGCTGCGTTCTCGTGCGGATGAGCTGGCGGGCTATCTATCCCATGGCGAGCAGCGTCGCCTGGAAATCGCCACGGCCCTGGCGTGCAATCCGAAGATGCTGTTGCTGGATGAGCCAACACAGGGAATGAGTTTGACCGATACCCAGGAAACGGAAGCCCTGATTAAAGAGCTTGCCAGCGATGACTTAAGCATTCTGCTGGTTGAGCATGATGTGGAACTGGTCATGAACATTTCCGATCATGTGGTTGTGATGCATCAAGGGGAAAAGCTGGCCGAAGGCACACCGCTGGAAGTTAGAGCCAATCCGCAAGTGCAGGCTGCATATTTTGGCGAAGTTCGGGGGCACGCACATGCTTGAACTTCGCAATATCCATACGCATTACGGTCTTTCCCATGTATTGCAGGGAATTTCGCTGACGGTCGAACGGGGTGAAGTCCTGGGGCTATTCGGGCGCAACGGCGTTGGCAAGACGACGCTGATCAAAACCGTTGCGGGCTGGGTCACCCCTTCGGAAGGGCAATACGAGTTCGAAGGTCAAAGCATGCTGGGTGTTTCGTCGGATCAGATTTGCCGCAAAGGAATCGGTTTGGTGCCGGAGGATCGGCGTATTTTCCCGGGTCTCTCGGTCGAAGAAAATCTTGTGCTCGGCTTTATGCAGACTCCCGCGGTGGGACGCGCGCAGCAGGCGCGCAAGCTTGAATCAATCTATCAGCGATTTCCGCGTCTGGCGGAGCGACGCAAACAATCGGGGACGACGCTTTCGGGTGGCGAGCAACAGATGCTGGCGATTGCCAGGGTTCTGGTGGGTGAACCGAAACTGCTGCAGATTGACGAGCCCACGGAAGGCCTGGCACCGATGATCGTTAATGAAATTTTCGATCTGATTCTTGCCTTGCGACAGGACGGTGTGCCTATTATTCTTGTCGAACAAAATGTTCATCGTGCCATTGAAGTGGTGACGCGGTTTTGCGTGATCGAACGTGGAAGAATTGTTCTTCAGGGCCGTGCGGATGATCCTGAAAGTCATCAGACGCTGTTGAAGCAACTTGCGATGTAAACGGGGAGACAAACAATGATGGTTCGGCGCTTTATTTGGATGCTATCCGCCTTGCTACTCGGCGTCATTTCCTGTGATCGGGTCTTGGCGCAGGATGCCGCCTACCCTTCCAAGCCAGTCCGAATTGTGGTGCCATATCCTCCGGGTGCGTTTAACGATACCCTTGGACGGCTGGTGGCGAACAAGTTAAGTGCGGCCTGGAATGTTCCGGTTGTCGTTGAAAACAAACCCGGAGGCGGTACCGTGATCGGTACGCAAGCTGTCGCTACAGCAGCCCCCGATGGCTATACCGTGCTGGTTGTCCAGTTCCCTTTCGCGACCAATCTGTGGCTTTACAAGTCTTTGCCATACGATACGAACAGCGCATTTTCACCGGTTTTATTGGCCGGTCGGGCGCCGATGGTGCTGGCCGTGAATGCCGAGTCGCCCATCAAGAGCGTCGCACAGATGCTGGAAGCCGCTCGGGCCAAACCCGGCAAATTGAATTACGGTTCTTCCGGGCCCGGGTCATCCAATCATCTTGCGATGGCGCTGTTTGAAAGCGTTTCAAAAACGGAGCTGACGCAAATCCCGTACAAGGGTAGCAGCCCGATGCTCGCCGGCCTTGCGGGTGGGCAGGTTGAATTTGCTTTCGATGCGCTTCCGCATATTCAGCCTTTCATCGAGGCCGGAAAGGCTCGCGCATTGGCGATCGCCTCGGCGACTCGTTCGCCGTTGATGCCGGAGCTGCTCACCTTCGCAGAGAGTGGCATGCCCAATTTTAAAGTGTCTTCGTGGCATGGTTTTGTTGTCCCGGCCGGCACGCCCCAGGCCGTGATCGACAAATTGAATGGTGAATTGAATTCCATCCTGAAGATGCCGGATGTGCAGGAGATTTTCCGGCGCGAAGGCGTGGTGATCGATGGCGGAACCCCCGGATTCTTCCGCGAATTTATTGCTACAGAAATGGAAATGTGGAAAAACGTGATCCTTCAGAACCATATTGTGATCGAATAAATTCGAAATTTGTCCGATGTCTTGAATTTGTCCGATGTCCTGAATTAGTCCGATGTCGTGAATTAGTTCGATTTCCTGAATTATTCCGATGTCCTGAATTAAAGGTGTCGTCATGACCCAATCCAGCGCAGCACCATCGAAATCGCATGTCTTCACCGACCTGCGCGAATGGCTTGAACATCTTTCGGCGACTGGCAGGGTAGCCAGGATCAAGCCTGGCATTTCCCTCAGGCACGAGTTGGCAGCGATTTCGAAAATACTGGATGGCAAGCAAGCGACGTATTTCCCAAAACCCGATGGCCATGAAGTTCCGGTAATTTCCGGATTCATGTCCAGGCGCAGCTGGATTGCTGAAGCCATGGGTGTGCCCGAGTCGGAATTGCTGGCGCGCTTTCGGGATGCGGCTGCGCATCCGCTGCGTTGCGAAGAGGTGGCGCATGATCAGGCACCTTGCCAGCAAGTCGTGCATCGGGATCGGGACCCGCGCGACGTGATGCCGATCCCGACCCATAGCGAACATGACAACGGACCCTACATCACAGCGGGGTTGGTGATCGCCAGAAACCCCGCGACAGGCGTACAAAACGTTTCAATCCATCGGATTCAGGTTCATTCGAAAAGCCAGATGGCGATCCTGCTGTTACCCAGACACTTATGGGCCATTTTCAAGGAAGCCGAATCAAAGAATCAGGCACTTGACGTTGCGATCGTCATCGGCGTGGATCCGCTGACGATGCTGGCTTCGCAGGCTATCGGTCCGCTTGATTGGGATGAGCTGGAAGTCGCGGGTGGTTTGCATGGCAAGCCATTGCGCGTGGTGAAGTGCCTGACGAGTGAGGTGCGGGTGCCTGCGGATAGTGAGATCGTCATCGAGGGCAGACTATTGCCCGGGGTGCGCGCGATCGAGGGCCCGTTCGGCGAATTTCCGAAGTATTACAGTACGCAGGAAGAGCGTGAGGTGATCGAGATCGATGCCATCACGCATAGAAAAAATCCGATCTTCCACACGATTGTTCCGGCTGAGATGGAACATCTTCTACTGGGAATGATCCCCCGCGAGGCTTCATTGCTTGCGCATTTGCAGCGCAGCTTTCCAAACGTGCTCGATGTGCATCTATCCGTGGGTGGCGTTGGCCGATACCACCTCTATATCAAAATTCGCAAAACGCACGAAGGCCAGCCGAAGAATATTATCTGCGGCGCGTTTGGCGCGCACTACGATGTCAAGCAAGTGATTGTCGTTGACGATGACGTCGAAGTGCATGATCCCCAGCAGGTCGAGTGGGCCGTCGCGACACGATTCCAGGCTGATCGCGATCTGGTGGTGATTTCCGGCGCGCAGGGTTCGGTGCTCGATCCTTCTACGACGCTTGGCATGGATCTTCACGAAGACAGTCAAATCCCGACGCACGTTGCTGGCATCAGCGCCAAGATGGGCCTGGATGCGACGCGCCCCGTGAAATATCACGGCCACGTATTCACCAAGGTCAAGGTTCCGGGTGAAGATGATATTCGCCTGGAAGATGTGATCGAAAGTAGTGCTGCGATGCGTTTTAGCTAAAACGCATCGGCGTGTACCAGAGGGACGCATCGGGCGGACCACGAAGGCATCTGTGCAATACCTTATTATTCTCAAATGCTTGAATTTTTATTCAAGTTTGATATTTTTATCCATAATCAAAACACCCCATTTCTGATAGTCGGTTTCAAATAGGGTCGTGAATTCCTCCGGCGTCATGGCGGTCGACTCGAGTCCCTGGGCGATAAATTGTTTTTTCAGATCCTCACTGGCCAGTGCTAAGCGTACGACATCGTTGATCTTATTGATGACGGTCGTGGGGGTGCCGGCGGGTGCAAGTATCCCGTACCAGGAACCTGCCACATAGCCTGGCAGGCCAGCCTCTGCCATCGTGGGCACGTCTGGTAGCAGAGGAGATCGCTGTGTGCTGGTGACTGCAATCGCTTTAAGTTTGCCGAGCCTGATTTGTTGCAATACCAACCCTGTATCTGCAAATAAAATTTGTACATGTCCGCCGAGTAAATCATTGATCGCAGGCGATAGGCCTTTATAGGGTACATGTATGGCGTTCACTCCCGCCATGTTTGTGAACAACTCGCCAGCGAGGTGCGGCGCACCGCCTGTACCCGAGGAACCATAGGTCATGGTGCCTGGCGATTTTTTAATCAATGCAATCAGCTCTTTCAACGTATTTGCGGGTACCGCAGGATTCAAAACTAACGTAAACGGTGAAGCAGCGACCAGTGCAACCGGAATAAGGTCTTTTTTTGGATCATACGGAATCCGCGTGTACAGGTGCGGCGCGACCGTTAACGGCCCGGCGGCCCCCATCAGTAAGGTGTAGCCGTCGGGGGCGGCCTTGGCCACCACATCATCGCCGATCAGTCCACCGCTACCGGCCCGGTTTTCCACGATGACAGGTTTGCCAAGACTTTCAGTCATTTTGCTAGCAACGGTTCGCGCTACAAAATCCGCCCCGCCACCTGCCGCGAAAGTGACAATCATTTTTATCGACTCCGTGGGCCATGTTTGTGCCTGGACGGCATGACCGCACGTTAGTACGACGAGTAAGGCGATAGTTCTACAGAAGGTCTTTGAAAATTTAAACATGGCTGTTCTCATTAACAAGTCGTCAGACGACCTGAACCGAAAAAAATGATCCCTCACGTGATACTTGATGCTGTCAAAGTTTCTTACGCCTCAAAAAAATTATCCATATTGAATACAGCAGCTGTTTCGTCTTTTAACGCTCTGTTTCGGTTGATGCTCAAAGCCATGTGAATCGCGTAGGGCGCAGACTCAAGTAGCAGATTTAATTTATTCACGGGCAACGTGATCCCGGCGTGCTTGAGCGCAATCATGACTTGATCATGTGCGGCTTGATCAATGTCAGGGATCACGTTTTCGTGATGGTGATCGACCTCCGGCGCCAACAGGCCTGGCGTCAAATTTGGCTTGCGCAAATGCCAGCCAGCGGCTTGTTCATAGGCATAGCCAAGCTCTAGCAGTTTTTGATCATCGAAGTGTTTTGCCGCGATCTGCAGGCCGAGTGGCATGCCATTTTTACTGAATCCACAAGGTAGTGCGAGGGCCGGTGCACCCGTGACACTGAATACTGTCCCCATGCTTGGAGAAGACCATTTCTGTTTAGCCCCGATGTTCTTGTGCGAGTCCATACGTGGGGCTGGGCCGGATCCGGCCGTGAGGACGGCATCGTAGGTGCGATGCAGTTCGTTGAATTCATTGATGACAACGCGTCGCTCTCGTTGCGCGGCAAGATGGTCGGCAGAGCTAAACAAAACTGCGGCAAGAATTCTGCCCAGGAAGTGGTCGCCATAGATCAGCGGATCGCGTTGCAAGATGTGTTGATGTCTGCTGAAAATTTCGCACTCGGTTAGCAGGATTCGAATGGCGTAATACTCGTTAAGAGGCCGTACCTTGATTTCATGTATGTCGGCGCCAAGATCTTTGTAGACGTTGATGGCCGTATCGACTGCCCGAATCAATTCCGGATTCGCTTTGTGATCATCGTCCCAGTGGTGTCGTATCACACCGATCTTCATGCCCTTTAGATTGCTTAAGCTAGGAGGCTTGAGGTCGTCGACACTGGCGCGTGAGCTGCCCGGATCTCCTGGGTCGTGTCCCGCGATGGCGTTGAAGACCAGGGCGCAGTCTGTCACATCACGCGTCAAGGGTCCAACGTGATCGCAACTAGCCGAAAACGGAATCACGCCAGAGCGGCCAATTCTGCCGAACGTGGGTTTGAAGCCGACGACGCCGCACATCCAGGCAGGGGTCCTGACCGACCCCCCCGTATCCGTGCCAAGTGCGAAACCGCATAAGCCAGCACTGACAGCCGC
Source organism: uncultured Pseudomonadota bacterium (assembly GCA_903862885.1). Lineage (GTDB taxonomy): Bacteria > Pseudomonadota > Gammaproteobacteria > Steroidobacterales > Steroidobacteraceae > CAIKZZ01. The sequence continues at coordinate 19,339 of CAIOZU010000034.1, forward strand.
GGCCGACCCGGTGCTTGAACTACCTGTGTAATGAGCCGTGTTCCAGGGGTTTCTTGCAGGTGGCCACGGCAAGTCGAAGGATGGTCCTCCATGGGCAAATTCGTGACAGGATTGCTTGCCTAGCAAAATGGCGCCAGCCTGATTTAATTTAGTGACGGTAAAGGCGTCTTGCTCAGGCTTGTTACTTTGTAAAAGTCGTGAATGGGCCGTGGTAAGAATGCCTTTGGTATCGAACATGTCCTTCAGGCCATAGGGAATACCAAATAGAGCAGAGGTCACGATTTTTTTTGCAAGAACTTCGTCTGCATTTTTTGCGGATTCTTGGGCTAACTGGTCCGTGACGGTGATGTATGAGAACAGTTGAGAATCCAGCGCCTCAATGCGGCTTAAGTACGCCTGCGTGACTTCGCTGACTGATAGTTCCCGTTTATGGATACGTGTGCTCAGCGCTTTGACCGAGAGGTAGCAAATTTCTTCTGATTGTTTGAATGTCATGACGTGACTGTCGGGGCATTGCGATTAATTTATGGTTGAACGATGTGTTGCAAAATTTTTCGCCACAGTTGCTCCCGTATCGCATCCTGGTTCGTCGCTAATTTTTGAAATACATCGATAATTCCGGGATACGCGGATTGTGCCAGCATTCGCATTTTCTCCACCCACATATCTGCCGGGAATGGCCGGTCAGGGCCCCCCTCTGCGCTTAAACACTCATACGAAAATGTTTCGCCTGAGCGGATACTGACTGTCACCAAGGCCGGCCTGTCATTGGGAGGAACAAGCGCGTCCCGCCAGGTGGTGATTTCCACAAGAGAGCGAAGTCGGCAGACCTCGGGGTCGGTGAGTGTGGCTGAACCAAACGAACTGGTGGCCTTTTTGCCAAGCGCAAACACCACTCCCATTGCGTGCGGCAACGAAAATTTAGCAGCGAGCGACGTTGCAGGCTCGGTGTTGGCAAGCTCCGCTGCCAGATGGTGCGTCTTGACTTCGATTCTGCAGATTTGATCGGAGGCCATTAGCTGTGGATGAGCCCCACGTAACTGCAGGCCTGCTTCTACCGCCGCATGCAAATGTTGGCAGCAGGCATATATTTTTGAATAACTATCAAGCATCGCCCATTGAGCGCCCAAACCTTGAACCAGGGCTTCCGGTTTGGCCCGCCCGCCCAAGACAGTGGTGTAAACATCAAACAGTGCTTCGGGGATACCGTGTATGCCGCATTGAACCCATTCGACTGCCATCAAGCCGTTATAGGCGCCACTTGCCGCCCACGCATTACGTATCAAGACACCTTCGGAGAGATGGTTTCGTGGGGCTGGCCCGATCAGCGTCGCGGCAGCCCCCAGGCTAGCCACGAATTGCTCCGATGTGAGCCGTCTGGCCAGGGCCACAGACGTTGCAGCTCCCACAGCACCGTATCTTCCATGCGATTGCATGGTGATCTCGTCGACCACCCAGGCGCGTGCGATTCTGGTGACGACTTCATAACCCAGTACCAGGACACGCAGCATGTCGTGGTAGGTCAGGTTGTTGGCCTCTGCCTCGGCCAATAAACATGGGATCAGGTAGAGCCCCGCGTGGCACAGGGTGATGCGATAACCCTCATCCAGTTCAAGCCAGTCCCCCGCTAAAGCGTTGGCCACGGCGGCGCTGGCTAAATCGGTTCGGTGCTGGCCACCCCGCCAGATAAGCGCTTCCCGGGTCTGGGCGCGGGCGATGACCCGTTTGTGAAACGCCGCGACTTCAGGCTCGTCTCTCGCACCAATCATGACCGACAGGTTGTCCGCCAGGATACTGCTGGCTTTATCAAGCACCGGTTGAGGTATATCGTTAACCGAAACGGAATTCGCCCAGCTGATCAGCTGGATTAAGTTCTGGCCGGATAGGTCACGTAATATATTCAATGATCAGCAAATATTCTCGTATTTCATCGAACGCCAGAGTCGGTCAAAAAAACCCGTATCGACCCGTCGGCCCTTACCATCCATGCGGATGTCGATGCCTTGATCCTTGAGAACCGGACCCTTTATGAAGTCATCGCCGGTGAACTCGCGGCTGACCTTCAATGCATGGGTGCCGTCAATCATCGCTTTGCATTTGGCAGCCCCACCTTGGCGAACGCGCGTTCGAAAAATCGACCTTAGCGCAATATCGTTGCATGTGTAAAGGTAGTAAATTTCAGACACTCGAAACACTCTAGATGGCAAACGCATGAATCCAGCAACTTACGGCCCCTTCCCTTACAGACCGATTACCACCAGAACGCATTTTTCGTGGCCTAACGGCGCAGGCTTGGCGGTCTGGGTGATCCCTAATATTGAGTTTTTTCATCTGTCGCATGTCATGCCAGGCGTAGCGAATGAACGGGTGTCCAAAGAGCACGCAAAAGTGCCAAATATTCGAAACTGGTCTGTCAGAGATTACGGTAATCGTGTTGGAATCTGGCGCTTTTTTGAAATGTTGCACAGACACGGTATTCGGGGTACGGCTTCATTGAACAGTGATATCTGTCTTTATCACCCTCAAATCATAGAAAAAGCAGTTGAATTAAATTGGGAGTTCATGGGGCATTGCCAAACCAATGCCATCCGACTCAATGAGATGAATCCCGAACAAGAGCAGCAGGCCATCCATGAAACACTGGACATAATTCGGTCGTCTTCTGGTAAAAAGCCCGTCGGTTGGTTGGGCGCTGGTCTATCTGAAACCTGGAACACCCTGGATATTCTTGCTGAGGAAGGGATTGAATACGTCGCGGATTGGGCCTGCGATGATTTGCCTTTCAGGATGAATCTGGCGGGAAAGACGATGATGTCGATTCCATACTCTCTGCATGTCAACGACACGACCCAGTTTTTTAATCAGAAATTGACGGCAGAGCAATTCGAAACTTTGATGAAGGCTCAGTTCGACTGGTTGTACAAAGAGTCCAAATCGGCACCGCGGGTAATGGCGATCGCGCTGCATCCTTACGTTTCTGGCGTACCCCAATGGACTGGTGCCGTCGACCGGGCACTCGAATACATCTGCGTTCACAAGGATATTTGGTTGGCAACTGGTAGTGAAATTTCCAATCACTTTAAAGCTCACGTACCCAACGAATAATGAATGCCACACCGGTAGACGACGAGGTCAGGATTCTTGCACCAACAGGCGTGTGCGGCTCCGGTTTTTCGGAGAAAAGTTTCGAAACCGCGCTTGCGCAACGGCCTCACTTCATCGGTTGTGACGCGGGGTCAACTGACCCAGGACCAGAATACCTCGGCAAGGGCACTACGGCCTTTCCTGCAGAGGCGATTGCCCGTGACCTCCGGTTGATGATCTTGGGTGCTCTGCGGTTGAATATCCCACTATTGATTGGCACTGCGGGGACGGCAGGGGGTGACCTTCAACTCGAATTCGTGAAGTCCATTGTTCAGACCATCGCAGCCGACGAAAAGCTGTCTTTCAAACTGGCCCTGATTCATGCCGAGCAATCCAAACCTTTTTTAATCAAAAAGCTAAAAGAAGGGCGCATCGTACCCCTGCAGCCTGCTCCGCCTTTTGATGAGAATGTGATTAGTCGCAGCGCCCACATTGTCGGAATGATGGGCGCGGAACCTTTTATGTCTGCGTTGAATAGTGGGGCCAATATCGTGATCACGGGCAGGGCGAGTGACACGGCAATTTTTGCCTCAGTGCCACTAATGAGAGGATTCCCCGAAGGCTTGGCCTGGCACGCAGCCAAGATTCTGGAGTGTGGTGCGGCGGCGGTTGTTTTGCGCAAAAGTCCGGACTGCATGTTTGTATGGCTGCGCAGAGATCACTTCGTGGTATCCGCTCCAGATCCTGAACTTAAATGTACTCCGCAAAGTATTGCTTCACACGCGTTATATGAAAACGGCGACCCTTTTAAACTGATTGAATCATCGGGCACTCTGGATTTAACAAACGCGCAGTACTTTGCACAGGATGAACGCACCGTTAAAGTGACTGGCAGCAAGTTTCATAAGGCCAAGCAATACACGGTCAAACTTGAAGGCGCTGAACTCGCGGGCTATCAAAGTATTTTGATCGGCTCGGTGCGTGACCCCTACATCATCCGCCAAATTGACAGTTGGCTCGAAAAGCTCAAAGAACGCATCGCCGCTCGCGTTGAAATGGTCTTTGGTGACAAGTTAAAAGGCCGCTGGAAGCTGGGTCTGCACGTATACGGAAAAAACGGCACCATGGGGCCCCTTGAACCCGTAAAAGAAATCACCTCCCACGAACTCTGTATTATTTTTGAATTGACCTCGCCCAGCCAGGAGATTTCAAATTCTCTGGCAGGCATCACACGACATCAAGCATTGCATTTGCCTATCCCTGAATGGAGTGGTCTTATTACCGCGATCGCCTTGCCGTATAACGCACTTGAGCGTGGCGAAGTCTATCGTTTCAATATGAACCAACTTCTCTTGTTAGACGATCCCTGTGAAGTGTTTCCTATCGATTTCGTTGATGTAAAAAATGAATAGAGACTACGCATGGCAACACTCGGCTCATTAGCAAGACTGATTAGAAGTAAAAATGCCGGCCCCTTTGTGCTGACCTTCGACATTATGTTTGAGGATGAGGCGACCTATACGCATGTTAAAAGCTCTGACGTGCTGAATGCGCGGATTATTGCTGAGCTATATAACGTTGCAGTTAAAGATGTGCTGTTTTTTTATTGCGATCATGCTCTGGCCATCAAGACATCCATCCCCCGGCCCGTGACGCAAGGCGATATTGGTGATAGCGATGGGCATGGGGGTCAACAATATCCGCCACTCTTGAGCCTTGAGATTCCTGACTAGCATGCATCCGTCCTGACCTGCATTTTTGCCCCGCGGTTGAAACAAAGAGCTATCAGTGGGGACGCCAGTTGGACTTGCGCCCTTTTTTGCTCAAACCCGCGATTGCCTGACGGGCAACGGGGCAAAATGCGCCCTCGTTTTGTCCATCGCGGCTTCAATCCACTTTGGCGCCAGATAGCTTTGCCACCTCTGACCATTTTTTCTGTTCGGTCGCCAGAAAGGCGTTGACTTGCTGCGGCGTCAAGGTCGACCCTTGCAATCCCTGGCTATCGAGTAGCTTGCGCCCTTCGTCCGACGACAGGGCCTTACCGGCGCTGGCATTGAGCCTGGTCTGGATGCTGCTGCTCAATCCCGCCGGCGCGAGCAGCGCATACCAGGTCTGGACGTCGAAGCCGGGCGCGGCGGATTCCGCTATGGTCGGCACGCCGGGCAGTGCGGGGGATCGCGCGGGTCCCCCAAGTTCCGCAGTTAAAGGGCCATTTTGACCATTTCCGCATAGTCGGGTCTATAAATATCAAGAACTTACGTTGTCCAAATCGATTTTCTTGTAGTGTCACGTCATAGTTGATTAGGCTATTGACAGAGCGTTTTTTCGCTGATATCGTGCTGTCATGTTCACGAGACTCTCGAGCTCCGGCGGACGCACCTACCTGCAACTGGTTGAGGCCTACCGCACCGAATCGGGCGCTACCCGCCAGCGCCTGATCGCCAATCTCGGGCGTCTCGATCAACTCGAACCCCGGCACCTCGACCCACTCATCAATGGCCTGAACCGCGCTCTCGGGCGTAGCGCCAACCCGGCCCATCCGGTCGAGTACGACAGCGCGCTGGCCTATGGCGACGTCTATGCCCTTCACCAACTCTGGAGCGATCTCGGATTCGGCGAGGTTTTCCGTCGGGTGTTGCGCTCCTCGCGCCGATCGTTCGATGCCGAAGCGCTCGTGCGCGCCATGGTGTTTAACCGGTTGTGTGATCCCGAGTCCAAGCTCGGCGTGCTGCGCTGGCTCGACACGGTGGCGATTCCGGGCATGCCGGCGTCGGTGAGCCACGATCACCTGCTGCGCACCATGGATGCGATCAGCGATCACGCTGACGCGATCGAACAGAAGCTCTCCGAACACATCCGTCCGCTCATTGACCAGGAACTCTCCGTGGTGTTTTACGACCTCACCACGGTGCGCATCCACGGCGAGGCGGTGCTCGAAGACGACTTGCGAGCCTACGGCATGAACAAGGAGACCGCGGGCATTGCCCGACAGTTCGTGCTCGGTCTGGTGCAAACCGCCGACGGCCTGCCGCTCATGCACACCGTGCACGCGGGTAACGTGGCCGAGACGCGCACGCTGCAGTCGATGCTCGAGGGGGTGCTCAAGCGCTTTAGCGTCAAGCGGGTGATCCTGGTGGCCGATCGGGGCTTGCTCAGCATGGACAACGTCGGCCAATTGACCGAGTTGGCCGAGCGCAACCGTGAGCGGCGCATTGAATTCATCCTTGCCGTGCCGGCGCGACGGTATGCGGAGCTTGGCGGCACGATGGATACGCTGCAGTTCACCGACGGCCTGGCCGAGGGACGATTCGCAAACCAGCGCCTGGTGGTCGCCCACGATCCGGTGCGCGCCACCGAGCAGGCAGCGCGCCGGCGTGCCCGCATCGCCGAGATCGAGACGCTGGCCGAGCGCATGACCGGCAAGCTCGACGCCCAGGACGAAGGGCTCACCGAGCGCGGGCGCCGCGCCACCGACCGGGGTGCTTACTCGCGCTTCGCGCGGGCCGTCGCCGACGCCGAGCTCTCGCGCTTCATCCACGCCGACTACCAGGCCGAGCGCTTCAGCTACACGGTCGACACCGACGCAATCGCTCACGCCGAGCGCTTTGACGGCAAACTCGTGCTGCTCACCAACGTCACCGACTTCGGCGCCGCCGAGATCGTGAGCCGCTACAAGAGCCTTGCCGATATCGAGCGCGGCTTTCGGGTGCTCAAATCCGACATCGAGATCGCCCCCGTCTACCACCGACTGCCCGAGCGCATCCGAGCCCACGCCCAGATCTGCTTTCTTGCATTGGTGCTTTACCGGGTGATGCGCATGCGACTCAAAGCCAGCGGCAACAGCCTGAGTCCGACCAGCGCATTGCAACTGCTTGGCCGCATCCAGCAGCACCGCGCCACCATCGGCGAGCACACCTACCGTGGCATCTCCCGCATGACCGCGCAACAGACTCAGATCTTTCAGGATCTCAACCTCCCAAAACCCGCCTCCAAAGCCTTGTAGTGACATTTTATGGCTGCCACTCTCAGTCAAATCAATCACTTACAAAATTAACTGCGGAACTTGGGGGAGCTATTGCAGGCGGTGATTCACCAGCGATACAAACTGCGGCGCAGCGTTGTGGTGACTTCAAACCGGGTTCGGAATTTTTCAAGCTAGTTGTCGCCCAAGTTTTAGTTAGGCGGCGTGTTTGAGTTTGTGTTGAATCTCCTGCGGTTGTGTTTCGGGGCGCAGCGGCTTGTCCGGATTGAGATGCACCCGCAGAATGGGCTGCCAGTTCCGTGTGGCACCACTCCAGCGTTCAGGGTTGCGCGTGCGCGCCGCTTCATAGACCTTGACACGACCTTCCAGCAAAGCGGTATCGCCCCCCTCGTGACGCTGAGCGGGGGTCACGAACTTGATGGCGCTGTGACGGTGCTCAAAGTTGTACCAAAGCGTAAAGGCGGTGACCCATTGCCGTGCCGCCGAGAGATTCTCGAACGGACGTCTGGGATAACTGGACTGATACTTCAGGGTTTTGAATAGCGCTTCGGAATACGGGTTGTCATTGCTCACCGCTGCACGGCTGAACGACGGCATGACCCCGAGTTGCTCGAGCATGGCCAGCATCGTGACGCCTTTCATGGGACTGCCATTGTCCGAGTGCAGCACGACCTGATTGGGGGCGATGTTTTCACGCGCACAGATGTCACGGATGATCTCGCTTGCCATGGCGCTATTTTCAACGTCATAGACCTGCCAGCCGACGATCTTACGGCTATAAATATCAAGAAACAGGTACAGATAAAAATAGATCCCATGGATGCGGGTCGGCAGGTAGGTGATGTCCCAGCAGTAGAGTTGTGCGGGTGCGGTGGCACTGAGCGCGCGGGGCTTGCGACGGGGTTTGGACGGCTTTGACGCGCTGCGGTGCTGGAGTTGATTGGCGCTTTTCAGGACCCGGTAAAAGGAGGACTCCGAGCCCACGAACTGTCCCTGATCGGCCAGGCGCGGCACGATCTGGCTAGGCGAGAGGTGGCCAAACTCCTCGGAGTTGGCAACCGCGAGGATTCGTTGGCGCTCAAGCGTGCTGAGCTTGTTGCGAGGCATTTGTACCCGCGCCGGACGCCGGTCGCCATTGCCTGCGGCTTGATCGCGTTGCCAGCGCTGCAATGTGCGCTCGCTCAGCGAGATCGCGTCGCAGGCACGCGCCTGGCGCGCGCCGGAAACAATGCAGGCTGCCACCAAAATCATGATCTGGTCGCGCTCCGGGATCGAGGTCATTTGTCCTCGCCTTCCCAAAGCGCGCGGAACTTTTTTTGCAGAATCAGCAACGCCGCCGCCTCCGCCAGTGCTTTGTCCTTGCGCACCAAATCCCGCTTGAGCCTGACGTTTTCGTCCTTCAGGCTGCGCATCTCGCGCCCGGCAGGAGCGCTCTCCTTGCCCGCCTCACAAAACGCCGCTTTCCAACTCGCCAGGTTATGGGCAAAGATGCCTCTTTCGCGACACCACGCCTGCAAGGCCTCGCCAGTCAGCCCGTAGGTTTCATTCAGCGCCGCGAGCTGTTGCGCAGCGCTCCAGTCCTGGGGCCGTTGCTCGGGGCTCGCGGCGGGCACGGCGCGATTAATACCGGATCTGTTTTTCATCCAGTATCTTAGCGTGTGCACATTGACGCCCAGCGCGTCGGCCACCGAGGTAATCGAACGACCTTCGCGGTTGTACGCTTTGATCAAAGCCTGCTCAATAAATGCGAGGGAATATTTGACATTCATGGTCTTGCCTCTACGGTTGAAATCGTGAGAGGCGACAACTAGTCCGGCCCCGGACAAAAAGCCGACTGCAAAAAAACAGCCTTGAACCTAGATGTTGCGGGTTCCGCTACGCTCCACCCGCAACATCTGACCTGACTTCCGGCGCCAGGAACGGACGTTGAAAATGAAAAAAGCGGAGCAAAAAAACACCCGGCCAAGGACAACTGCTTACGTATTTCAAACGACAACTACACGACATGTAGTCTGACACGGGGGGAAC